>JBNMKO010000007.1:0-70220 GCA_050874385.1 Eubacteriales bacterium
GCCTATTGATATCGACAGGCTTATAGAGTATCTTATAAAAACCAAAAATAAGAAGTTCTGATGTAATATGAAGATACCTAAAATATACAATTAATATTCGCTTAATTATGAAGTGCTGTAATACAATGAAAGGAAAATAGAAATGAAAGTATATAAGAAATTGGCAATGGCGGGCTTGTTTTTTGCCGCCGCGTTTGGCATGGCGGGGTGTGCCAAAAAGGAAAGCTCCGGGTTTACTCCGAGGCTTGACACGCAGAGCAAGGTTGTGCTCGGCACGACGGGATTTTTTGGAAATTTTGAGGCGTTTGACATGGTGACGGACGATTTCAACAAGTACTATCCGAATGTGGAATTTAGCTATGAGCAGATAAACAGCGACAACTATGAGGAGTACCTTGCGGCAAATCACACTGTGGATATCTTGATGACATCCGATGAGGTATTTAACAAGTTTGGGGACTCGGCAAAAGATATATTTGCGGATTTGACGGATGAGGACATTGACCTTGGCGATATAGACAAGGTCATGCTTCTTATGAGCTATAAGGACGGAAGGTTTGTGTCAATTCCTATGGGACAGAACCTTTACGGGCTTGTTGTGAATGTAACTTTGTTAAAAAATGAGGGCTTGTCCGTGCCTGAAAATTACGATGAGTTTATAAACGTTCTCGCAGCTTTAAAGGAGAAAGGATACACACCTATACAGGGGCCGGAGACAAAGGTGTATGCGGAGCTGACGGAAAATATGTTATATGATATGCTGCTCAGCGACAAAGATTTGTACAAAGATTTGATGGCGGGCAAGGAAAGTGCTGTTGACGCGCTTATGCCCATTGCCGATAAGCTTGACTACATAATCGACAATGGATTTACGGATTTTTTTGTCAACCAGACCTATCCGTCGGACAATTATGACAAGGCAATACTCACATTTTTTGAGGGAAATGTGCCGTTCTGGGTATGCAACACCGAGAAGGTGAGCGGAATGAAGAAGAGGGAGTCAAAGTCGGAGGCTTTTGCGGCAAATCCGTTTGAGTACACATACATCTATGCGCCGCTTGGCGAGAATGGGGCTTATGCGTACAGAGAGCCGTGGTTTGGATTTGCGGTCAACAAAAACAGTGACGATTACGAATATGCCGTTGAGTTTATGAGATTTATCGCAACAGAGGATGAGTTAAATAAGATGGCTGACACAAAGGGAATACCGTCCGTGGCTGACAAGAAAAATGATGTGGCTGTGTATCATGACATTTTAAACACAAAGGCGGTGGAGATGGACTGCGTGAATGACGGGACAATCACGCCCGACATAGTGTCGAACTGGTACACCAGTGTAAACAAATATGCGGCGGGAAATATCGACACAGCGAGAGCTGCTATGGAATACTTTGTTGAACTGTGTGGTAAGATAGCAGAAAAAGACACTGCAAACTAAGCGGTGTCTTTTTGAAAAAATCAATCTGCGATAAGTTTTTCATATTCCATTACATGCAGAGGTTTTGAAAAATAATAGCCTTGTATGTCATCACATTTTTGTTGCTGCAGATAGGAGAGCTGTGACTCGTACTCGACACCTTCTGCTGTGATGTGCAGACCAAGATGCCGTCCCATCTTGATTACATAGTGCAGAAGTGTCTCGCCGTCCTTTTCGCCTATGCAGTCGATAAGGCTCTTGTCCAGTTTCAGCGTGTCAAAGCAGTGCATGTTGAGCGTTGCCAAAGACGAATATCCGGTTCCAAAGTCGTCCATAAGTATGTGCACACCGTTTGAGCGGAACTTCTCAAGTATCTCGGCTATGTCGGATTTTCCTGATATGGCGCTCTCTAGAACTTCAAGCTGTATGTACTTGTGAGGCAGGTTGAAAGAGTCGAGTATATCAAGATATTTGTCGACGACGTTGGCACTGTATATTGTGGCGCGGCTTATATTTACTGACACGGGATAAATCTTAAAACCTCTGTCAAGCCAGTATTTCTGCTTTTTGCACGCCTCTCTGAACACATACTCATCAAGGCGCGATATGTAACCGTCGCGCTCAAACAGTGGAATAAAGCTTCCCGGCGGGATTAACTTGCCGTCGACCTCTCGCCAGCGCACAAGCGCCTCGGAGCCGACAAGCTCTTTGGTTTCTGCGGAAAACTTAGGCTGATACCACACCTCAAAATTGTGGTTGGCTATGGCAAAATCAAAGCGCTCCTCAAGCTGCTGGTTCTTTAAAAGCTCCTCGTGGTCAAGCTCATTGTAGAAAGCGTAGCATTTGTCGTGGTGCTCTTTTGCAAATTCGCGTCCTATCTTTGCCTTATTGTATGCCTCGTCTATGTTGTCAAGGCTGTCCACAGGATATATGCCAAAGCATGCCCTTATGCCGGGTGCGTCGTATGAGATTGCAAGGTCATGTATCTCGTTTGACATGTGCTCAAGCCGTGATGCGGCTGTGGCATCATCGGACATTTCAAGAAGAAGCACAAAATAGTCATCTCTGACCCTAGCGGCGAGCTCGCCATCATGGAGTGAGTCGGTGAGGACATGCCATGTCTTCTTAATCATGTCGTCGGAGGCGGCAGCCCCGGCGGTTATGCTGACATTTGAAAAATGTTGTATATCCATGGACACGATGTATCCGTATTTTGTTCTTGTCTTTTTCAAAAGCTGCCTTTTAAAGCAGGCGTAGTTGGCACCATTTGTAACAGGGTCAATGTATGCGAGACGCTGTACAAGGCGGCGCTGTGAGCGGAATATAATCAAATATGATATAAGCGCCGCAATCACGAGAAAGATACTTATAAATATCATAAGGTACATTGTGTTCTTTACAGGCATGAAGCGTTCAAGAAAATAGCTTGTCGGAACCATGGTAAAGACATTCCATGTAATCTCCTCATCGACAAGCGATATAGGCGTTCTGTAATAGTAGTATTCCACAGAGTCGATAAAGAGCTTTCCAAAACCCGGATTTCCGGCAGCGATACGGCTCTTTATGGTGTTTATTACGTCGGTGTTTGCGTCGTTGGTTGAGAGGATATCGCTGTACAGATTTTTTGACAGCTGTATGGAGTCATAGCCCATCGCAACTGATATATCGCCATCTTCGTTTATCGCAAAGCTGCATCCCTTTCCCTCAAAGCAGTCGACCTGCAAGGATGCGTTGAAAACTCCGGCATCATATGTAATTCCAAACACGCCGAGTATATCGCCCGTGGCATCATCGTACATGGGACTGGAAAAAATAATGACATCATCTCCGTCGGTGGTGAATGCGTCCTGCAAAACACCTGTTATTGTCGATTTGCCCTGAAGTCCACGCTTGAAAAACTCGCGGTATGATAAATCCATGACAATATCGTCGGTGGTGTAGGACATTCCGTCGGGTGTGCAGTAGCCGGCACGCTTCAAGTTGTGTGCCTTTACAAAGCCCTTTAAAAGCATGACATTGTCGGCCATGTCACCGGGCATCTCCTTAATCTCGGTAAAAAGGCTCTCTAAAAGCTGATAATTGTCGTTTAGCTGATTTCTTATCGCCAGTGCATTCTGATTGGCAACATCTATTAAGTTGGTCTCGAGCTGATGCTCCATCTCTTTGCTGATTCTGTTGGTACAATATAATACTGAAAGGAAAAATAGAATAACAAAAATAAGAGATATAAAGGCTATTTTTAAGCCTTTTTTCCTAAAGTTAACGTTCATCAAATAAGCTCCTTACAAATATCGTTTACAACTTATCGATTTATTCCAATATGGTACTATTATACTACCTTTAGCGATGTGAAGCAATGAACACAAACTAAGATTTGGTAAAGAAAATTAAACAAAAATTGGAAAAATGGGATGTAGAGCATGGGAAAAATGATTAAAATATAATGAATATGATACATTATAAAAATATATTGCTAGAGAAGGGATTTTTTTATATAATAAAAAAGCATTATTGTGAATGGATTAAAAGTCATTTATTATTAGGATATCTAAAATTCAGGCAGGAAACTGACACTGTTTTATGTCTTGCGGTTTAGATGTGTTGAATTGTTGAAAAATACGCAAAGTACAGTGTTTTTCGTTATTATTTTGGATTAGTGTGGTAAATAGAATGAAGTATATAGTTTTTGATTTGGAGTGGAACCAATGTCCTAGCGGCAAGGAGGACGAGGTTGAGGCACTTCCGTTTGAGATATTTGAGATAGGTGCGGTGAAGCTTGATGAGAACATGGGGCGCATGGGAAGCTTTTCCCGATATATAAAGCCGCAGGTTTACAAGGAGCTTCACTATATAGCAAAGGGGCTTACGCATGTTACGCAGGAGGAGCTTGACGCGGGCATAAGCTTTGGCGATGCGGTAAGGGATTTTTTTGACTGGTGCGGCTTGGAAGGAGAGTATCGTCTGTGCACATGGGGGACATCCGACCTTGTGGAATTGCAGCGCAACATGAAGTATTACGGGCTTGAAAGCCGGCTTGGTTTTCCGCTTTTTTACTATGATGTGCAGAAACTTTTTTCGATAGACAGGGATGATGGCAAGTCGAGAAGGGCGCTTGAGACGGCGGTTGACATGCTTGAGATTGAGAAAAATATAGATTTTCACAGCGCGGTAAACGATGCGGAGTATACGGCAAAAGTGCTTGCAAAGCTTGATTTTGACAAGGTTGGGGCATATTTTTCCATAGACACCTACAAAATTCCTGAAAGCGTGAGTGATGAGATTACTGTAAATTACGGCTCCTATGAAAAGTACATTACAAGAGGTTTTGACACAAAGGAGGAGCTCGTAAACGACGCGAAGCTTCTCTCCACGCGGTGCTACCTTTGCGGAAGAACAGCGAGAAAGAAGATACGCTGGTTTACAATGAACTCGAAGATGCATTACTGCCTTGCGGAGTGCAGGGAGCATGGCTATATCAAGGGGCGTTTTAAAATCCGCGAAAATGACAACGGCAAATTCTACGCCTCGAGAGTGCTAAAGCTCACCGACGAGTCAGGTGCCGAGGAGATAAGGCAAAGGCAGCTCGAGGTGAGAAAGCGCCGCCGCGAAAAGAGGCAGAAAAAGAAAAACTGATTTTTAGAACCGCAGACCACGGCGGTTCTTTTTTGCGCCTATTATGACGATTATTATCAGAAGTATCACAACACACAAGCCCCCGGCAGTGAGCAGGAGGTTGATATACACAAAATGTCCTGTCACCATGGTGGCATTTGAGATGGCGGTGTCATTGCCGTCAAGGTTGAGGTATGGAAGCCCGGATGCGCTCTGCTTTGTGTCGGAGAGGTTTCCGGTGCTCGAGTTGTTTCCCGAAAATACAAGGCTTGTATGTCCGACTTCCTTTTCACCGTAATAGTAATAAATGTCGGCGAGAATGTCGCCTGATATATCGGATATGTCGCCATCAGAGGTGCCGGCAGTGTTATCATCGCCCGCGTCCTGTTGGGTGTCATCGCTTTGATGGTAGACTATCTCCTTAGTTAAATCGGAAAAGGACACATCGTTTGGAATAATCACATAGTCGGACGACGAAACGGACAAAGTTATGTCGGAGCTTATGCTGAGAGCCCTTCCGCTTATGTCGAAGGCGGCAAGTCCAAGTCCTTGGTTGAAGGTGAAATTGTCCTCATTCTGCGAAATGTTAAGCCTGTGATAATTGTTAAATCCGTATTCAAACAGCGCTGTGGTGTCTATGTAGCGCTGTTCATCCGTGGAGTCAAATATGACACATATAAGCCGTATTCCGTCCTTTTCCGCGAATGTGGCGAGGGTGTGCCCGGCGGCATCTGTGTATCCCGTTTTTCCGCCTGTGCAGTACTCATAGAGATATTTTCCCGTGACCATGCTGTGCGACAGCCTGTAATAGCGCGTGTCCGCTGTCTTGTTGGTCGGCGGGACGGAGTACGACTTGGTGTAGGATATCGCATTCATAATGACCGGGTAGTCGAGCACCGCGCGGCAGATAAGTGCCATGTCGGATGCGGTTGTGTAGTGGTTGATGTCCGTGAGCCCGCTCGCGTTGGTGAAATGGGTGTTGGTACAGCCGAGCTCCTCAGCCTTTTTGTTCATCATGTTGGCAAAATTGGCGATTGAGCCGCCGGCATATTCGCCGAGAGCGTAAGCCATGTCGTTGGCTGACTTTATGAGCATGATATTTAACGCCTGCTCAACTGTAAACTCCTCGCCCGTTTTCAGCGCCGCGTTGGCATCGCCGTATTTTACGCTGGAGACGGCGTTGGCGCTTACAGTCAGCGTGTCGTTGAGGTTGCAGTTCTCCGCGACAATCAGCGCGGTCATAAGCTTTGTGACGCTGGCGGGATAACTCTTCTCGTCGCTGTTTTTTTCATAAAGAACAATGCCGTTGTCAGCGTCAATCAAGATGGCACTGCCCGATTCTATGTCGGGGGCTTTCGGGTAGTCATCGGCGCTCACCGTAAACGCAAGGGAATTGCTGATAAAAATAATGCACAGCAGGCTTGCAAACACGGCGCGCAGACGGATGTGGAATGGGGTGTTTATCTTTTGTGAAGATGTACATGAATATTGAGTGTTTATTTTCTTCATCTAAATTCTCTTTCAAACTATACTTATTTAGGTGATTGCAAAACTTAGTATATTGATTGATACACTATGTTGTGAAATTTGAGTTTCGCAATTGCTTATATTGATTTTTGGACTATATTTTTGCGTCTACACCTATTGTATTACAGAATGTCCGCATTTACCATAAAAAAATTGCAACATGGGGGAATGTTTGTTAAACTGTAACGTGATACAAGCAAGTCCGCGTCGCCATTTACTGTTCTGTGCAAGAAAGTGTGGCACTTGCTCGATAGTGTTAATAATGCATTATAAATCATGTTCTTTAAAGAATTATAAAATGGTTTGGAAATGAGGAAAAATGTCAGAGAAGATAGAATTGTTTGTTCCGGGGCGTTTATGCCTGTTCGGGGAGCACAGTGACTGGGCTGGGCTTCACCGCACCATAAATTCGGCAATCATACCCGGCGAGGCGATTGTCACGGGAATTGAGGAGGGAATATACGCAACCGTTGAGGCGGCGGATAAATTTATAATAGAAAGTGACATGGGCGAGGAGACATTCTCGTGTAATATGGACACGCAGCTTTTGAGAAAGACGGCATGCGAGGGAGGATATTTTTCTTATGTCGCAGGCGTTGCGTCGTATATAAATGAACATTACAGCGTCGGAGGGCTTAAAATTCACATAACAAAGAGAACGCTTCCTATAAAAAGCGGTCTGTCGTCAAGCGCGGCGATATGTGTGCTCACGGCTAGGGGTTTCAACCAGATATATGGTCTTAAACTTAACACAATAGGTGAGATGAACATTGCATTTATAGGCGAGCAGAGAACTCCGTCGAGGTGTGGAAGGCTTGACCAGGCGTGCGCGTTTGGCGTGAAGCCCGTGCACATGACCTTTGACGGCGGTGAGGTCAGCGTTTCACCTATCAAATTGGGCGGAACTTTTTACTGGGTGATAGCTGACCTGAAGGCGGGAAAGGACACGGTTAGGATTTTGTCAGATTTAAACAAGTGCTATCCTTTTGCCGAGAATGACAAGGAGCGCGCAGTGCAGGAGGCGCTTGGCGTTGAAAACAGGGAGTATATAAAAAGAGGAATAGAGCTTTTGGAGGCGGGAGATGCAAAGAGGCTTGGAAGCCTTATGTGCGAGGTTCAGGAAAATTTTGACAAGAAGGTTGCACCGGCATGTCCAAGCCAGTTAAAGTCCCCGGTGCTTCACTCGGTTCTTTCGGATGTGGAGCTTGAAAAGTGGATATATGGGGCAAAGGGTGTCGGCTCTCAGGGCGACGGCACAGTTCAGCTTCTTGCAAAGGATGCAACGAGTCAGCAGGCGGTGATAGATTATCTTAATAATGTGCGCCATATGGAGGCATTTCCACTCACGTTAAAGCCTAAGCAGGCGGTGAGAAAGGCAGTCATCCCTGTGGCTGGATTTGGCACGAGACTTTACCCGGCGACCAAGGCGGTCAAGAAGGATTTTCTCCCGGTGCTCGACAAGGACGGAGTTTTCAAGCCTGTAATCATGGTTTTGTTGGAGCAGCTTGTGCAGTCGGGAATTGAGGAGGTCTGTCTTATAATAGGCAGGGAGGAACAGCACATTTACGAGTCATTTTTTGCCCCTATGTCAAAGGAAAACTATGACAAGCTTCCGGCTGACAAGCAAAAATATGAGGACATGCTTGTGAAAATCGGAAAGATGATTTGCTATGCATATCAGGATGAGAGGAAGGGCTTTGGACATGCCGTGTACCAGAGCAGGGACTTCGCCGGGAGCGAACCTGTGCTTTTGCTCCTCGGGGATATGATATATGAGTCATTTATCGGTGAGACATGTTCGACACAGCTCATCAACTGTTATGCGGCGCATGGGCTTCCGGTGATATCAATGCATGAAGTGCCGCTGGAGCAGGTGGTACACTACGGCATAATGCATGGCGTGTGGGAGAGCACAAAGCAGGAGCAGATGCGCTTAGACTGCATCTATGAGAAGCCTACAGTCGACTTTGCCGAGGAAAATCTTGCCATAAAGTGCAAGGATGGCGACAAGTATTTTGCCGTGTTCGGGCAGTACATTCTCACCGAGGATGTCTACAAGGTGCTCGAGAAAAATATACGCGAGAACAAGTTAAACCGCGGCGAGATACAGCTTACCGATGCCCTTGAGGAAGTGCGCGCCACGTCGGGAATGATGGGATGCCGCATAAAAGGCAAATCGTATGATGTCGGATTGCCGCAGATGTATATTCAGACTGTGGGGGAGTTCGGACGGTAGCAAAAAGCAAGCTAGAAAGAGCAGTTGTGGGTAGAGATAATGAAAATGTGAGAAAAATACCCACAGACAGCCAAAAAAGCAAGCTAGAAAGGGCAGCTGTGGGTAGAGATAATGAAAATGCAAGAAAAATACCCACAGGCAGCCAAAAAATCAAGCTAAGAGGAGAAGCTGTGTGGTAGTTGTGGGTAGAGATAATGAAAATGCAAGAAAAATACCCACAAACAGCCAAAAAATCAAGCTAAGAGGAGAAGCTGTGTGGTAGTTGTGGGTAGAGATAATGAAAATGCAAGAAAAATACCCACAGGCAGTCAAAAAAGCAAGCTAAAAAGAATAGTTGTGGGTAGAGATAATGAAAATGCAAGAAAAATACCCACAGGCAGCCAAAAAATCAAGCTAAGAGGAGAAGCTGTGTGGTAGTTGTGGGTAGAGATGACGAAAATGTGTGGAAAATACCCACAAGGCAGCCTAAAAATCAAGTTAAAATTAGAAAATCATATAAAATTAAGGAGAGAAAATAACATGAGACTTAGAAATGTTCCGGGTGCGAGAGAGGCAATGATTGAGAGTGAATATACGGTGAATGAGCCGAAAGAGTACAAGGGAAGATGGAGTGAGCTGTTTGGAAATGACCACCCGATTAGAATAGAGGTGGGCATGGGAAAGGGCAGATTTATCATGCAGCTTGCCGCAGAAAATCCTGACATAAATTATGTTGGAATTGAGAAGTATTCAAGTGTGCTCATCCGCGCTCTTGAAAAGCAGGAGGAAGCGAAGCTTCCGAACATAATTTTTATCAGAATGGATGCGGAGGAGATTGCGGATGTGTTCGGCAAAGGCGAGGTTGACCGCATATATCTGAATTTTTCCGACCCATGGCCTAAGGACAGACATGCAAAGAGACGACTCACATCCAGACAGTTCCTCGCGCGCTACAACGAGATATTAAAGAAGGATGGCCAGATAGAGTTCAAGACGGACAACAGGGTTCTGTTCGATTTCTCCGTTGAGGAGGTTGAGCCGGCAGGCTGGCACATAAAGGAGTTGACATACGACCTTCACAATGACGAGAAGATGAATGAGGGGAATATCATGACCGAGTATGAGGAGAGATTTTCGGGGATGGGGACACCTATCAATAAGATGATTATAATAAGATAGTTAACGGTCACATAACATTAAGGTGTGTGGCTTTAGCTGAATAGTTCACTAGACTAAGTGTTTATGGATAGCTTATACATGTTTATAAATTTGACAGCAAAGTTCAAGATTAGTTATAAGAATAGATTGATGTTAAGCTATTGGAGGAATGTTGTCAGCAATGTTAGGTTATAAGAATATATTGTGTCAGTATTAATTTAAGAATGGATTGATATCAGTTAGAAGCTAAAGAAATACCGTGGATAGTAGTTACATGGTGGATTTCAGGCACTTTTTGTACTAATAAGCATATAATAAAGTAAGCTGGTCAGTTCGTGAAATGGTGATATTTTTCATGGGTATGGGTAAGGGGTATGAGAGAAAAATGAGGTGCTTTGCATACAGGCACAAAAAGCTCAACAAGCGTCTGTGTCAATTAAAAAAGTCGCTTGATGAGCTTGCCGAGGCACTCGGGTGCGGAAAAGAAAAAAAGAAGTGCAAGTGATTGTGCATAAGCTGTATGGTGGGCACTTTAACCAAATCAAGTAAGTCCCCTGCTTCAATTGCGAAGAATAATAAGCAGGGGACTTGCTTGTATCAGGAGGGGTATAAGCCCTCCTGATAAACTGCGAAGCAGTTATTTGGTTATGAGCAAGTAGCGAAGCGGATTGCGAATATCCGCTTGACAAATAAGTTTTGCATGTATGCCCATTTTGTGGTTAAAATAGATACTTTTGGTTTTGGCATTCTACTTGAGAAACATTCGTATCAATTTGTCCATAAATGTGCTGTAGGGCTGGTAGCGCATAGGCAGGTCGAGCCATGTCTTTTTGTCGACGATGCTCTTTTTGTGGGTGAAGGTGTCAAAGCCGTCGCGCCCGTGGTATGAGCCCATTCCGCTGCCGCCGACACCGCCAAATCCCATGTTCGAGGTGGCAAGGTGGATTATGGTGTCGTTCACACAGCCGCCGCCAAAGCTTATGCGCGAGGTGATTTTTTGAGCAAGCGCTTTGCTTCCCGTAAAAATGTATAGTGCAAGCGGGTGGTCTAGGTTGTCAATCTGCCTAATCATGGCGTTGATGTTGTCGTAAGGGATTACGGGAAGGACGGGGCCGAATATCTCCTCCAGCATTACCGCGTCGTCGTAGGTCACATCGCGCATTATGGCGGGTTCTATGCGCAGAGATTTAGCGTCAAAATCGCCTCCAAACACAAGTTTCTTCTTATCTATAAGTCCGAGAATACGGTTAAAATGCTTCTCGTTTATTATCTTTCCGTAGTCAGGATTTTCAAGCGGCTTTGCGCCGAATTGTCTTATAATCTCTTGCTTTAGATATCCCAAGAACTTTTCATATACGCTCTTATGACAGAGAACATAGTCTGGTGCAACGCAGGTCTGACCGCAGTTTAAATATTTGCCGAATACTATGCGCCTTGCGGCGAGCTTTAGATTGGCATCAGAAGCCACGATACAAGGACTTTTTCCGCCGAGCTCAAGCGTGACAGGTGTGAGGTGTTCGGCGGCATGGCGCATGACCTCTTTGCCGACGGCTTTGCTGCCTGTGAAAAAAATGTAGTCGAAGTCGGCATCGAGAAGGCTGGTGTTCTCAGCGCGCCCTCCGGTCACAACAGCGACATATTCGGGTGGAAAACACTCGGAAATTATTTTTGCGATAACATCGCTTGTAGCCGGGGAATATGCGCTCGGTTTTAAAATGGCGGTGTTGCCCGCCGCAATCGCGTCCACAAGTGGCTCCATAGTGAGCAGAAACGGGTAATTCCACGGGCTCATAATAAGGACATTTCCGTAAGGCGACGGCTTTACATAGCTTCTCGCGGCAAACTGGGCGAGCGGTGTCGCTACGGTGCGCTCGCGCATAAAACTTTTTACATGGGAGAGCATGTAGTCTATTTCGCCAAGTGTGAGACCGACCTCGCACATATAGCTCTCCTGTGCGCTTTTTCCGAGGTCGGATTTCAATGCCGCCATGATGTCGGGCTCGTATGTCTTGATGGCCTTTTTCAATTTTTTTAGCGCATTTATCCTGTAATGTGAACTTAGTGTGGCTCCTGTCGCAAAAAAACGGCGCTGGGATTTTAATAGTTTCCGGATTTCGGAACTTGTCATAATAAACCTCTTTTCTTGAATTTGATAATTGGAATTTTTATAATTATGTCATTTTAAAATTATGTAATTTTAATGGCTGATGTTATGCGTGTATGTAAATAAATATGTGAAATTGTATGCTTTTTAAGCAATAGATGTGCTATCATAATTACTTGTAATTTATACTTATAAATAACAATTATAGCCATTTTACAAATTAATGCACCTCATATTTAATATTTAGAAAGATGAGAGCTATATGGAATTGCTGTAATTGTATCTAATATCTCCAAATATTGGAAATATGATACATAAATTATTTTTGACAAAAATTTCCCCACGTCGTTGACTTATCTTCCCTAAAAGCTCACAATATACAGGAAAATACACAGGGTTAAAATGCAGGCGATAGGCGTTTTGGCCCGGAATGGAGATTTTTATGATAACGAGAAAGCATTATATGGCACAGCTTAAAGGTGAGTTTGTGCAGAATGGTGAAGGAAACAAGAAGGTGGAGGAGCTTGCAGGCGAGTGCAAAAAGACAGCACAGCAGCTTATCGACGAGGGAAAGCTTCTCACGGTGGCACTGTATCATTACAGAAATATGCTCTTTTTGTATTATGAGGAGGTAGAGGAACGTTTGGATGTGCAGGCTGATATTTACGGCATTGAAAGAGGAAAGCGAATACCCGAGGTAGAAGCCGGTTTTGATGTACAGGTTGATATCAGGAAGCAGGAATGTGGCACAGAAATTGGCGAAGAAATCACCCCGGATATGTTTATGGGCGCACTTGATGAGGTGCTTGAGAGTTGGCCAAAGGATGGCGAGGTGGTAAACTGGATGAAAATGTTTCATATTTACTATCACAATGTGCCAAAGAGCGTAGAGCAGTGGCAGCAGGACAGGCATCCGGAGCACAGAAGGGGAAGAATAGCAAAGCTTCGCGAGGACAAGCTGTTCGAGTATGTATGCCATCATGTGGCGATTGTCAATGAAGGGCTGCTCACGGGCGACAAGTACCAGTCGATAGCGTTGTACGGCGACATGCTGTTCTCATATTTTGAGGAGCCAAAGAAGTTTGTGAATATAAAAGAGGATTATGAGCATGAGTCGCAGGCGATAAAGGATTGGCTCGCCGTCGACCCGGAGAGTCATTTTATACCGTTCCCGGAGGCTGACGGGGCGAACTTCTATATCATACCTGAATATTTTTCAATCGGGAAATAGTGTGAAAAAAATATGGGCTGAAAAAGCCCATGAAAGCATAAAAAAAGCACCAACCCCGCAATTATCTACAAGACTGGTACCTTTAGTGCGCGATCAGGGGTTCGAACCCTGGACACCCTGATTAAGAGTCAGGTGCTCTACCAACTGAGCTAATCGCGCTTGTCTTAAAAAAGTACCAACCCCACAGTCGTCTGTAAAACTGGTACCTTTAATGCGCGATCAGGGGTTCGAACCCTGGACACCCTGATTAAGAGTCAGGTGCTCTACCAACTGAGCTAATCGCGCACATTAATTTTTGTTGTGACGTTTTCGACACAAACATTATTATACACATGCGGAGAAAAAATGCAAGCTTTTTTTTCATAATTTTTTAAAATTTTGACAAAAAATTTTTTAAAAGTCCAAAACCCCTTGAAAATAAAGGAAAAATTGTAATCATACTTGCTTAAATTTTTTTTAGAGAGTATACTAAAAAAGTGTCTTCAAAAGAAAAAGATAGAAGAGTACGAACTGTATATTACCATAGAATTTTGTTCGGAAATAATATTTAAATCAGAAAAATACGCTTATTAATGTACTCTTTTCGTAACAGTCTGGTATATCTGAACCATTACGAAAGGCAAAATTGGCGTTTTTCAATACTATTAAGTCATTGCAAAGCAGTGATACGGAGGATTTTTTAATGAAAAAAAAGGGCAGGACACAATACCAAAAGACTGCATCAGGGCGGGCAGGAACCCAAACCGGCAATGCAGCCGCACACAACAGCCAGTCAGAACAAGAAAATGCTGCGAGGCAGAACAAAAAGCCTGTTGACGATACCGTGGCACATAGCAGTAGCACAGCACAACAGCATAGCACGGCAGATGATACCACATTTGATTATAATGCGGATGCGCGCTACGAGAACGAACAAGGCTCCAACACGAGCCGGAAATTCGGCACAACCCCGAAGTTCTCATGGAATAAGAAATATCTCACGATATGCCTTTACGCGATACTTGTGGTGCTTGCAAGTGTGCTTATAATAAAGGCGGTAATCGACTGGGACAATGTGGCAAGCCATATAAGCGCGTCGCTTACGGTGCTCTCACCGTTTTTGTGGGGTGCGTTTATAGCTTTCCTCATAAATCCGCTTGTCAAGTTTTTTGATAATAAAATATTTGGCAGGATAAAACCGTTAAAGCAGCATGAGAAGCCGAGGAAGATACTCTCACTTCTTATCTCGTATCTTTTGGTCATATTCCTGGTGGTAATCATATTTGTATATTTGCTGCCGCAGATAGGCACGAGCCTCACCGAGATTGTAAATCAGGTTCCGTCATGGATTTCACAGGTAAATGACAGCCTTTTGAAGTTTGAGAAGGAGCATCCGGATTTTGATTACGACATGGTGAACGATTTCTTCAACAGCATCACACCGCAGCTCATGGATTTTTCCAAGAATGTGGTCACAAATGTCGTGCCAATGATATTTACAACCTCCATATCGGTTGTGAAGGGACTGTTAAACGTCCTCATTGCGTTTATTGTCAGCGTATATATGGTTTCTGACAAAAAGCTTCTCAAAAGAGGCTTTAAGAGGGTTCTATACAGTGTTGCCCCGGAGAGAACAGGCGACAAGATTATGGAGACGCTGCGCGAGTGTTACCACATTTTCAGCCAGTTCGTGCTCGGAAAAACGGTTGACTCACTTATAATAGGATTTATTTGCTTTTTCGCAATGACCATATTGAAGCTTCCGTTCACCCCGATTGTCAGTGTCATAGTCGGAATAACAAATATGATACCTTATTTTGGACCGTTCATCGGTGCAGTTCCGGGAGTTGTGCTGATACTTATGGTCGACCCGATAAAGGCAATCATATTTACGGTGCTTATCGTTGTAATCCAGCAGTTTGACGGACTCTATCTCGGGCCTAGAATACTCGGCGAGACGGTGGGACTAAGACCACTGTGGATAATATTTGCGATTACAGTCGGCGGAAGCATCGGCGGCGTTGTGGGAATGTTCCTCGGTGTGCCGGTTGTGGCTGTGATTGCCTACCTTATGGACAGACTTTTAAATAAGCTTGTGCGCAAGAAAAATGTTGATATTAGTGGGAAAATAGATTAAAATTATATGAATGATGTCATATAGGTGGAAAATTCATATAAACATATCAAAAACGATAATAGATGAAGCCTATATTTGAAAGTAAAAATGAAAATGTAGAAAATATTATGATTACAACATTACATTATAAGATATGGAGTAGTTTATGAATATAGTGGTAGTTGGAACAGGCTATGTGGGGTTGTCGCTCGCTGTACTCCTCGCACGTCACAACCATGTGACTGCCTGCGATATTGTAAAGGAAAAGGTTGAACTGATAAATAACAAAAAATCGCCGATAGCGGACAAGGAGATTGAGGAGTATCTTGTCACAAAGGAGCTTGACCTGACGGCGACAACGGATGCCACAGGGGCATATATGACGGCAGACTATATAATAATAGCCACGCCGACAAACTATGATGAGGACAGAAACTATTTTGACACAAGCTCGGTTGAGAGCGTTATTCGTGCTGTAAAGGAGTCTGGGACAAATGCGGTTATGGTTGTAAAATCGACAATACCTGTAGGATTTATAGCTGATATGAAGGAAAGATATGCCATAGACAACATAATGTTCTCACCTGAGTTTTTGAGGGAGGGAAGGGCGCTCTATGACAACCTTTACCCATCGCGTATTGTTGTGGGCGAGGATTCAGACCGCGCCAGAGTATTTGCAGGACTTCTCTTAGAGGGAGCCAAGAAGAAGGATGTGCCTGTGCTGTACACGGGTGCTACGGAGGCGGAGGCGATTAAGCTTTTTGCCAACACCTACCTTGCGATGAGAGTTGCGTATTTTAATGAGCTTGACACATATGCTCAGACAAAAGGTATTGACGCAAAGCAGATAATCGACGGCATAAGCCTTGACCCGCGAATAGGCACACACTACAACAATCCTTCTTTCGGCTACGGCGGCTACTGTCTTCCAAAGGACACAAAGCAGCTTCGCGCCAACTATGAAGGCGTTCCAAATAATCTTATAGGTGCGATAGTCGACTCAAATTACACCAGAATGGATTTCATAGCGGATGAGATTATGAAGAGAAGTCCAAAAACCGTCGGGATATATAGGCTTACAATGAAGACAGGCTCTGACAATTTCAGGCAGTCGGCGGTATTTGGTGTCATTGACAGACTTAGGAAAAAAGGTGTGGATATCATTGTGTATGAGCCTGTTGTTATAGAGAAAGAGTATTGCGGCATGCCGGTTGAGAATGACTTTGCAGTGTTTTCATCACAGTCGGATGTGATTATTGCAAACCGCATGGACGATAAATTACAGCCCGTTGAGAGCAAGGTATATACAAGGGATATATTTAATAGGGACTAAGTGATACACAAAAATAATATTAATTGCGGAACAAACGCAAAGAAGGAGACGATATGAAAAAGGAATACGATTATCTTATAGTTGGCGCAGGACTTTTTGGTGCGGTGTTTGCACATGAGGCTAAGAAAGCCGGAAAAAGGTGCCTTGTTATTGACAAGAGAACACAGATAGCAGGAAACATCTACACAGAGAATGTGCACGGCATAAATGTACATAAGTACGGGGCACATATTTTCCATACGTCTAACAAGAAGGTCTGGGATTATGTCAATCAGTTTGCCGAGTTCAACAACTATATCAACTCACCTGTGGCGGTGTACAAGGACGAGACATACAATCTTCCTTTTAATATGAATACATTCAGCAGAATGTGGGGTATAAGAACGCCACAGGAAGCCAAGGATATCATTGAGAAACAGGTTGAGGAGTTAAATATAACAGAGCCTAAGAACCTTGAGGAGCAGGCACTCTCACTTGTGGGAACGGATGTGTATACAAAGCTTATAAAGGGCTATACGGAGAAACAGTGGGGACGTGACTGCAAGGATTTGCCGTCGTTTATCATTAAGAGACTTCCTCTTAGATTTGTTTATGATAACAATTACTTTAACGACAGATATCAGGGTATACCTGTTGGCGGTTACACGGGAATTGTCGAGAAGCTTTTAGACGGTATTGAGGTGCGCCTTGACACAGATTTCCTTGCACCTGAGAACAGGGAGGCGCTCACGCAGCAGGCTGATAAGATAATCTACACAGGTCAGATTGACCAGTACTTTGACTACAAGCTCGGTGTCCTTGAGTACAGAAGTGTGCGCTTTGAGACACAGGAGCTTGACATGCCTAACTTCCAGGGAAATGCAGTTGTAAATTACACGGAGCGCGAGGTGCCATATACGAGAATTATAGAGCACAAGCATTTTGAGAAGTTCGGACAGGCAGGCGGCCCGGCTGACGTGCCTACAACGGTTATTTCAAAGGAGTATTCGAGCGAATGGAAGCAGGGCGATGAGCCATACTACCCTGTAAATAACGATAAGAACAATGAACTTTATGCAAAATATGCAGAACTTGCCAAGCAGGAGAAGAATGTGGTGTTCGGCGGAAGACTTGGGCAGTACAAGTACTATGACATGGACAAGGTTATCGCTGAGGCTCTTAAAATGGCAGAGGAGCTTTTATAAATAATGATAATTGGGGAGCTTCAAGGTGAGATTTTTTAGAGATTTAGTCAAATATAATAAATATACTTTTTTCTCAGCGAAGGCAACATTGAAATCGGAGGTGGCTAACTCATATCTGAACTGGATATGGTGGCTTCTTGAACCTTTCTTTTACATGATAACCTACAGCATTGTGTTTGGACTTATATTGGGGGATGGAATACAGTATTATCCACTGTTTATTTACCTTGGACTTATATTGTGGAACTTCCATGAGAGGACGATAAGGGAGAGTGTAAGCCTTATCAGGATGAACCAGAGCATAGTGGACAAGGTTTATCTTCCAAAATTTATATTGCTGCTTGTCAGAATACTTGTAAATGGTTTTAAGATGCTTTTGGCGATAGGTGTATTGACAATACTTATGCTTTACTTTAATGTAAGGATAAATGCAAGCCTTATATATATTGTGGTTCCAGTGGCGGTTATGTGTGTTCTTACATTTGGAATGGGAACAATTCTTTTGCATTTTGGCGTATTTGTTGAGGATTTACAGTATGTTATATCCATACTTTTGCAGATTATTTTCTTTGCAAACGGCATTTTTTACGATGTGGAACAGACGATTCCGGCTCCTTTTGGCAGTTTGATAGCAAAGTTTAATCCGATGACATCAATTATAACTGCGGCGAGGGATGCGATGCTTTACGGCAGTGTGACGCATGTTAAGGATATGGCAATGTGGCTCTTGGTGGGAGTTGTGTTGTCGGTGATAGGCATAACGCTCATGTATAAGAATGAAAATAATTATGTAAAGGTGATTTGATGGGGATGGATGCTTTAATTCGGCAGGATGCAATTACTGTGGAAAATCTTTATATTGAGTATAAGAGTATGAAAGCTTTTTCCATACAGAAGAATTTGTTCCAATTTTGGAAACAGAAAAACGATTCGTTTCAGGCAGTGAAGGGGGTCAGCTTTTCCGTAAAGGAGGGCGAGATTATCGGTATTATAGGGCGCAACGGAAGCGGAAAGTCTACTATGTTGAAAGCAATTGCCGGAGTGTTTTGTGCTGACAAGGGTAAGATTGACCTTCATGGACATTCGGTTTCGCTGTTGTCACTTGGAGTGGGATTTCAGGTGGAGATGACTGGGCGTGAAAATATCATGCTGTCGGGCATGCTCATGGGCTTCCCGGAAGAATTTGTGCGTGAAAAGATACCTGAGATAGTTGAATTTGCTGACCTTGGAGAATTTATTGACTATCCTGTCAAGACATACTCAAGCGGTATGTTCTCAAAACTTGGATTTGCTATCACGGTAGTTTTAGAGACTGACATTTTTCTTATAGATGAGGTTCTAAGTGTCGGCGACGAGCAGTTTCAGAGAAAAAGCTTTAACAAAATGCAGAGCCTTATAAACAGCAAGGATAGAACTGTTGTCATAGTATCGCATGATATAGAGGCGCTTAAAAGCTTATGTGACCGTGTTATATGGATGCACGAGGGAAGATTGATGAAGATTGGTGACACACAGGATGTGCTCATGGAATATATTGAGTACATGCACCAGGAGGGATAGGAAAACAGCATTATGCCAAAGGATGTATCGGTTATAGTTACTGTCTATGATAGAAATGAGCTGATTGACAGATGTATGGAGTCCATAGTCGGGCAGACACTTGATAATATTGAGATATTATGCATTAACACTAGTCAAAGCAAGAAGAATAAAATGTGCATTGATGGGTGGTGTAAGAAGGATACAAGAATTAAAGTCACCACAGACAATTATGCTACAGCTGCCGAGGCTATGAATGCAGCGATGGATATTGCAGGCGGTGAATATATAGTTTTTATTGACAGTGATGACTTTTATTATGAGAACAATGCACTTGAGCTGCTTGTAAATGCATGTGAAAAAAGTCACACAGATATGGCAGGTTCAAGCATAGCCGAGGTGAATGTGTTCAACGATGGAGTTCGCACACAGTTTGATGGAATATATAAGAAATATGCTTTTGATGCTGACAGGGTGTTTGAGTACGGAGACTATCAGTGCGACTATGGATATAAAAGATTCTTATATAGAAGAAAATTTTTAGTGGATAATGATATTGTATTTCCGCCTTTTGAATACATGTATGACAGTGTATTTTTGGTCAGGGCTATGACAGCGTCGGGAAGTTTTGCGGCTGTTGCACAACCTTTGTATGCACAGAGAGCACCGTTTCGACCTGTGACATGGACGGACAGGATTGCAAATGAGATATTAAAGTCACTCAGCATGAACCTAAGGACGGCTGTTGAGTGTGACATGGAAGAGTTAAAGACCCTCTGTATCAACAGGATTCTCAGAGAATATGTATTTATAATTAAGGATCATACTGTTCCGTCAAATCCTGAAATGCTTGATATTATGGCGGAGCTTGAAAATATTCATTATGGAAGTCTTGAGGATATAAATCTTAAACTTCAAGGTATGCCGGAGGGGGATTTGAAATTTCTTGATGGTCATATATATAAAAGGATATCATCTGTTATACTTGGGATGATTATAGAACATAAGACGTGCATAGAGTATGACCTTAACTGTGAAAAGAACAGGATAATCAATCAGAACAATATACTTGCCGAGGATTATAACAGGGTGTGTGGGGAGAAAGAACAACTGTTAAGCGATATCGCAAAGTTAAATGCCAAAATGAAGATGTATGACAACCGCACGGACAACAGCATTGAGAGAATAGAGGAGTTGGAGAAGGAGCTTGCTGCTAAAGATGAGCAGGTATCACTTCTTGCTAAGAGAGGCAAATCTGCGGCATACTATATAGGAAGGGTGTTTACATTTCTGCCAGAGAAGCTCCATGCGGGGCTGTCTAAGACAAAGATATCGTCCGTGAGCAGGAAAGATGTAATCTATTGGGCGTTAGTAGTATATTTTACTTATTTTATTTATAGATTGGCATTTTAAATAGTTTTATTATTTTTACATGGAGGAAACAAAAGTGATTTTACAGAATATACAGTTACCGCAGGATGATGTGTGTGATAAATATGACATGTACTTTCATACAGAGGGAGAAGTGTTTTATCTAAATGAGGGGCAGCTTGAGTTCAATAAGGGCGGTATATGTACCCTTGACACATATTTTAACGGTATATCCATTGACAAATGGAAGAAGTATACTAATGTTGGTAAAATCACTGCTAATATTCGCCTTGCGGGGCGTTTTAAGGTGTGGACGGGATATGCATACAGAGTATCACCTACAGATATAAGACGAATTATCACATACAGAACAGTGATTGAGTCGGACGGCAACACGGAGCTTATCATACCTTTTGAGGATGGCAAGGGTATGCTCTACATGCAGTTTGAGGCGTTAAGTGATACGGGTGTGTTCTATGGCGGAACCTACAATACAGATGTACAGGTTGAGCGCGATGTCAAGATTGGCATAGGTATATGTACTTTTAGGAGAGAGCCGTTTGTTGAGAAGAATATTCAGATACTCAACAGAGCCGTCTTTGAAAATGAGTCGTCAATTCTAAACGGACATCTGGAGGTGTTCATATCCGACAACGGAAAGACGCTTGATATAGACAAACTTTCCAATAAAAATATTCATATATTTAAAAATAAGAACACCGGAGGTGCCGGTGGTTTTACGAGAACCCTTATAGAAATGTGGTCAAATAATAAGGAATATAAGCTCACACATGCACTTTTAATGGATGACGACATTCTTCTTGATGTAGGGGCATTAGAGAGAACCTACAGAATATTGTCCATTGTGAAGGATGAGTATATTGATACATTTATCGGTGGAGCCATGCTCAGAAATGACAATCAGGATGTGCAGGAGGAGGCAGGTGCAAGCTGGAATGCAGGAAAGCTTATATCATATAAGAAGGGAATAAAGCTTGACAAGACGGAGCCTTGTATTTATAACGAGAGTGAGGAACGATATGAGTTCAATGCGTGGTGGTACTGTTGCTTTCCTATGAATGTGGTTAATGATAAAAATCTCCCACTTCCTATATTCATAAGAGGGGATGACCTTGAGTATGGTCTCAGAAATATGAGGAACCTTATTCTCATGAACGGTATCTGTGTATGGCATGAGCCGTTTGAGAATAAGTATTCATCATTTCTGAACTATTATATTACAAGAAATATGTTTATAGACAACGCATTTCATTTTCCAAACTATGGTGCAGCTGATGCAGTAAAAGATTTTACGTTTCTTGCGCTTAGGGAGATTCTTCTTTACAGATATAAAAATGCAAGACTTTTAATGCGCGGAGTTGAGGATTTCCTAAAAGGAGTTGATTTTTTCCTCACAACTGATGGTGAGAAGCTTCACAAGGAGATTATGGCAGGCGGCTATAAGATGGAGGAACCGGAGAAGCTTGGACGCAAGGCTTATCTTAGGGATTATGAGGAGACACTGCTTAAGGATGACAGCCGTCTCCACAAGGTGGTAAGAGCACTCAATATGAATGGACACTGGGCACCGGTGAAGAGACATTCAGTCACTGTGTCAATGTCGCAAGTGAATACTTCTAACAACTATCGTGCACGCGAAGTTATCAATTATGATGTTATTTCGGGCAAGATTTTTGTGACCGAAAAGGATAATAAGGAGATGTTTTCATGCCTTATGAAGCTGATTGGTCTGAGAATAAAGCTTAGATTTAAATACAATAAGGCAAAGAATGATTTTGTTTCAAGGGGAGATGAGTTGAAATCGCTTGATTTTTGGAAAAAATATCTTGAGCTTAATTGATTGGGGTACGTAGGACTTGAAAAATGGAGGAACACAATGAAAAAGAAACTATTGGCGGTTGGCTGTGTGCTGTTAGCGACGGCTTTGGCTGTGCCTACACACATATTACCTAATATTGTACATGCAGAGGAAGCGACAACTCAGGATTTGTATTATGAGGATGTTGAGAAATTTCCGGAGAGCTACAAGGATGCGCTGTACGAATTAAAAAAGGCACATCCGAACTGGACATTTGAGGTATTTGATACAGGGCTTGAATGGAGTACTGTAATGGACAATGAGATGGATCCACCAAGCAGAAGTCTTGTTCCGTCTTATTTTTCAAGTGAGTTTGTGGGTGAGACCTATGGTGATGGGTGGTCATGCGCCACAGCAGCGGCGGTTGAGTACTATATGGATCCTAGAAACTGGCTCACGGAGAACTATATATTTCAGTTTGAGAAATTGACATACAATGCAGCTACACAAGGTATTGCTACTGTGCAGAAAGTGCTTGCCAACAGCTTTATGTCGGGATTTATTGAAGGATATGAGAGCTTTGGTCTTACATACGCGCAGGCTTTCCGTGATATTGGAGAGCTCTATGGGGTCAATCCAGTCCACCTTGCATCCCGTGTATATCAGGAGCAGGGCGTGAGCGGTAGTTCAGAGCTTATATCAGGGGTATATGCCGGATATGAAGGATATTATAATTATTATAATATTCAGGCTACCGGAAGCGACCATGAGACTATCGTGAAAAATGGTCTGGAGGAGGCAAAGGCTGAGGGGTGGAACAGTAGATATGCAGCTCTTCTTGGAGGTTCAAAAAAGCTTGCTGACAGATATATATTGAGAGGACAGGACACACTGTACCTTCAAAAGTTTGACGTGGACGGGTCTTATGATGGAAGATACTGGCATCAGTATATGCAAAATCTGTGCGCACCTTCCAACGAGGGAAGAAGAATAAAACTTGCTTATGAGAAGGCAGGAATGCTCGATGAGGCATTCACATTTAAAATTCCCGTGTACAACAATATGCCGGGTGCATATAAGGCAGAACATGTTCTTGCGGAGGGCGAATATGTAATCAGTATGCAGGGTGATGACAATCTTGTATTTGACATTGAGTGGGCGAGTCAGGATAATGGTGCGAATTTATCACTATATTCACCGGACTTTAATACTAACCAGAGGTGGTATCTCAAGCCGGTTGAGGGTGGATATTACAAGATAATTTCTGTCAATTCTGGAAAGCCTCTCTACTTAGAATCAGGTTCAAAGGTGGAGGGAGCTAACATAGTTCAGTGGGATGACAGTGATAGTGACAGCCAAAAGTGGGCTATAATTGCACAGGATGACGGCTCATACAATATAATATCCAAGGCGGCAGGAAGATATGTGTCAACACTCAGCTTAAGTCCACAGATAGGAATGAATGTATGTACGGCGAGAAAGACAGCTGAGTATGCACAGAATTTTGTGTTTACAAAAGTATACACAGTGCAGGATGGTGTTGATATAGAGCCTGGAACCTACAAGATAAGCACCTCATCAAACAGCACGCTTGTTATTGATATGCCTTACAGTGACACTAACAATGGAATTTGCATTGAACTGCATCAGGACAATGCTGGTAATAATCAGAGATACAATATAACCCATACATCGGATGGCTACTATATGATTGAGTGTGTTGCAACAGGAAAATATCTGACTGTAGAATATGCCAGTGGATTGAGCGGTTCTAGAATTTGTCAGTGGGAGTACAACAATGGTGACAATCAGAAATGGATTATAATAAAAAATGATGATGGCACTTACACTATTGTGTCTAAATCTAATGGACATGCATGGGATATAAGCGGTGGTGTATCCACAGATGCGTCGAAAATTATAACCAACAGAATTCACTTTGGTCAGAGTCAGAGATATGTACTTGAGAAAGTAGACACAAGTTCGGCTGACTGGGATGATGATGGAAGAAATTTATTTGAGGATGGTTGGCATAAGGTAAACGGTGTTGCCTATTGGTATGAGAATGGCGTGCGTCAGGGTTATGATGCACAAAACCCTGATTATCGAGGCAAGGAAATTTATGACCCATCGAGCGATGCGTGGTACTGGCTTGACAATGTGCAGAACGGGGCAGTCGCAAAGAGCAAGGATGTATATCAGGAGTCTGATGCCGGTGCTTGGGGAGAGAGCACACGAGAGGATGGAAGTACTTACGGCAAGTGGGTTCGCTATGATGCAGATGGACACATGGTTAAGGGATGGCATACAAACGATGCCGGAACATACTATTTTGACCTTATATTTGGAACAATGGCAAAGGGAGAGGTGGTTATTGATGGAGTGAGCTATTACTTTGATGTCAATACCGGAATACTTCAGTAAAAGTGTCAAATAGTGACATAGAAAACAGCAGTCTGTAAGCGAGAGAAATTGGTAAATAAGTGTAAGCGATTTTATGGAATGGAAGGGAAAGAGAATGAAACCAATTCTTTATATAGTAATCCCTTGTTATAACGAGGAAAAGGTGCTTCCGATAACGAGTGGAATGTTTCTCGACAAGGTTAATGAACTTATAAAGCTTGATAAAATCAGCGAGGAAAGCAGAATTATGTTTGTCAATGATGGAAGCAAGGACAATACATGGAATATAATATGTGACCTTGCAAAGCAGGATAGTAAGTTCATGGGTATATCACAGAGCAGGAATAGGGGGCATCAAAATGCTGTCCTTGCAGGACTTATGGAGGCAAAGGACAAGTGTGATATCACTATATCGATAGACTGCGACGGTCAGGATGACATCAATGCCATGAACAAGATGGTTGACGAATATCTTGACGGAAGTGAAATTGTGTATGGAGTCAGGAGTAAGCGCGATACGGATACATTCTTTAAGAGATTTACAGCGGAAGGGTTTTATAAGCTTTTAAACTGGATGGGCGCTGAAGTAGTGTTTAACCATGCAGACTACAGACTTGTATCAAGCCGTGTGCTCCAGGAATTTGCTAACTATAAGGAGGTAAATATATTTCTGAGAGGAATGTTTCCGCTTGTAGGATTTAAAAGTACGTCAGTATATTATGAAAGACATGAGAGGATTGCAGGCAGCAGCCACTATCCTCTCGGTAAGATGCTGGCGCTCGCATTTGATGGAATAACAAGTCTCAGCGTTAAGCCTATAAGAATGATAACGACATTTGGACTTTTTATATCAATGTTGAGTTTTATAGGTGTTATATGGTCTGTTATTATACAACTCACAGGACATGCCGTGGCGGGCTGGGCTAGTATGACAAGTATTATATGTTTTATAGGCGGAATACAGCTTATATGTCTTGGTGTTATCGGAGAATATATAGGTAAGATATACATGGAAGTTAAGGCACGTCCAAGATATATTATCAGTGAGAGGACGGATGAAAAAAAAGAGGGGAATAAATAGTTTATGAAGAAATTTTTTTCAAAACATGGACTTAGAATACTGTTTACGATATTAGTGGTATATGGCCTGTTTACATCATTGATTTTATATAAGATTACCATAAAAAAGGAACCGGTAAAGAACATGGTAATGATTCCTACAAGACAGGTTGTACTTGGTGAACAGATAAAAGACCTTGAGATTAAGGAAATACCCGATAAGAGTAGAATTGAACTGCTTGACACAGACTATGAGAGTATTTTAGATATGTATGGTATGCCATCACTTACAAGAATGGACACTGCCGATGCAGAAGAGCTTGTTGACAATCTTCTGATAATGAAAAGAGTGCGAAATCTTGGTTATGAGGAGAGTGATTTTCTTACACCAGAGAAGTCATACAAGCTTATTTATACGGATGTCGCAGATTACATGGATAACCGCGATTACAGCAACTATTATGAGTTTGATGGGAGCAAGATATCTGAGCTTAACAATTTTATGAAAAACAAGAAAAATGCATATATTAAGCTCACATCATTGTCGATGGATTGGGATGAGACACTTATTCCTGTATCAAATGTGACGATTGATGCGGCGGGTGTCGTATTTACGATGACGAAGGAGCTTGACAAGGCTGTTCATATTGTGGAGCTTGAGAATGTTGCACTGAAAAACTTTACGCTTGAACAGGAAAATATGTATAATTGGGGAATATTTGTTGTGCGTTCAACAGGTATTTCTATTGAGGATACAGTTCTTAACAATGCAAAATACAAGGCACTTGTTGTGCTTGGCCAGAACAAATACCTTGATATAAGCAGATGTTCAATTGACAACAGTGGAAATGGAAGTGTTATTCTAAACGGTGACATATCAAGAGTTATATTTGAGGATAACACAATAACCAACACGCAGGGAACACCGAACTTCTCGGCTGCTGTGGTTATAACAAGCATACCAATTCCCGATTATGATACGGCATATAACCCTTATGTCGAGGAGCCAATCTGTGATAGGTACGACTCACCTCACGATATGGTTCTTTTGAGCAATTATATTTACAAGAGCAATTCATCAGGATTTTATTCAGATGGTTCATATTGCAACTACTTTATAGACAATACACTTTACCTGAATGATAAGGAGGGTATGTGCCTTGATGCAGGTTCATTCGGCAACTATGTGTCAGGAAATACCATAAAACAGAATGGTGGAAGAAGAAGACAGACACTTGCTGACCTTGAAAATGATTTCGTTCAGGATTTTGGAACACTCTCGGATGGCAGTTCCCCTGCAAAGCTTCCGGGATTGTCGATTGATAATTCAGCGTATAATATTGTAATGAACAACTATATATGCGATAATTATGGAAGTGGTGTTAAGATGGTGCGTGTCGGTGTGAGAAATATCATCTCCGATAATATAATTGCCAACAATAACCGCGGACAGAGCGAGCAGTTCCACTTCTTTGGAGTTGAGTTAGGTTACGCTGCAAAGCCGGACTATGAGACGGTAATGCTTGACTTTGCTGCATGTTATGAGAATATAATCTGCAGAAATATTATAACAGGTGAGCATTATGCCGGAATATTTATTGCAGAGGAGTGCTACATCAATGATTTTTACGACAATGTGATTATGGATGCAGTGTTCTGGTCGATGGAGAGCCTGTCGGAAAGGTTCAATGCTACATCAAATAATATGTCAGATATAAGCAGCAGAGGTATCGACTTGTCGAATACCAATAATGGAGTTATGGTATACCCTGCTGAATATATACAAGAATAACAAATGGAGGAATAGGAGGAGATAGGAATGTTCAAAAACAAATTTAGCAGTAAATTTAGACGCTTTATGCGGGCTGGATTAACAACAGCTGCTGTAGCTACAATGGTAGTATCAGGTACAATTACTGCTCAGGCTCAGGAGGAGCAGTATCCGGATGAACTTTTGCTGGGAATATTTTTTAACAGTGAGGAGGATATGACGGATACATTGTATGTTTCCTTTGATGGTATGACATTTAAAAAAATAGGCGAGGCATACACTGACCATGCACCGAATGACTTAGCTGATTATTGGTGTACGGAGAGCCCACATCTTTCACCAAGGGCAGACAGAGTTGGAGAGGATACATGGTATGTAGGCTGTGTACATGATCCTGGTCTTATATACAAGGACGGATATTTTTGGACTGTAACAGGCTATGATCAGAAGATTAACGGAGAACAGAGATTTACTCCAATGCTTGGATATTCCAAGGACCTTGTAAATTGGAGTTTCCCTAATAGTGGAAGTGCTGAGAATATTAAGCCTGTAGGCAAATTGCCTTTTGCAGCTGATGGAACAAGAACAAATACAGAGTTCGATTCAGGAAGTCCGGATATAATGCTTGATGATGATGGAACCGTATGGATGGTTGTAACCATGGGTTACTATGCACAGTGGCATGGAGAGCACGCTACACTTGATAAGGAGAGCTGTTATCTTGTAAAAGTTGATGGACTTACTCCTGGTTGTGATGTTCCTGATACAAGAGACAATAAGGGTAAATCACCTATTGTAACATACAGTGATGCGGTACCGATTAATCTTCCAGATGACTGTGACAACAGAATTGATGGTTCTCTCTATAAGGAAAATGGGAAATATTACCTTGCTATAAAGAGAGAAGGTGTAACTTGTGAAATCTGGAGTATAGATGAGCTCAGTCTTGAGAGCGTACAAAATCCGGATAATTGGACACTCGTTAACAGCGACGTTGTAACTAACTATGAGGGACCATGTATGACAAAGTATAATGGTGTATATTACTATTATACAGATAAGCTTGGTCTTGTAGATGGAGTTACAGGTATTAATGTTGCGCGTTCAGAAGGATTATCGGATCCTTGGACAGAAAATCAGCCGATTGTAGCCATTGATGTGAATGGTAATTCAATTCCTACCAGACATGGTTCAGTGAGGACAATTACAGATAAAAATGCAATCAAACTTATTATGGAGCGTTATAAGGCAGCAGGATGGACATACGACACCAATGTTGACAAGCCGGCAGCCCTTGAGCTTGATGGATGGTTTTATGGAAATGGAAACAAGTATTACTATGAAGATGGTGTACTTGCAAAGGATAAGCAGGTGGCAATTCTTGAGGATGGAGAATACTACTGGTATTGGTTTGATGCTGATGGAACAATGGCAAAGAGCAAGGATGTATATGTTCCTGAAAGCAATGAGAATCGTGAGAATGGAAAATGGGTTCGTTATGACGAGAAGGGACATATGATAAAAGGGGAGGACCATCGTGCGATAGAAGGAGCTCCTGAAGATGCTGAGTGGGGTTGGTGGTATTTTGACCCTATTACAGGTGAGATGGAAAAGGGGTTTGTTGAAGTCCCTAAGGAAGATGGAACAACCAAGCTTGCTTACTATGACCAGACAACGGGTCTTCTTGTCCTTGGAGATACAATAATTGACGGAGAGCTGTATACATCAGACAAGAACACAGGTGAGGCTATGGAAGGATGGCTGTTCTCAGAGGATGGAAGTACCAAGTATTGGTATGAGAAGGGAATAAGACAGGGGTACAAGCCTTACGATGCTACATACAGAGGAAAAGAGATATATGACAAACTTACGGATGCATGGTACTGGCTGGACAATGTTCAGCAAGGTGCAATCGCAGCAGGCAAGGATGTATATCAGGAATCTTATGCAGGAAAGTATGCTGACAGAGAGGATGGAACAGGAAAATGGGTTCGTTATGACCCTTGGGGAAAGATGCTTAAAGGATGGCAGGTAGACAATGGAAATTCATGGTATTTTGACCCTGTAACCGGAGCTATGGCGAAGGGAGAAGATACTATTAACGGTGAGCACTGGTATTTTGATCCTGATACGGGAATTGGAACAAGACTTGAATAGTATGTAATTCACCGTACTAATAGTATTTATAATGAAAGAAGTAAAATCTAAGTTTAGCAGAAAACTTATGATTTTACTTCTTTTTATTTTTATAATGTTATGCTAAAAATTGTTTTGTAAAAAGACAATTAGTTATTGTTTTTTAATTGTGCAATAAGCTTTTTACCAAGAGTCATAAGCATGACTACAATAAAGGAAACTGATAGAACAATTGCAGGACGTGCAATGTAAGCAAAGCCATAACCTCTGCTTGCCCAGAATGATAGTGCTATCCAATCAAGGAAAGATACACATAAGATGGTGAGGGTATGCTTTCCCATTGCACTTAGTACAACAGCTACGGGGCGGCAGCTTTCAAGTGCCTGCGAAAATGTGAAGACAGATATACAGCCGCACACTGCAGTAAGGATACATGGTATGAATTCTGCATAAGCTCTTCCGCCAAGGTCTATTGCTATGCCCTTTTCCCAGCAGAATATCCAGAAACAGAAGCATATAACGGTAATAATTGCCTGATGTTTTTCAAATAATGGATATATCTTCTTGAACGCATATCCTATGTAGATAAATAATACAGCTACAAAACATATATCCCATGATTGAGGAAGATAGGTCTGTTTAAGTGCCAATGTCTTGCCTATAAGAGAAAGCGCAAGAAAAACAGTTCCGTTGTACTTGCTTGGGAATACCAAAAATACAAGGTTGTACAAGGTTTTAGTCCAAAACAACGCTACAAGGAACCATATCATTCCAACGCATGAGTGGCCATATATATCAAATGCGGATGACCACAACATCTGTTCAATGCGAAGATGGATGCTTGCGGCTGCGCTTTCATTATAAATTAAAAACGACAACAGACCATTCAATGTCTGTATTGCAACAGCTGGAAGCAGTATTCTTAAAAAGTCCTTTTTGAGTGATTTGAAAAAATCCTTCCAATTTGTTGCAGGGTGGGAGGTAAATCCTGTTGCTATAAAAAATAGTGGCATGTGAAATGAGTAAATGAAGTTGCGGAGCATTCCTCCGGGAGCCGTATGGCCTTCAATCATGGCAAATATGGCGATAGCCTTGGCAATATCAAGCCATACAAGTCTTTTTTTCGTGGTGCCGGATGCAGTGCCGGCGGCAGGTGTATTACACATAATATATCCTCTCATAAATCAATTTTCTATTATTTTAACATAGTATATAATTGAACTCAATAAAGAAAAGTAAGCTTTTCTTTTTGGCTTTAATGTAATATACTAATTGTAATTATTATATACCAAGTGGAGGTTTAAATGGAAATTGGAAGAAAAAATAGAAGCGGAACGGGAATACCGTACTGGTTATGTGCATTTATAGTAAGTCTTTTGACTGCGACAGCAGCGATATTGCCCATTATTATAAAAAATAATGGTTATATGGCAATGTCACACGATTTTTCGGCAGAAGAAATATCATATAATATATTAATGAACAAGGCGATAAAATCAGGAAATATTTTGTGGAACTGGGGCATCGACATAGGAAGCAATTTTATTGAGACATTCAGTTTCTACAGTCTGGGAAGTCCATTTCTCTGGATTACACTGTTGTTTCCGGCATCAATGGTGCCTAAGCTTTTAGGGCCTGTCATCATACTTAAATTTGCTGTGGCGGGAATGATTTCGTCAGTATATTTTAATAGACATTTAAAAAGTAAAAATCTTGTCATATTGGCATCGGTGTTGTATGCATTTTCAGGTTTTCAGTGCACCAGTGTTGTGTTCTATCACTTTCAGGATCCTGTCGCGTTCTTTCCACTTCTGTTAATCGGAGTGGAGAAGCTTATCGAGGATAAAAAACATGGCTGGCTGGCGTTTGGCGTTGTGGTGAATGCGCTGTGCAACTATGTGTTTTTCTATGCTGAGGTAATATTTGTAGTTATATTCTATGTGGTGAAGTATCTTGCACCGCAGATAGCACAGATATGGGAACAGAGAAAAAATGTAAGTGTAAATACAGGAAGTAATCCGGCAGCAGGGAAAAAGACATCGTATAATATTTGGAATATTGTCCAGCCTGTTCTTATGTGTATGCTTGAGGGTGTGATTGGCGTTGCCATGGCAGGAATACTTTTACTTCCGTCGGTTAACGGAACGATGAGCAACAGCAGAATATCACAGCATATATCAGTGACAGACTGGTTCACAATGTCGACTAAAAACTGGCTTATGCTTATCAAGGCGTTATTCCTTCCGGGAGAGACAATGAATGCACTGGTAAGCGTACAATATTCGGACTGGATGACCAATGCGGCATATCTTCCGCTTTTTGGTGCGTTGTTTGTCATTGCCTATGTGATATCTAAGAAAGACTGGCTGTCTAATATTCTCAAGGTGGGATTTGTCTGTGCAGTCATCCCGGTATTGAACAGTGTTTTTTCTTTCCTTTCAGTTGAGTCATACCGTAGATGGTATTTTATGTTGATATTATTTATGGCGCTTGCGACAGCGAAAGTTATCGAGAACCGCAAAGAGTATAAGATAAAGAAAGCAGCAATTGTGTCAGGAGTACTTCTTTTGTGTTTCATTGTCATGGTAGTCGCAATGAATAGGGAGGATGGGGTGATAGGAATATACAAGAAGTATTTGTTTGTCACGTCATTTCTGCTTGGAGTATGTGGTCCTGTGTTTGTCATTGCACTGCCTTATTTTATGAAAAAACGGTCAGCCACCATGCAAAGGGTATATATTGCGGTGGCAGTCGTTGTATCAGCGATGACACTTGGAGTGACTGTGAGGGAGTATCAGCAGGCAACGGACAACACAAATCAGGATTTTAAGACTTATGGGGCATCTTATGGTGAGAATGTATATGCGTATCTCACGGAGATACCAAATGAGCTTGATGTGGACATCCTTCCGTACAGGTATTATTTTGATGAGGGCATAGGTCATACATATTATAATCTTGCGATGACAAATCAGCTTCCATCAATTAATTCTTTCTGCAGTACGGTACATTCCTCCATAGGGGAGTACTATGATGCAATAGGGCTAGGAAGAGCTACATGGACAAATGCAGGTCCGGATGGTATAAGAGAGCTTCTTGGGGCAAGGTATGTGATATCATATATTGACCAGCCAAACTATACTTATGTGCGTGATTACACCACAAGCACAGGTCAGACGTTGAAGCTATATGAGAATGAAAATGCACTTCCGCTAGGTTTCACATATAATATGTACATTACAAGAAGCACATTTGACAGTGGGGACGACAGGCTTAAACCTGCGATTATGCTCAAAGCGCTTGTCATTGAGGATGAAGATGAGGGGATTGTAAGTAATTATCTGAAAAAATACGATCCTTTTGAGGATGGAGGAATAGTATATGAGGATGTGCAGGAATATGCTAAGGAACATAAAGCCGAGTGTTCAGAGAGATTTAATTATGGTAAGAATTACTTTGAGTCAACCATAACAGCAGATGGTGATAAGTATGCATTCTTTGCCGTCCCTTATGACAAGTCATGGAAGGCGACTGTAAATGGCAGTGAAACCCAGATACTAAATATCAATGGTCTTATGGCTGTCAAGGTAAGTCAGGGCATGAATAATATAAGATTTGACTATGAATACAAGCCACTTAAGTACGGAATTGTGTTAAGTATTGTAGGAGTGCTTGGTTGGGCCGCCTATGTGGTTGTTATGAAAAAGCGCAATAGAGACAGTAATAATATTACAAATCTGTGATAGTGTATAAAGTATGTAAATTTTATTTGTATGTGAACATTTACAAGATATCTAAAGCTGTGGGCTTTGCTCACAGCTTTAAATATTTTTCCCAAAATTCTTGAGAGGTAATGTATGGAATTTTGTTGCTCCAACCCGCAGTATCCTTTTTAAAGTTCTTTAGGATATGAAAAGATGCTCGAAGATAACGTCCTATGCCGGAAAAAAAACGTCTGTAGCTTCTTGTGACAATATAGCCCTTTTTTAGGGATGGGCTGTAAACGTATACGCGGCGCGCAAAGTATGGCAGCCATGGTGTGTCCGCATTGCATATTTTAGTGCCGCCTAACGGAGGAAGGATATGACACAAAATACAGAGGAGATATTTAAGAAGGGTGGTCTTGACTGATGGAATTGCCTTGTTATCTGCGCTATCCAAATTGGCGGCGGCTTTTTTTAGTAGCCGCTCGATATCCACAGCATTAATCCCTGCCTCCTCCGGCGATATAAATTGATAGTTGAGACTGCCAAGGGAGGCATGTTTTTTTGTAGGGTCGGTCTGCATAAGATAGTCGGGGCCTTTGTGAAAGTCCTCATATCCCATAAGCCTTGCATCCGATACATTGTAGCGGTAGCGCACAAGCTCGCCTACACTTAAAAAGCTTATGTGAAGAAGCGTGTGGAGCGCATCGATATTGCGCTTTTTATCCGCAGCCTGAAATATAAGGGCATTGCGGATATCATAGTACTCAATGCTTGCAGCGCCCTTAGACACAGCGGGCGGATGCCACACGCAAATTCCGTTTAGAAGTATAGGGGATATGTCTGTGCGCGTGCCATACTCTACATCGTCATAGTGGAGAAACATGGGAAGCGGCAGATTGTCCGGACGGATGTGGGTAGTTGGAATACAGCAGTACCACCATCCTGAGTAGGCTGCATTTTCCATATATTCGTTGGCGCTCACAAGGTCGGCGGTTCTAAGGTCAAAAAACTTGTGATAGAAGGTGTAAGCATAGGAATCTATGCGCGCACCTTTTTCAATCTGGAGATATTTTCTGTCAAGGTCGAGCATGGATGCGCCAAGCATGTTTGACTGAAATTCTTCTTTTAGGTATGCCAAAAGTAAATATGTGCGCTCGATTACTGCTGTGTCAAGTATGATATCATCATCCATTAGGAGAAGATGCGTAAAATGCCGCTCTTTTTCATCTATGACTGCCTCCAACATGGTTCGTGTAAAGCCGCCCGCACCACCGGTGTTTTTGTTGGAAAATATGTGTATACTGTCAGAAACATGCGTACTTGTAAACTGAAAGAAATCCGGTGTTATCGTTCCGGCATTGTCAGAAATATACACATCCAGTTTTCCATACATCGGACTGTCAGGATTTGATATGATATCCGATATAATAGCATTTATATTGCGTAAAAGAAATTTTTCGCGTTTGTAGGTACAGATGCCAAGTGCGATATCAGGCTCATTGACAGGAATTGAGTCAGTCTCATACCATCCGTCAATAAGTTTGTCAATATCCCAACCACTGATGTCAAAAGGAAATGTCATTTCTGCGTACAATATACCATCAAGTGGCATTTTATCAGGTGAAGTATCAGGAAAATTGATGTAGTAAATGTCCCCTGTGTGGGTGATATTTACCGGAATTTCCTGTCTTGTGACACGGACATAAGCGGACATGTCGACCGGAGTTTGCACATCGGCAAATCTGTTGCATCCATCAAGCGTGATTCCCACACTGTTAAAACAACGGATGGATATGTCGTGCTGTGTGCGGATGCACATGGTAAGGTTATCTATTGAGGTGTAATGATGCCATTTGCCGATGGAGAAGGCATTAAAATATGTTTCAAGTGACAGTAAATTGCCATTACGACGAAAGTACATCTGTTCTATATCACATATATCTTTAGAAGGAAAAAGCAAGGGTTGAATTTTCATAAAGAAAGTCCTTTCAATATTGTATTATATTATTGTAAGAGAAGATGTGTAACAACGCAACTAAATGTTTGAAAAAAAGGTGTATGTAGTATATAATCAAATAAGCTTGAAGGGAGAAAATGATTATGTGTGTACTTACAGTTGCAGTGCCTTCGTACAATGCGCAGAGCTTTTTGTGGCAGAATATACCCACTTTTTTATATGAAGGCGCTGGGGGAAAAGTTGAAGTTATAATTGTTGATGACGGTTCTACGGATGATACGCCTGGGATTGCGGACGAACTTAGCAGGAGATATCCTGATATTATAAATGTTGTCCACAAGGAAAACGGGGGACATGGCTCCGCCGTCAATTCGGGGATAGAGAATGCCAGAGGAAAGTATTTTATGATTTGTGATGCCGATGATTATGTGAATACCGACAGCTTTATAAAGCTTGTGGATTATCTTGAAAAGCATGATGTGGATATGGTATTTACCGATGCGAGGCGTATCACACCTGACGGCAAGGATGTAGGATGCGAGAGCATATCGGGAGTTGAGAAAAATAAAATAGTCCAGTTTGACAAATGTGCTGACAAGATTAAGAATATCGAGATGCACAACTGCTGTATAAGCACAGAGCTTTTAAGAACGAACAACGTGAGCTGCCATGAGCATCTTTTCTATGTTGATAACGAGTATGTCATATATTCGATTGCCTATGCAAATACCATAGTGTATCTTGACCTTGTGGTGTATCAGTACCTTGTGGGAAGAAATGGGCAGAGTGTGTCGATAGAGAGCAGACGAAAAAATCATAATCAGTATATTGCAGTTGTAAATTATCTTATAGGATTCTATGAGGATGTCGCGTGGGATATGAGTGAGCCTAAGAAGAATTTCATAGCCAGAAAGATAGCCTATTTTATATCGGGAGTCTACTCGGTCATGATGAGCTATGATGACGCTGTGCATAAGAAGGAGCTTGCAGAGTTTGACGGATGGCTCCTTGAGAAATCGCCGGATATTTACAATGGGAACCGCAATATCTGTGTCACACTGCTTCGCAGAACCAAAATGGGAATGTACAAGGCAGCATCCATGATATATAAGGCTGTGAACAGGCTGTAAAGAGGTAGAGCATGAACAGAACAGAAAAAAAGGCATTATACCGGGTTTTAATGTTTGTCATACCCGTATTTATGGCATTATATTATCTCAGAAATCTTGGAAAAATAAATATGATATTTGTGCTTCCGGATGAGTATGGATACTGGATGACTGCCGCCACATTTGCCGGATATGACTGGTCGGGGCTTTCAGGTTTGTCGCTCTATTATTCTTATGGATATAGTATTATTCTTATGCCGCTTTTTTGGATATTTAAGGACTCTGTGCTTATGTACAAGGCGGCTATATGTCTGAATGCACTGCTCTATATAGGGGCATACTTTATTTCATGTGCATGTGGTTTCAGACTTGCTGATGCCATGAGTTTGAACTTTGGAATAACTTCCACGGACAAAAAAAACGATGTAACGGCAGTAATATATAGAAGAAAGCTTGTTGTGGTAATAATATGTGGTGTTATCGCATTATATTGCAACAATGTGGTTCAGGTCAACATAGCATGGAGTGAGGCTCTGCTGTACTTTATGTTCTGGCTGTCATTTTACACACTTCTTCGCTACTGCGAGAGCAAAAATATATTCGTTCTCGCCGCGTTTGGCGTTGAGGTTGTTTATATGTATATCATTCACCAGAGAATGCTCGGTGTGCTTATTGCGGCAGGGATGACGGTGGCGGGGATGGCGATAAAATCCATTGTATATCATGTTAATTTTCGCAGACAGTCACTCCAAGGAGATGAGACAGGGAAAGATTGCAAAACAACATATATAAAAAAGATAGCTTCAGTCGTTATTGTCATATCAATAGTAGTTATATTTGCTATTGTTTTCTTTGCAGTAAAAAAAAGTCTGACGGCATCGTTATGGAGCTCACAGCCGGAGGACAGGATATCTGTAAATAATTTTTCAGGGCAAGTAGGAAAAATTGCTGCTCTCTTATCGTTGGATGGGATTATAAATTTATTCTGTCATGTATGTGGAAAGTTTTTTTACCTTTTTGTTGCAAGTGGTTCGGTGATATTTTGGGCTTTTGTGGGTGCTATTGGGATTATTTTAAAAGTTATTTTATGTACAAAGAGCCATAGAATAAGTGTACAAAATAATGAAGCATACAAAAAAACGTGCCGTATGATGCCGGCTTATATATATATGCTCCTGTCGCTTCTGGGACTTATGGGAATCAACTGTATATTTATGAATGGTCAGGGTGGACGAATTGATAATGTAGTATATGGAAGATACATAGAGCCGGTTGCAGGGGTACTTTTGTTGTTCGGCGTATTGTATATGATGAAGAAGAGACCGAGGTGGCAGACATATGTAGTATATATGCTGGTGTTAATGTCAATAGGCATTGCTGCTGATGTGCTTATGGTTCAAAATTCTAGTTTTGCAAGCTTTATGAGTACAGGAGTTAGTTTGTTTTACAAGGGTAAGCCTGTAGATGCATTTATAGTATATGGGGCAATTGTTACAGGAATAATTTTGAGCTTTTTTGGATATGTTGCAATGAGGTATAAAAAAGCAGCACTGTGGATAATGTTTGCAGTTGTGATGCTTGGATACTGGGGTGTATGTGGGTATAGTGTTCTTGATAAGGGAATATTGGTAACTCATCAGTATATAAATCAGATGCAGAAAGTTGACAATTATATAGATAAAGTTGAGACAATGACAGGCATGGATAATATTCCGATCTACTATACAGTAAGTGATGAAGAGGAAGAATATAATTATATATACAGGATATTCCACCTGCAATTTTTAAGAAAAAATGATACTATAAATTATATAAGTCAGAATCAGGCCAATAATTCTGAATTGATGCCGGACAATTATATACTCATTCAATATCATATAGATGGAATTGATATGGAAAAATATACAATAGTGGCTCAATGGTATGGAATGGTGATTATGGTGCCAAAAGATTCAGATTTAGAGAAGTTCTGTGATAGTTATAATTCCAGTGAATATTATGAAATTGAGGGAATTATGTCTGGAAGCGCTACAAGAAGTAGAAGTGATGCGGAATTGTTTGATTCGGATTATGAACAGGGATTTGTAGTATATGCACAGGATTTATGCCTTTCTCCCGGAACATATCAGGTGGATATGGATGTGTATGTGGAGTTCGATGATGAAAAAGATGCCCTGTTATATGCTGGTGGCAAAAAGAAATCAGAGAAAACATATCCTTTGACGGTGGGATATGCGGATGCGTCTTATGATTATGGAGAAGGCGTGTTCTTTACAAATCTGCTCACTGTAAATTCTGATGATGAACTTGAACAGAATAAAGGCATATATCATATAACATCACAGCTGGTATGTGATGAGGCACAAAGCGGTGTTGAGATAAGATTTTATGCACAAGGGTGTGCATATATAAGGGTTGATAGTATTAAATATCGCTTGTTGCAGCAATAGAGATTGAATATTGGGTTGTTTTAAAGTATAATTATAAAATATAAGTCTTAAAAGTATTATTTGCGATTGTACTTGTACTATAAAAGGAGAGCAGGAAAAGGTATGAAACTTATTATACAGATACCATGTTATAATGAGGAGGAGACTCTGACAATAGCATTGGATGCACTTCCTAAGCATATAGACGGAATTGACAAGATAGAATATCTTATAATAAATGATGGAAGTCAGGATAGAACAGAGGAGATAGCAAGGGAGTGGGGAGTTGACTATGTGGTTCACTTTAAAAGGAACCTTGGACTTGCCCGCGGATTTCTTGCAGGAATAGACCTTGCGCTTCGCAATGGTGCTGATATCATAGTGAATACGGATGCTGATAATCAGTATTGTGCTGACGACATAGAGAAGATTGTCAGACCGATAATTGATAAGAAAGCAGATATAGTTATCGGTGAAAGACCAATAGATGAGACAGAGCATTTTTCACCACTGAAAAAAAAGCTTCAGCATTTTGGAAGCTGGGTGGTAAGAAAGGCTTCTAACACGGATATTCCGGATGCACCGAGTGGGTTTAGGGCATACAGCAGAAAGGCTGCCATGCGCCTTAATGTATATAATGAATATACATATACACTTGAGACAATAGTTCAGGCAGGGCGCAACAAGATGGCAATCACATCGGTTCCAATAAGAACTAATCCGGAACTTAGAAAGTCAAGACTGTTTCACTCTATGTTTGGCTATGTAAAGAAGTCGATGGTAACTATACTCAGGGCATTTCTTATGTATAAGCCACTCAATGCGTTTACCATCATATCTGTGGTTTTTGCAATCCCCGGTCTGGCACTTGCCATAAGATACCTTGTATACATGTCTATAGGTCAGGGAGGGGGACATGTACAGTCAGTTATACTTGCCATTTTGCTGCTCATTATTGCGGTTCAAAGTTTTATGATGGGAATGCAGGCGGATATTATATCTGTTAATCGCAAGTTATTGGAGGATATACAATATAGGGTAAAGAAGCTTGAATTTTCAATGCCGGAACAGAATGATAATAAAGACATGGATACTGACTCCGAGGAACACAATAAATGAAAATTTTATTTATAACTACGAAAAATACTGATTATATAAGAAACGTTCAGGAAATTCAGATGCTTTGCGCGGCCGGCAATGAGGTTAAGGTTGTCGGCTTGGCAAAAGGAGGATATCCTGAGCGTCTTTTTCGTGTATATTTATGGTTGATATGTCATTCAATCAAAGATTATGATGAGGTGTTTGTTGGATTTTCGCCACAGCTTATTGTGCCGCTGTTTCGCAGGAAATTTGCGGGGAAGAAGCTGACGGTGGATTTTTTTATCTCAGTGTATGATACTCTGGTAAATGACAGGCACACGGTTGGAGCGGATAACGTTATTGCAAGGATTGCAAGACATGTTGACGAGGTGACTATAAAGTATGCTGATAGGATAATAACGGACACCAGGGCGGACAGGGAATATTTTGCAAAGGAATTTTGTCATGGCACGCAGGAGATAAATGCAGCGCTTGATAAAATGGAGGTGCTGTATCTCAAAGCGGATAGCTCAGTGTATTATCCAATGCAGATTAAAAAAACTGATAGGGTAAAGGACAAGTATGTGTGCCTTTATTTTGGTTCGATACTTCCGCTTCAGGGCGTTGATATAGTGCTTGAAGCTGTAAAAAAGCTGAGTGGCTATGATGAACTGTATTTTTATATTATAGGGCCTGTATCAGGAAAATATGAAAAGCCGATGGGAAAGAATGTGGAGTATATTGAGTGGCTGCCACAAAATGAACTTGCAAGGTATATTGCAATGGCAGATATATGTCTGGCGGGGCATTTCAATGGACATGTGGATAAAGCAAGAAGAACCATACCGGGAAAAGCATATATATACAGAGCCATGGGAAAAAGCATGATATTGGGTGACGGCTGTGCAAACCATGAACTTTACAATGGGAATGATGATGGCATATACTATGTACCTATGAGCAATTCCGATGCTCTGGCAGAATGTATTCTTAAATGTGCAGGTTGTGTAGGTATGGAAGGAAACACACAGGAAAAGATAAGTATTGTAGTTCCTGTATATAATACCCGTGATTACATCACAGAATGTATAGAGTCAATATTGGGACAGAATTATGAAAATATAGAATTGATACTTGTTGATGATGGTTCAACCGATGGGAGCGGAAATATATGCGATGATTATGCTAACCACAATTGCAATAGAATTAAGGTTATTCACACGCATAACAGAGGACCGTCGGCGGCGAGGAATACAGGTATAGCTGCTGCCGATGGTGAATATCTCCTGTTTGTTGATGGGGATGATATAATAAGCTTTGACCATGTTTACAGACTGTACAGACTTATAAAAAAATATGATGCTGATATGTCAGCGTGCGGTTATATTGAGACATCCAGCCGTAATTTTACCCCAGATTATTCGGATGAGGAGCTGTGTTTTGACAGAACGCAGGCTATGGAGGATATACTATATCAGAGGCATATTAATTCAGGGCCTGTATGTAAGCTGTATAAAAGAAGTCTTTTTGATAATGTAAGATTTCCGGAGGGAACTTTTTATGAGGATACCATAGCCATTCCGAAGGTTATCAATAATGCAGATAGGATAGCATGGAGCATGGATGTCACTTATGCGTACTTTATGCGCGAGGGAAGCACGATGAGAGCAGAGTACAGTGAGCGTACATATCAGTATGTCAAGGTGACGGATGAGCTTATGCGATGGGTTGGCGAGAACTACCCAGAGCTTATAAATGCAGCGATATCCCGATTTGTCTGGGCAAATATATATGTGTACATTAAGATGCCGGGAAAAACTGTGCCACATTATGATGAGGTGAGAAACAACATAAGAAAATATGGCACAAAAGTCCTTGCCGACAAGAAGGTCAGAAGAGCCAACAAGGCTGCGCTGGTGCTGTCATATATGGGTCATGGAGTTGTCAGCATGGCATACAGCATTAAAAACCGCAGAAGATAGGAATATGGAAATAAAGAAATCATAAAAGACAATATAACAATCAAAAATAAAACCATAGGAAAAAATGGGCATAAAATAGAGTAGTTGAAGAAGATTGTGAAAAATGAATGAAAAAGTTGATAAAAAAATTTATGAAAAAAAATCTACAATGAAAGTATCTGTCATTACAGTGTGCTATAATGCAAAACAGCAGTTGACATCTACGATGAATTCGGTCGTATGCCAGAGTTATAGCAATATAGAATATCTCATAATTGATGGAGTATCAGATGATGGGACTTATGAACTTGCTTGTTCATACAAGGATAAGTATGATTTTATACGGGTTGTAAGCGAGCCGGACGAAGGAATATACGATGCCATGAACAAAGGTGTGACTCTGTGCAATGGAGATTATGTTGTTTTCCTGAATGCGGGAGACCAGTTCGCTGACAGAGAAGTTATCTCAGATACAGTAAAACATATAGAAGAATATTATGCAAATGGCAGCAGGTGTGATATTATATATGGCGATTATTACGATGGAGCCAAAGAACAGAATAATCTTGTGAGTTATGGACATCAGGTGGTCAATTCAACATTTATGCTTTTTAGCAATACAATATGTCATCAGGCAATATTTTCATCGAAAAAATATCTTGTAGAGCATCCGTTTGATTTATCATACAGATATGTGGCGGATAGAAAGTGGATATCTGAGTGTATACGGGCAGGGGCAATGTTCAGATATATGCAAAGAACTGTGGTGGTATATGACAGAACGGGAATGAGCACAGAGATGGACAACAGAAATGACCTTAGAAAAGAAGTTGACAGATATATTGAACGGATGTATCCGGTTCGAGGCAGGTTGCTAAATATGATAAAGAAAAGCGAGAAGCTGCGCACATTTGCGAGGGAAAAAATATTAAGAAGGTAATTGATGGCATGGGGATTGGAAAGAAGATTATTGGAAGGCTTGGAGAACCACTATATAGACTGAAGCTGTGGGGAAATGTGCGATTTGATGTCGGAGCCAGGATAGACAGGGAGACCGTTTTCGAAGGCTGCAATTATATGGGAAAGAATTCGTCGCTCAAGGGAAGTTACATTGGCAGGTATTCATATGTGGCGAATGATACAAGTCTTGTAAATTGCCAAATAGGCCGATATACATCAATAGGTGCACATGTGTGTGTGGCGGAGGGAAACCATCCGTTATACAGAAAGTCAACACATCCCGTGTTTTTTATGCAGCGTCCTGTAACAGGCCACTCTTATGTGGCTTGTGATACATTTATGTCTCATAGGTATGTGAAGGACATAGAAGGTAAGGATAGGCTTGTGGTCATAGGAAATGATGTATGGATAGGAACAGGTGCCACATTGATGGAAGGAATAACAATAGGTGATGGAGCTGTGATTGCAGCGGGTGCTGTTGTGACAAAGAATGTGGAGCCATATGAGATTGTAGGAGGAGTCCCGGCTAAACATATCAGAATGAGATTTACCTCTGATAAGGTGGCACAGCTTATGCAGGAGAGATGGTGGGACAGGGATGATGACTGGATAAAAGTACATATAGATGAGTTTACGGGAGATATGATATGATGGAACTTACGGTGGTTGTCACATGCTATAACAATGAGAGATATATTGAGCAGTGTTTGAGAAGTATACTAAGTCAGACACTTACCCCGCAGGAGATAATTGTGGTTGATGACTGTTCAGCGGACCGCACAGTGGATATTGTAAGAAAGTTATTGGAGGAAAATAATAGCATAAGACTTATCCGGAATGAACATAATTCGGGACCGTCTGTCGGAAGAAATAGGGGAATTATGGAGGCACACACTGAGTATGTCACGACACTTGATGGTGATGACTACTATCATGACGATGGCAAGCTTGAGTCAGAGATGGAACTTATAGAGCAATATCGAAGCAAGGGCGAGGATGTAATTGCATATTCATATATAGACACTGTGTCATCCGATGGCAGTAAGGTGCACCAGAAATTTATGGAACCGGATGATTACGCTGAAGGAAGACTGACATCAAGACTTATCGCGTGGTACAGACCTTCAGCATTTCCAAGGGACTATTGTATAAAAAGGCAGCTAATAATAGATGCCGGTATGTACAGGGAGGATATGAGGCTGTATGAGGACTTGGAGCTCCTTATAAGGCTCAGCCTTTCACATAGATTCTTTTGCACAAGGCGGTATGGCACATGCTACAGGATGTCGGACAAGGGATTGTCATCCGCGAAACTTATGACTCATCGTGATGTATTAAGGCAGATATGGAATGAACATATCGGTGATATCAAAGGCGTTGAGAAATTTAAGACCGTGATGCTGCATGGGTATGTATCAGTGAGAGAATGTGCAAGTGTGACTGTGAGGAGAATTAAGTCGGCTATGAGAGAGAAAAAGGCATGAGAGACAGTAAAGTAATAGAGAATTTCATATTCAATCTGGCATATCAGATGATGTCACTTCTTCTGCCTATTATAACGACCCCTTATCTGTCAAGAAGACTTGGGGCGGAAGGCGTGGGAACGTACCAATATGTGTACACTATCGTGTCATACTTTACAATGTGCTGCATACTTGGAATTGAGAATTACGGTAGCAGGGAATGCGCGGCGGTCAGGGACGACAGCCGCAAGCTTGCGCAGAAGTTCAGGGAAATATATACAGTGCAGCTTTGTGCGTCGATAGTTACAATAGCCGCATATATTTTATTTACAGTGCTCGATGGAGAAATAAGAACATTGCTTATATGTCAATTTATGTTCCTGCCGGCATACATGTTGGATATCACATGGCTGTATTATGGACTTGAGCAGTTCAAAAAGGTGGTTATAAGAAACATGTTTATAAAGCTACTCACAGTAGTGCTTATTTTTGTTTTTGTCAGGGACGAAAAGAGTCTCCCGGTGTACTGTCTGTTGATGAGCGGGACCACACTTGTATCACAGCTTGTACTGTGGCCCGGGACTATAAGGTTTCTGTCCGGTGCGGAGAACGTGTATAAGAAAAAAAACAATATATATGTAATGGTAAAAAAGAGCCTTAAAGAACATGCAAGGCCTATATTAGCCTTGTTTTTTTCAATAGCAGGGGTTAACATATATATCAATATAGATAAGCTTATGCTGGGCAATATGCTTGACATGTCATCTGTGGGAATATACACTTATTCAGAAAATCTTGCGAAACTGCCATACGGTATTGTGACGGCTCTCACCGCGGTTATGCTGCCGCGAATCGCACGACTTCTTGCAGGAAACGATATTGAAGGAGGAAGACGTGCAGCATCTGAGACCATGAATGTGACAATGTATATAGCGCTTCCTGTATGTATGGGAATAGCGGCGATAGCAGATATGCTTATTCCGTGGTATTATTCGGATGAGTTTCTGATGTGCATACCTGTGACGAGGCTGCTCATAGTTATTATATTGCTCATTGCGTGGTCAGGAGTGGTGACAAGCCAGTGTCTTGTGCCTATGAAGAGGGATAAGGAGCTGGTTTATGCATCTGTCATAGCGGCTGTTGTAAATGTGGCGGCAAATGTGATACTCATTCCACCACTGGGGATATATGGCGCTGTTGCCGGAACCGTGCTAACCGAGCTCATAGTGGCAGTGTATAAGACATGGTGTGCGAGAACCATGCTGATATTTTCTGACATATTCGGTCAGGTATGGAAATATGCTGCCGCGGCTGTGATTATGGGAGTGGCGGTGTGGTATGTCGGAAGCAGGATGGGCAGGGCAACACCTGTGGTAACATTCATACAGATAATTATTGGGGCGATAGTGTATATTATGTGTACGGCTCCGCTGCTTATGGCAAAGAAAAAATCATGAAGGGAAAAGATGATGAAACTATTAACTGAAGAAGGAAAGCTGCGCAGCATCATAGAGCAGGTAATATGGTGGGCGATGATAGTACTCATGTTTATAATGATGGGTAGAATATTTGATTTTACATACGATGACATGCCAATGTGGGGTATGATAGTGTGGCTCTGGTATATCCTGTACAAAAAGAGAACGGAGATTGACATAAGGGCAGTGTTGTTGTTTGCGGCTTTCACGATATATATGATGGTGTACAGGCATTTCATCCCTGTACATGACAGATGGTATAAGGGTGTTGCACTTGATACAGGACTTGCATATATTATGGGAAAGATTCTTATAGATAAGGATGACATCGAGGGCTGTACCAGACAGCTGTTCACCGTGATATGGATAAGTGCACTCGGAATGTATATGCATGCGATAGCCAATGGGTATGTGTATTTTAGGGATGATGTAAATATATCTAATGGTATAAGATATTGGAACGACTTTTGGAGCGGGGAATATATTCCGGCGACACAGCATGTTATGTATGCCATGTTGATGGCATCACTTATTATTCCGTCACTGTTTTTTGGAAAGTGGTGGCTTCCTGTCATAGTGATACCACTTGGTCTGGTTGGTTTGTGGTTTAACATATTTTCGGGTTCAAGAATGATAGTTGGAACAACGGCTGTTGGAATAATAGCTGAATTTATAGTATTCTGCATTGTGTACCGCAGGAAAAAATGGGCAAGAATATTTATGGCTTGTATTATAGGCGGAGGCGTATTCTTTTTAGCAGCTTTTCTTGTGGTATGTAAGCTGAATATAGGAAATATACAGAGCAGCAGCATATACTATTTTCTGTTTTTAAGAGATGGAGGAATGTTCAAGAATGTGCGTCTTGAGTACCATGCACAGGCGTTTAGTCAGCTCACGCAGTTGTGGTATGGCGGAAGGTTTATGAAGTTTGATAATCTTTATATACACAATACATGGCTTGATATGTACAATGGCGGAGGAGTCGTGCCTACAGTTCTGTTTCTTGTGTTCTGTATCCTTACAATAGTTGATGTGGTGAAGCTTATCAGGCTCAAGAATGTAAAAGGAGCATATAAGATTAGCATTGCAGGTATATGGGCAACATTTATAGGGTACTATTACTTTGAGCCTGCCATAGATGCCAACATTATGCATGTGGCATATTGGACTTTGCTTGCCGGTGCACTTCACAGATATGTGGTTACCATGAGCAGACTTGAAAAGTCAGAAAGAGAGGCGGTGGAGAGAGCATGACGGTGGTAAAAGCAATAATCATAATGGCACTTCAGCTGGCACTGTATTATATGTGCGGCTGCATTGCTGAGTCAGTGTTTAAGATAAAGGGCAAGGGGTTTAAGACCTTGCTTATGGGTTTTTTTGTTTACTATATCATTTTTGAGGTGATATATCTTCCTGTGATGCTTATAGGCGGAAGACTTACTGTTATGCTGGTGCTGTGGATAATGGCAATTCTGGCAATTATCGCTGTGTATATCATGAAGTTTCGCGAGTCAGGGAAGACCACAGCTAAGATAATATACAAGGACATACAGAACAATGGCATTGTATTGGGAATTGCAGCTGCAGTGGCAGTTGTGGCAGTCTATATATTGGGAATAGTATCCAAAAGCATGGGAAATACCGGATACAGTGTCGGTGCAATAGTGGATGCAGTAAAAACCGGAAGAATGTTTTCTACAGAGTCGTACAGTGGAATGAAGACGGTATACAGAGATATGCCGGCGGCTCTCTCAGGGTTCTATATGAACTTTGCCGTCTATTCTGTTATATTTGGAGTGCCGGCAGGTGACATGACCAATATAGTGATGAGCGCAATAGGTGTTGTCATGTCCGCGGTGGCTGTCTACTGTGTTGGAAAGAGAGTACTTGAGGCGGATTCCAAGGCAGGTGTGGGATTTCTTATCATCTATTTTTGTATGAGCCTGTTTCTGATTTCTGACAACAGCGCAGGTGGATATCTGATAGGCAGGGCGTATGATGAGAAGTCATTTGGTGCCAATGTGGTGGTACCGGCACTTATCTATGCCATGATGGGACTATGGCGCGGAAAAGACAAGGAAAATGCCATAAAGAGAATGTTAATAGTAATTGTGGGAAGCATTGCTGTATCAATATCGTCGGTATATGCAGTTGCAGCTGTGATTATTGTGAATTTTATTGCCTTTTTTATTGTCGGTCGAGATTTAAAGTACATACGAAGTGCTGTTGTATGTGTGATACCGGCGTTGATATATGTAGCTATATATACAATACTGTATGTGGCAGGTGGCGGGATAAGTACAAAGTCGGGATTCTTTAACGCTTTATCTGGATATCAGGGAGACAACAAGGCGATAGTGATAATTGCGCTTCTGTCATTTGCAGCCATAATGGCTGATGCAGACAGAAAGAACAGGATACGAATAGCAGTTATAGCAGCAGTATCTCTGATTTTTATTTATAATGGTGCTGTATCAAGAATTGTGACATCTCTTGTAGGTGTTGATACATATTATGTACTTATGTGCGCTGCGCCGGTGACATGTATGGCATCGTATGAATTTTACAAGGTATTTTCATCAGGTGGCAGGCTTAAATGGGGGGAATATGCAGGGATTGCCATAGTGCTGGTATGTATGGTTATATCGGGCGCACTCAAATTTCCACAGGTTAATGGTGGGACTGCGGCAGAGAATGAATTTTCATTTGAACAGTCCGAGAAGGAGCGCATGACCATAGTATGTGATACTAATCTGTATGACTATTTCAGAAATCAAGGGACAGCAGTGGCATACAGTGTAGTACATACGGATGAGGAAGATACAGCGATAAACAGACTTGTCAACGAGGGGACACAGGAGAAGGTTGAACTTATAAGGGATGCTTTCACCAAGAGAAATGTGAAGTACGCCATATTGAAGTCGGACTACAATATGGATGTGTACATGAGTTCTCTGCTATATATTCCTTATGAGCAGACGGAAGTGTATACAGTGTATGTAAGGCGTGACGATGCCGATACGGCGGAGGCACCTGTATTTTACTATGATGGCTGGAATACCATAGGTGAGTTTGATTACTGGTATGAGGACGGAGTACGCCAAGGCTACAGGCCGGATGATATATATTATCAGGGTATGGAGATGTATGATCCTGAGACGGATGGATGGTATTTCCTTGACAACAGCAATGGTGGTGCCAAGGCAGTGGATACAGACGTATTCTTCACCTATGGCGGAGGAACGTTCCCTGACAGAGTGGACGGTGACGGACGATGGGTGAGATATGGAGCAGACGGAAAGATGGTATACGGCTGGGATACAAATGAAAATGGAACATATTACTTCAATCCAAAGAATGGTGAGATGGCTAAGGGAAATGTGGAGATAGATGGTGTGAAATACTATTTTGACACTTACAGTGGTATACTCATGCAGGATGGGAATACAGAATAGTGTGAAAGGACTTGAATTTTAGATAAATATGTGTTAGTTTTTAGTATGAATTATTATGAGTTAAGAGGTAAAATAAGATGGGCAGCCCGAAAAAGAAGTTGACGATAGCGCACTGGAAAGTTATAGCAATATATCTGATTATATTTGATATAATAGCTATAAATTTTTCATATTTTTTTGCATTGTTTATGAGGTTCGAATTTAGTTATAAGAGTATTCCGACGGAATATTTTATGGCATATTTGAAGTTCGTTCCGATATACACAGTGTTTACTATCGGTATATTCTATGCGCTGCGACTGTACAGCAGTCTGTGGAAGTTTGCTTCTTTTAATGAGCTGAATAGACTATTTGCGGCATGTGTCATAACCACAGTATTTCATATAGTTGGTATAACGGTGCTTTTCGCAAAGATGCCGATATCATACTATATAACAGGTGCCATCATACAGTTCGGTCTTGTGACGGCTGTGCGCTTCTCATACAGATATATAACCATGGAGCGACAGAGAAGGGAACTTCGCGACAAGATTAAGCACAATGCCATGATAATCGGAGCCGGAGCTGCCGGACAGATGATACTTCGTGAGCTAAAGAACTCCAATGAGTCACAGACAAGAGTGTGCTGTATGATAGATGACAACGCCAATAAGTGGGGACGATATATGGATGGGGTTCCTGTAGTCGGGGGACGTGACAGCATATTTGAGAACGTGGATAAGTACGGAATTGACAAGATTCTGGTAGCACTTCCCACCGCTGATAAAGAGCAGAGAAGGGAAATCCTTAATATATGTAAGGAGACAGGCTGCGAGATTAAGTCACTTCCCGGTATATATCAGCTCACTAACGGCGATGTGTCACTGAGCAAGATGAAGAAGGTTGATGTGGTTGACCTTCTGGGCAGAGACCCGATTAAGGTCAATATGGATGAGATATGCACATATATTGAGGGCAAGGTTGTGCTTGTCACAGGAGGTGGTGGTTCGATAGGAAGCGAGCTGTGCCGTCAGGTGGCTAAACATCACCCTAAGCAGCTCATCATCTTCGATATATATGAGAACAATGCTTATGATATAGAGCAGGAGCTCAGGAAAAATTGTCCGGAGCTCAATCTTGTGGTACTCATCGGTTCTGTGAGAGACAGCAGAAGAATAGAGGGTGTGTTTGCAAAGTACAGACCTCAGATAGTATACCATGCGGCGGCACATAAGCATGTGCCACTTATGGAGAACAGTCCAAATGAGGCAATTAAGAACAATGTAATCGGAACATACAAGACAGCATATGCTGCCATGAAGTATGATACGGAGCGTTTCGTTCTCATCAGCACGGACAAGGCGGTTAACCCTACAAATATTATGGGAGCGAGCAAGCGTCTGTGCGAGATGGTTATACAGAGCATGAATGTGATATGCAGGGACGGAAGAACAGACATACTCCCGAAGTTGTATGCACATACGAATGATGATGTGGCATACAGAAATGTGCTCAAGATGACTGCGGCGGCAAATGAAATGTCAGTGACAAAAGAGCAGCCACTTGAAGCGGGCAGGAAGTATGTTACGCAGTATGCTGCTGTGCGATTTGGAAATGTGCTCGGGAGCAACGGCTCAGTAATTCCGCTTTTCAAGAAGCAGATAGAGGCTGGCGGACCTGTAACAGTAACACATCCTGATATCATAAGGTACTTCATGACCATACCTGAGGCGGTAAGTCTTGTACTTCAGGCAGGTGTGTATGCACAGGGAGGAGATATCTTCGTTCTCGATATGGGTGAGCCGGTGAAGATTGATTTGCTTGCCAGAAATCTCATAAAGCTGTCAGGCTATACACCTGATGTGGATATCAAGATTGTATACTCGGGACTCAGGCCGGGTGAGAAGCTCTACGAGGAGAAGCTTATGGCTGAGGAGGGACTCCAGAGGACGGAGAATGACCTCATCCATATCGGCAAGCCGATACCATTTGATATTGAGGAGTTTATGAAGCAGCTCGAGATGCTTGCCGAGGCAAGCTATAACAATACGGAGAATATTGAGGAGATTGTGGCGGGGGTTGTCAAGACTTATCATCCGGACAGTAATAGAAAGCAAGCAATATAAAGTGTAGTGAGACTTAGTTGATTGAGATATTTTACAGTATAAGTCGTAGTATACGCATAATGTTGATAAAATAGTGGCTGATGTTATAAATACATGTAAGCCGGAAAAGAGGAACAAATAGAATGTTTACAAGAAAAGATGATTTTAAGCCATTTGAATCAAAGGTGTGGCTTGCAAGTCCTACAATGCATGGCGAAGAGCAGAGATGGGTTGATGAGGCAATACAGACTAACTGGGTATCAACTGTTGGTGCTAACATCAACGAAGTTGAGAGGATGACCGCACAGAAAATTGGCTGTAAATATGCAGTGGCATTATCTTCCGGCACAGCAGCACTTCATCTTGCAATAAAGTTGTGTGCTGAGAAGATTTATGGTCAGCCCAAGGTTGGGCACGGTTCGCTTGAAGGACATAAGGTGTTCTGTTCAGATATGACATTTGATGCTACAGTTAATCCAGTGGCATACGAGGGCGGAGAGGCTGTGTTCATAGATACAGAGCGTGATACATGGAATATGGATCCAAAAGCTCTTGAAAAAGCATTTGAAATATATCCTGATGTTAGGCTGATTATTGTTGCTCATTTGTATGGTACGCCCGGAAAGGTTGATGGAATTCGCGCAATAGCAGACAAGCATGGTGCATTGATAGTTGAGGATGCAGCAGAATCTTTTTGTGCCACATATAAGGGAGTACAGACAGGAACATTTGGAGATGCCTCTATAGTGTCATGGAATGGAAATAAGCTTATAACGGGTTCAAGTGGTGGAATGCTCCTCACAGATAATGAGGAATGGGCTAACAAGGCAAGAAAGTGGTCAACACAGTCAAGGGAGAATGCTGCATGGTATCAGCATGAAGAACTGGGATTTAATTACAGAATGAGTAATATTATTGCCGGAATAGTCAGAGGTCAGTTACCTTATGCAGAGGATCATATGGCACAGAAGAAGGCTATATATGAGAGATATAAGGAAGGATTAAAGGAGCTTCCTGTAAGCATGAATCCGTTTGATGGGAAGAACAGTGAGCCGAACTTCTGGTTGAGCTGTCTTTTGATCGATGAAGATGCTATGTGCAAGCAGGTAAGAGGTGAGAAGGATGTTGCGTATGTTCCTGAGCATGGAAAGAGCTGTCCTACAGAGATATTGGAGGCTATTGCAGGAATTAACGCTGAGGGACGACCAATATGGAAGCCTATGCATATGCAGCCGATATACAGAATGAATGGATTTGTAGTTGAGGATGGCAACGGACGAGCAAGAAGTAATGCTTATATTGCAGGTGGTGCTGAGGATGTCGGTGTTGATATATTCAATCGTGGTCTGTGTCTGCCAAGTGACAATAAGATGACACCGGAGCAGCAGGAGAAGATTATTGAGGTTATTAGGGCCTGTTTTGAATAATCGGATAATAATGTATTATCGGAGGATAGTTAAATGTATGGGAAGTATTTTAAGAGGATAATCGATTTTATAATTAGCTTATTTATGTTGATTATTCTGTCACCGTTGTTTTTGCTTTTAATTGTAATTGGTGCTTTCTTTATGAAAGGAAATCCATTTTTTACTCAAAAGAGACCGGGTAAAGATGAAAGAATATTTAATCTAATTAAATTTCGTACAATGGATAACAGAAGAAATAAGAATGGTGACTTACTTCCCGATGATGTCAGGCTTAACAAATACGGTCGAATATTGAGGGCGACAAGTCTGGATGAATTACCAGAGCTGATAAATATAATAAAAGGTGACATGGCGTTTGTTGGACCTAGACCTCTATTGGTTAGTTATATATCCAGATATAATGAGGAGCAACATCATAGACATGATGTGAGACCAGGGCTAACTGGATATGCTCAGGCTCATGGCAGAAATTCGCTATCATGGGAAGATAGATTTGCCATGGATGTATGGTATACAAGACATGTCACATTAGTTTTAGATATAAAAATTCTAATAGACACAGTAAGGACAGTGTTAAGAAGAGATGGTATAAGTTCTGCTACTTCGGTAACAATGGAAGAATTTATGGGAACGCCGAAGGAGGCAAGTGTTAAATGGAAAGCTCCGTATTGAAAAAATTAGTTATTATTGGTGCAAGTGGACATGGGAAGGTAATTGCAGATATAGCATTAAAAAATGGATATCAACAGATAGTTTTTTTGGATGACGATGAGAATCGTAAAGAGTGTGCGGGTTTTTCTGTTGTGGGCAAAGTATCAGATGTAGATGAATATCAAGATTGGGATTTTATAGTTGCTATAGGAAATCCAAAAATAAGAAATAAAATATTTGATGAAATAGCAAAATACAGTCTTGTTTCATTGATTCATCCTAATTCAGTTGTAAGCAGAAGAGTAAAAATCGGTAAAGGTAATGTAATAATGGCGGGAGCTGTTATTAATTCGGATGTTGTGATTGGAGATGGTTGTATAATTAACACATGCTCATCAGTTGACCATGATTGTGTAATTGGTTCATTTGCGCATGTATCTGTTGGGGTACACATTGCTGGTACAGTTTCAATTGGTGAAAGCACATGGATAGGTGCAGGGGCAACTGTAAGTAATAATATAAAGATATGTGATAATTGTGTAATCGGAGCAGGAGCAGTTGTGGTGAGAGATATTAGTGAATCTGGAACATACATTGGAGTGCCTGCGAAAAAGCTTAAGTAAGAGGTCGTAACTATGAAAGTAATGATTTTAGCCAATTTTGATGTCGGTCTTTATCAATTTAGGAAAGAGTTAATACAGCGTTTGTTAGAAGATAATGAAGTATATATATCTTTGCCGTATGGTGAACTTATTGAGCCTCTAAAAGAGCTGGGATGTGTTTTCATAGATACCAAGCTTGACAGAAGAGGAATTAATCCGTTTAAAGATATGAAGTTGTTTTTTACATATCTAAAAATTTTAAGAAAAATAAGCCCCGATTTAGTCATTACTTATACTATAAAACCTAATGTATACGGGGGAGCAGCATGTTCTTTATTACATATACCGTATGCTATTAATATTACAGGACTTGGAAGCGCCTTTGAAAATGAAGGTTTACTGAAAAAGATTGTTACATGTATGAACAAGATTGCATGTAAAAAGGCAAAAGTCGTATTTTTTGAAAACGAAGAGAACAGAAGAATTTTTATAGAACAAAAAATTGCAAAGGAACAGAAAACTTATAGATTAAATGGTGCAGGTGTAAATCTGGAAAAATATCAATTGTTGCAATATCCCGAAGGGGAAAAAACAATTTTTCTTTTTATGGGTCGCGTCATGGAGGAAAAGGGTATTAACGAACTTTTTGATGCCATGAAAATACTTAAAAAAGAGGGCTATAATTGTGAATTACATGTTATAGGAGCTTATGAGGAAAATTATAAGGATGTAATCGCTAAATATGAAAACGAAGGATGGCTTCATTATTATGGTTATCAAAAAGATGTAAGACCATTTATTAAGGAATGTCATTGCTTTGTACTTCCTTCATGGCATGAAGGAATGGCGAATACTAATCTTGAAAGCGCAGCATCAGGAAGACCTGTTATTACAAGTGATATACCTGGATGTCAGGAAGCAGTAGCTGATGGAGTTACCGGATATTTAGTCGAAAGAAAAAATGTGAACAGCTTATATAGTGCGATGAAAAGATTTATGTTGTTAACGTATGATGAACGAAAACAAATGGGATTGATGGCACGACAGCGCATGGTGGATATATTTGATAAAAATAAGGTTGTGGAAGAGACTATTTCGCAGTTATTTAAAGCATAACTTTGTCGTGAAAAAATATTAGTTATTTTTTGGGGCATTACATTAAAATTTCAAAATACTAATACCATAGTTATCACAAATTTTCAAGATTTTTTAATTAATTAGGTAATTTATGAAAAGAGTCTACTAATTATATGCTTTTTATTGTATAATATATACATTTATAGTGTTGCAATTTTGGTGATTCATTTTTCACCTTTATTATATCAAGTAATGTTAATTTATTAAAAAATTAGTAAGATAATATATGTTGTTTTTTATGTCATAATTGGTTAATTGAAATATATTAAAATATGCTTAGTATAGTATATATGAAGAGTAAGTTGTTTAAAATAAAAATTATATATGAGGAATAAGTATGAAAAAATGTTCTATTTATTTGAGAAATTCGGAGTTGGATCCTGCGTCATATTATAGAATAGCGCAATATGCATCGAATTTTAAATGTGAAGTTTGTATACATGATATGTTTACCAAAAAAGAATATGTTCATAATTTAAATATGAAAAAAGGTGCTAGAAAAAAAATATATCAACTTGTGTTATTAATTAAAACATATTTTCGTGGATGCTTATATTTGAAAGAAGATATAGAAAATGATATTGATGCAGTCATAATTCAAAGAGAAATAACACCTAGAATAGGCTTCAAAAAAATCAATAGATATTTACATATCTTGGCAAAAAAAACAGAAATCTTTTGGGATTTTGATGATAATATTATAGATTGTGGAGAAATAGATGGTTTGACGGCTTATACATTGTCTAGTTTGGCTCAAAAGATTGTTGTAACACATTCTTTTTTAGCAAATACAGTAGATAATAACTATCGTTCAAAAATAATTTGTCTTCCTACTACAGATTTAGCTTTGGCAGAACAATATACAGAAAATAATATTTTACATCGTTTGAGTGAATATGAAAACAGGATAAGTCTAATTTGGATAGGTACATCCACTAATTTACCATTTTTAGAAGAGATTATACCATGGTTAGATAAAGCGGCAAAAAAAATTGGTAATAAGCAAATCGTTTTAAAAATTGTATGTAATCTTCCATTGAATGTAAAATGTGATAAAATTATAATTGAGAATATTAAATGGTCACGACAGAAGGCAAATACTGAAATTAAAAAGGCACATATAGGTATAATGCCATTACGGGATAATGCTGTTACGAGGGGAAAAGGGGCATTTAAGTTATTACAATATATGGCTATGGGATTACCTATTGTAGGTTCACCAGTGGGCTATAATTTAGAGGTAATAAAAGAAGAAAATGGTTTTTTTGCATCTAATGAAGAAGAATGGATTAACGCAATAATAAAATTGGGAAAGGATAGAGATAAATGGGAGGAGTGTTCTAAACATGCAAGAGAGATATTTTTAAATGAGTTTAATCCTCAAGAAAATATAAAAATATGGAATAGTATAATTAATCATCAATATGGAGAATAATTAATGATAAGAAATTATAGTTTGGTTAAAAATGAATATTTGTTGGCAAAAATAAAGGATTTTTTAATATTTTTGTTTTTGTTTTTTACAATGTTTTTTCCAGTAACCTATTCGATTTTTAGATTGGGATTTTTTCTAATATCAATAATTTTAATCTTATATACTAAAAATTTTAAAATTACAGGTGGTTGTGTTAAAGAAATAATTGTATTTGTTATGATGAATAGTATCTCATTTTTTATTGGATTAGCTAATAAAACACCAGGTGCTATTCGGTGCTTAACTGTTGAAGTAGTGTGGCCAATATTATTTTTACTCTTTTCACAGGAAATAAAATCGGATTATGAATTAAAGAAAATTGAGAAACAGATATTATATATTTATTTGATTGTTCTTCTATTTGATACAATGTTTTTATTCTCTAATTTATTAAATATTAAAATGATTCCTATTTTTATGCTTAACGCATTAGAGTGTAAATTTGGTGCATATGGATCATTTTTTCAGTATACAACGACACATATGTGTACATTGATATTTATGACCCCATTAATAATTAGTGCTTTTTTTGAACAAAATGATAAAGAAATAGTATCCATGCCAGTGCTGATTTTAGAATTATTATTAAGCTTTTTTTGCATGGCTATGTCTGGTAGAGTGGCATATATATTAGTAACTTTGGTATCAACTATTGCAATAATATTAATCAAAATTATTATACCTAGTAAAAATTGTATGGATAAACATGAAAAAAAGACTAAAATAATTATAATTTCCTCTGTAATAGTAATTATGTTTATTGTTTTGAAAGTTGGAACAGGACTAAAATTTGAAAGTGTTATAAATTATGTTATTGAAAAATTTCATACATCAACACAATCATCCCATATTGATAATGGTGTAAGAGATATTCAAGCGAAAGCATTAATTAAGGGGTGGTTGGAAAAACCTATATTCGGACATGGTACAGGATCATACACTCCTGAATGTATTAGATCAGATACTATGCTGTGGGCGTATGAATATACGTATCTTGCTATGCTTTTTCAGAAGGGAATTTTTGGAGTATTAGTTTATTTTGGATTTGTTATTATTATTTTTGTAAAGGCGGTTAAAAGTGTTAAATATGGAATTTATTCAAGAAATGCAGTTGTACCTTTTTTAATTGGTCTTTTTGCTATATTAATTGCAACAGCAGCAGACCCATATCTTACTACATTTGGATGTATGTGGATGTTATATATACCATTTGCAATAGCAAATTTTGATGTGAAAGGAAATAATAATGTATAATGAACCATTAGTAACAGTTGTATTACCTGTATATAATAGACCAAATGTTATTAAAACGATAGAAAGTATTTTAAATCAAACATATAAAAACTTAGAAATTTTAATCATTGATAATTGCTCAACTGATAAAACAGTGGAGGAAATAAGGAAAATACAAGATGATAGAATTAGATTAATAATAAATGAAAAAAATATGGGGCAGACATATTCAATTAATAGAGGATTAGAGCTTTCTAGAGGAAAATATATTGCTAGAATAGACTCAGATGATATAGCCCTACCAAGTAGAATTGAAAAGCAGGTTGAGTTTCTTGAGAATAATCCAGAGTTTGTTTTATGTGGCTCATGGGTTAAATATATTTCTGATGATGATGAAGAATTGTATACGGTAAAAACCTGTAGTACATATGAAGGAATGAAATTTATGCAGACAATTGCTTGTGGCATGTATCACCCTGCTTCAATGTATAGAAAGGATATAATCGATACTTATAATATTAGATATGATTATAATATTCATATGGCAGAGGATTATGATTTGTGGGCTAAATTAATGCAACATGGTAAAGCACTAAACTTGCCGGAAGTATTGTTATATTATAGAAGAGGTAGTAGTAATGATAGTGAAAAACATCGCGAAATAATGGGAAAAGAGAGTTTGGAAATCCGTAGAAGGATATGTGAAACTATAGACTATGGTGAGCAGGATAAGAAGAAATTTTTAGAGTTAATTTCACTGGAACAACAAAAAGATAAGAGTTTATTTGTAACTATAAAAGTATATTATATGTATATGACACTATTAAAAAGACATATAAATAAAGAAAGTATTGACTATAAAACTATAAGATTACATATTAAATTAAAAGTATATGGAAGTTGTATTGCAAATAATAAAAGATTGTATGCAAATATTGTTGATACGATTTATAGATTATTAAAGAAAAATAAGAGGGATAAAAAATGAAAGTAGTAATTTTAGCAGGTGGTTTTGGAACTAGAATTTCTGAGGAGTCTGTGTTAAAGCCGAAGCCAATGATAGAAATTGGCGGTATGCCGATATTGTGGCATATTATGAAGACATATTCATATTATGGGTTCAATGAGTTTATTATATGTGCGGGATATAAGCAGCATATTATAAAGGAGTGGTTTGCAGACTATTTTCTACATACTTCAGATATAACATTTGACTACACAAGTGGAAACAGAGAAGTAATTGTACATAATAAGCATACAGAGCCATGGAAGGTAACGGTAGTTGATACAGGACTTACAACTGAAACAGGTGGACGAGTTAAGCGAATAAAAGAATATGTTGGAAATGAGACTTTTATGTTGACTTATGGAGATGCAGTTGGAGATATTAATATATCTGGACTACTTGATTATCATAAGGCTCATGGAAAAATAGGAACTATGTCAATGTATAATTTTGGACAGAATAAAGGTGTTGTTGAAGTCGGGAGAGATGGTGTAATTGATGCGTTCAGGGAAAAATCAGATATGGATGGGGACTTGATTAATATTGGGTTTATGGTATTCGAACCGCAGATTTTTGATTATATTTCAGATGATACAACTTCGTTTGAAAAGGAACCTATGAATAAGCTGGTTGAGGAAAAACAGCTTGTAGGATATGTTCATAATGGATATTGGCAGTGTATGGATACTTTAAGGGAAAAACAACAGATAGAAAAGTTGTGGGATTCAGGTAAGGCTCCATGGAAAGTGTGGGATAAATAATGGATTTTGATATTTCATTTTATAAAGGAAAAAAGGTATTTGTTACAGGACATACCGGATTTAAAGGCTCATGGTTATGCAAGATGCTTGTAAATGCAGGAGCTGAGGTAACCGGTTATTCCCGTGGAAGCAAGAAGGAATATTCATTATATGAAATAGCACATATTGAAAATGATGTAAATTCCGTTTTTGGGGACGTAAGGGATTATAAATCGTTAAAGATAGCATTTGATGAGGTAGAACCTGAAATAGTATTTCATTTAGCTGCACAGCCTATTGTTCGTGATAGCTACAAAGATCCTGCATATACATATGATACAAATGTAATGGGGACTGTTAATATACTTGAGTGTGTTCGTAATAGCAATTGTGTTAAATCATTTCTTAATGTAACTACAGATAAGGTATATTTGAACAAAGAGTGGGAATGGGGATATCGTGAAAATGAAGAGCTTGATGGTTTCGACCCGTATTCTAATTCAAAGTCATGCTCTGAACTTGTTACACATTCATACAAAAACAGTTTTTTTTCAGATAGAGATATTGCTATTTCAACTGCAAGGGCGGGAAATGTTATAGGCGGAGGAGATTTTGCAAATGACCGTATAATACCCGATTGTATCCGAGCAGCAATTAAGCATGAGGATATTATTGTCAGAAATCCATTTTCAACGCGTCCATATCAACATGTGTTGGAACCATTATATGCATATTTGATGATTGCGGCCATGCAGTATCAGGATAAGAAGTATGCGGGATATTATAATGTTGGACCGGATGACCAAGACTGTTTTCAGACTAAGGCATTAGTTGATTTGTTTGTTAAATATTGGGGTGATGGCATAAGATGGATAGATGGTTATGATGGTGGTCCTCATGAAGCAAATTTTCTTAAGTTAGATTGTTCTAAGTTAAAGAGTACATTTGGTTGGAAACCACATTGGAATCTTGACAAAGCTATTGAAAAAGTAGTAGAGTGGAGTAAGTGTTGGTGTAATGGGCGGGATGTGCGTTCATGCATGGATATGGAAATTAAAGAATTTTTGGAGAATTAATTATGGGGGAGTTAGAGGAAGCGTTAGAAAGATTGCGAGCGATAGTAAAGAAAGATAATATTGACTTTCGGAAAGGGCTTCCAGAACCATTATTTCTTTTTGCGACTACTATGATGCCTGTTGCAAATATTGATTTGTTAATAACAAATAATAATGGAGAAGTTCTCTTAACTTGGAGAGATGATATTTATTTTGGTCGGGGATGGCATATTCCTGGTGGGTGTATCAGAATTCAAGAGACACTTGATACCCGCATACAGAAAACTGCTATTGATGAAATAGGAACAGAAGTGATATATAATAAAAAGCCTATTACAGTTAGAGAGTCGTTCGTAGGTGAGGAAAGACCTTGGCTTGATGACCAATTAGAAAGATCACATAATATATCGCTTTTGTATTCTGCAAGACTTCCAAATGGCTATGAGATTGACAATGGTGGTCGTATGGAGCATGATGTAGGATATATAAGGTGGTTTAAAGAAATGCCATCGGATTTGCTCAAGGCTCATCGTAGATTATATGGTGATGTTCTTGAAAATTTTTTTAATAATCAGGAGGAAATGAAAAATGATTAAATCATCAAGAGGATGTTGTGGAGCAGAAGAATTAGCACAGGTTAAAGAGGCATTTGAATATGGATATTTTGGACTTGCATATAAGACTAATGAGTTTGAGCAGGAAATGGCGAAGTATCTTGATACAGACAGATTTGTCATAACAACGAATAATGGAACCGATGCAGTGCATTTGGCATTAGATACTATTGGAATTAAAGAGGGAGATGAAGTCATTATGCCTTCTTTCACATTTGTTGCTACGGCTCAGGCTGTTAAGATGTGTGGTGCAACCCCTGTATTTTGTGAAGTATATCCTGACACATTTCTTTTGGATATTGAGGATGTAAAGAGAAAAATTACATCAAAGACAAAGGCAATTATTCCTGTGCACTATGCAGGCAGACCATGTGATATGGATGCACTTATGAAAATTAAAGAAGAAACAGGTATACGTATTGTCGAGGATGCTGCTCATGCATTTGGAACATATTATAATGGAAAGAAGATTGGTTCTTTTGGTGATATTACATGTTTTAGTTTCGATTCTATAAAGGTAATGACATGTGGAGAAGGTGGGGCTATTGTTACTAACAATCCGGAATTTGATGATCTGTCAAGAAAGAAGAGGTTATTAGGTATTGATCGTAAAACAATGCATGTAAAAGACTGGAAGAAGCGTTCATGGGTATATGATGTGCCAACACAGGGATATCGTTATCATATGAGTAATATAAATGCTGCTATTGGTCTTGCACAGATAAAGAAGGTTGATAAGTTTATTGCCAGAAGAAGAGAGCTTTGTCATCTTTATGATAATGAACTTCGCAATGTAAATGGAATAGAGAGAATGCCAGAAGGATATGATACAATAACACCATTTATGTATGTAATTCGTGTTAAGGATGGAAAGAGAAATCAGCTCAAGGATTTCTTAATGGAGCATGATATAGAATCCGGAATAAGCTATATACCTTGTCATCACTTTAGTCTATTTCACAAGGATACAGATAATCTTCCTGTTACAGATAGTATTTTTGAAGAAATTCTTTGTTTGCCGATGCATTATGAGTTGAGTGATGATGATGTTAAAGAAGTTGCAAGTGTAATTAAAGAGTTTATGAAAAATAAGTAATTATGTTTTACTAAGGGCATATACAAATGTATTGCCCTTAGTTGTTGTTAATAATATATTTGGAGGTAGCAAAGTTGATACAAAAGTTTGATTTTCAAGAGGCAGAGTTAAAAGGAGCATATGTTATACAGCCTTTTTATGCCACTGATGAAAGAGGTGGATTTATAAAGGACTATAATATAAATGAGTTTAAAAAGAATGGTATACAGCATGAGCTTAAGGAAGTATTTTATACAATATCTCATAAAGGCGTAATTCGTGCAATACATTTTCAGTTAGGGCATCAGCAGGCAAAGCTGGTTCGTTGTGTTAAAGGCAGAGTATATGATGTAATAGTCGATCTTCGTAGGGATTCAGAAACATTTGGAAAATGGGTTGGATATGAACTCAGTGAGGATAATAGAACAGAATTGTATATACCAGAATATTTTGGACATGGGTATCTTGTGTTAGAAGAATCAATAGTTAGTTATAAATGTGGAGAAGTATTTTATGGTGAGGGTGATAGTGGTATTATGTATAATGACCCTGAAATAGCAGTAAAATGGCCATTTGAGAAAATTGGTGGAATTGAGAATTTAATAATTAGTGAAAAGGATAAAGGACTGATGTCATTTAATGATTATAAAAAGATTTAAGACTGAGCTTAAAATAGTATTCAAATTAGTAAGATAAAAAATTAATAAACAATTAGTCCGTATGTAAATAATTATTACATTAAATAGATTTTTAGAAAGAATAGAGAAATTATAAATGATTGTATTTAATGATACATTGGGAGCTTATGGAGGTTCTCATACATTGATGTATAGAATGTGTAAGTGGTTGTCAGAGAATAATATTAAAAGTGCAATTATATGTACTAGTAAAGATAATAATGAAATTGTAGATAAACTGGAAAATTTAGGTGTTGAGATAATATGTGTAGATATGAAAAATGTTCAGTATGGATATAAGGTTCTTTCCTATTTAATGGAAGAAGAGGATATAAAAGTTTATAATTTATCATGGAATTATTATCTTGATATTGAATGTATAAAAAAGAAATATAAATTAAAATTTGATAACTTTGTATATTGCATTCATCCAGAGACATTTAAAAAGGGAATAGGATTTAAAACTCAATTATTAAAAAAGCTTTCGATAAAAAAATATGCGCCAATTTATAATAGGATGAATAAAAATAATGCACTTATAATGATGGATGAGATAGACTTAGATGAAAGCAATAAATATTTAAATGTTACACTTAATAATACAGTACCTATAGTTAGATTACCTATGTATTGCAATGAAAAAATTGATTATCTGAATATTATTCAAAGTGGATTTCATAATGATATTATAATGACAGCTGCAAGAGCACAATTTCCATATAAAGGATATATTATTGGACTTATTAAAGATTATGCTGAATTAAAAAAGACATACAATAATCTTAAACTTGAAATTATATCAGCGGGTGAAGATTATAATGTGATTGTTGATACAATAGCATCTTTAGATGAAAACATTAGTAAAGATATAGTTTTGCATGGCTGGATGGATTATGAAAAACTGAAAAATAGTATTGAAAAAAGCAAAATCTTTGTTGGAATGGGTACTACAGTTTTAGATTCAGCACTCTTATATAAGCCATCATTACCAGTAAGATTTAATACATATGAAAATATAGGGGATAAGTTTATACATGAGAAACCTGAAAATATAACTGTTGATTATAAATGTAATTCAATGGCAATAAATTCTATTAGAAAAATACTTGACTTAAATCTAGAGGAATATGTAGAAATATGTAAGGAAAGTTTCTATAGCGTAAAGAACATGTACGATATAAATACTTGTATGGCTAAATTGATAAATTTTAGCACAGAAAAAAAAGATTGCTTATTAACAAAAAAAGAGGTAGCAATGCATATTTTAAATAATAAAATGAATATGATACGATATAAGAATGTTAATCATTTTGATTATAACAAAATTGAATTTGAAAAGAGTTCAAAGTAATGAAAGAAAAAAAATATAATATTTTAAAAGCTGTATCATGGTATACAATAGGTAATATATTAATAAAGGGAGTTTCCTTTTTTGTATTGCCAATTTTCACTTCATTAATGAGTACGACAGAGTATGGTATTTATAGTATTTATAATTCATATCTTGCCATATTTGAAACGATTGTTTTGTTAGGATTATCATCTACAGTAAGAATTGCAAAATATACTAAGAATTTAAATTATGATAAATATATGTCAACTATTGTATGGATTCCCCCCATTTTAACAATGATTTTAGGATTGGTTGTTAATTTGTTTTTGAGTCGTGTTGATATGATTTTATCTATGCCTATTGAGCTATGGAATTTTTTATTTGTAACTGCTGCAACAGCAGCTATCTCAAACATAATATCTGCTAAATTAGTGATAGATGGAAATTATAAAGTATATATGTTATATTCTTTAATATATACTTTTGGTAGCATTGGAATTTCTATTTTGTTGTGTTATACAGTTTTTAGACATAAAGATGTATATATGGCAAGAGTAATTGGAAATTGTATTGCTAATTTATTAGCAGTAATATTTTTATTATTGAAAACAAAAATAAAATTTTATATTGATAAGAATAATTTTAAAATATCTATGGTATGGGGAATTCCTTTATTATTCCATACAGTTGCATCAGTTGTGCTTACTCAATCAGATAGAATTATAATTAATATGATAAAAGGATATTCACCAGCTGGTGTTTATAGTATAGCAGTTACAATAATTGCTTTGCCAATGATTTTGCAGTCCTCATTTGAAAGTGCATGGTCACCATGGTTTTATAATAAATTGGACGAGAAAGATTATGTATCTATAAGAAAAGTGAATAATATATATATAGTGGCGTTTGCAGTAATTATAGCGGAATTTATGTTGGTATGTCCTGAAATTATTCATATTTTTACAAATGAGTCTTATTGGGATAGTGTGTATAGTTTGATTCCGTTGGCAGTTAGTGTTTTTTGTGAGATGCTTTATTGTTTACCGGTCAATGTGGAATATTACAATAAAAAGACTAATTACATATTAGCAGGAACTTTGATAACAGTAGTAATTAATATTACACTAGATTTTTTGTTTATATCTTTGTTTGGGTATATAGGGGCCGCTTATGCAACTACGGTCTCAAAATTATTATTATTTTTGTGTCATTGTCATTTGGTAAAAAAAATAGATAATAATGCGGTTTACAATAAAGAAATTGTTGTAGTAACATTGTTAATATTGTCTGTGATAAATGTATTTGCTGTATTAACTGTTAAATATATATTAATAAGATTTTTATTATTTTTTTCTATTGGTGCAATCGCTTTGCTGTGTGTAATGAAAAATAGGGAAATGATTATGAATTACTTTAAGAAGGGAAACTAAATAAAAATGAAAAAAATAACAAAAAAAAAGGATTCAATAATATATAGAGTTCTTCGAAATATTTATCATAAAATAATATATATATTTTATCCATTTGGATACATAAGAAATTATATAATTTTCCCTATAAAGGCTTATTTAAGAGTGCATCATGTAAAAAAATTTTATAATGATTATAAATTTTTAGATGATATAAAAAATAAACATAAGGGGGAACGGTGTTTTATTTTAGCAACCGGACCAAGCCTTAGAGTAGAAGATGTTGAAAAATTATCGGATGAAACGACAATAGCGGTTAATTCTTTTTATAAAATATATAATCAGACACAATTCAGACCTACATATTATGTTGTACTTGATCCAGATGTGCAAAGTAGTTTTATTGAAAAATGTCCATATCAAATGAATGAAGTAGCAAAAAAGATGATTTTTATGAATGATATGGAAAAAGATAAAAGAAAAGGAATAAATTATATTCCGTATTGCTATCAGGATCATTGGTTTAATATATTTAATACTAAATATGATTATTCTAAAAACTTAAAATTTTCGGATAATCTTTTATGGGGAATGTACGATAAATATACAGTTACTAATGCAGCAATAGAATTAGCAATACATATGGGATTTAAAGAAATATATCTTTTGGGTGTAGATTGTAATTATAATGGTCCAAAAAAATATTTTGTTCAACCAGATAAAGATACTTTTAGCCCGAACGAGTTGCAAGCAATGCTTACTCAGAAAGCTATGATGACGGGGTATAATTTTATGGAGCGTGAAGCTAAAAAAAGAAAAATCGATATTTTTAATGCAACAAGGGGTGGAATGTTGGAAGAATTTGAAAGGGTAGAATTTGATAAGGTTATTGGTAAAGGAGGAATATTAAATGATAATGCCAAATAATTTAAAGAGACAATATTCTCTTAATGCGTCTGAATATGAAGAAAAAGCAATACAAGTTTTAAGGTCAGGATGGTATATACTTGGAAAAGAGGTTTCAGCATTTGAGCAGGAGTGGGCCAATTATATAGGTTCAAAATATTGTGTTGGACTTGCCAGTGGACTTGATGCATTATGGATAAGTTTTAGATTGTTAAATATAAAAGAGGGTGATGAGGTAATAGTATGTGCAAATGCATATATTGCGTGTGTAATGGGGATTACCATGAATGGAGCTACACCTGTTTTTGTTGAACCAGATAAATATAACAATATAGATGCAGATAGAATTGAAGAAGTTATTACTTCAAAGACAAAAGCTATATTGGCGGTTCATTTATTTGGACAGTCTTGTGACATGACAAAGATAATGGATATTGCACATAGATATAAGCTAAGAGTTGTAGAAGATTGTGCTCAAAGTCATGGAAATAAATGGAAAGATAGAACGGTTGGAACATTTGGAGATGTGGGGTGTTTTAGTTTTTATCCAAGTAAGGGATGTGGAGCATTTGGAGATGCGGGATGTATAACAACAGATAATGAAGAATTAGCGCAGGCGTTTAAAGTTTTTAGAAATTATGGAAGTAGGGTTAGATATCAAAATGAGGTTGTTGGAGCTAATAGTCGTCTTGATGAACTTCAGGCTGGATTATTGAGAATTAAGTTATCACATTTAGATGATTTTAATATGGAAAGGTGTAAAATAGCGGACAGATATTTGTCTGAGTTAAAAAATCCTTATATTGAATTACCAGAGATTAGGCCGGGTGCTGATTCAACATGGCATCAATTTGTTATACATGTAAAAAATGGAAAAAGAAATGAGTTAATTGAGTATCTAAAGGAGCGTGAAATAGGTACAATTATTCATTATCCTATACCTCCACATTTATCAGAAGCATATTCGTATCTTGGAAAGAAAAAAGGAGATTTCCCTTTGGCAGAGCAATATGCAGATGAGGTACTGAGCATACCGATGTATAATGGAATGACAGAAGAGGAACAGACAGAAGTAATTAATGCAATAAATTTATTTGGAAGATAACGATGGAGCATAACTATTCAAACAATTATGGAAATGTATATATAAGGCAATTAGCTTTAGAAGACATAGAACAGATTAGAACATGGAGAAATAACCCTAAGAATACAAAATATCTTAGAAGGATTCCTTATATAACAGAGGAAATGCAAACAAAATGGTTTCAAAATTATTTAAAAGATGATGATGAAATGACTTTTGCAATTATAGAAAATAAAAGTCTTAATAGAGTAGTTGGAAGTTTATCTTTATATAATTTTGAAAATCAAAAAGTGGAATTTGGGAAAATATTAATAGGTGATGATGATGCTCATGGAAAAAAAATCGCATATCAAGCTATTATGGCAGTCGCAGACATTGTATTTAATGAATTGAAGAAAGAACAGATTTTTTTGCATGTGTATAAGGATAATGTAGCTGCATTAAATGTCTATACAAATGTTGGCTTTGTAGAGAGAGAAGTGCACATAAGCGATAATAAAGAAGAATTGCTTATGGTGCTGAATAAAGATGATTTTAAGGAGATGATGTAATGCATAATATGAATAAGGTACGAATGCTTGAATTTCCACAGCGAGGAGATGACAGAGGTCATATGGTTATCGTTGAAGGGAATAATGATATACCATTTGATATTAAAAGAGTTTTTTATATATATGGCTCTGATAAGAACGTTGTTAGAGGACAGCATGCTAATCGTAGGTCTGAGTTTGTATTGATAAATGTGGCGGGAAAAAGTAAAGTTAAGGTAAAAGATGGAGATGGCAATGAAGCAATATACTGTTTAAATAGGCCGCATACAGGTGTATATATACCTACAATGGTTTGGAAAGATATGTATGATTTTAGTGAGGATTCAGTTCTTTTAGTTTTAGCAAGTGAACATTATGATGCAACAGAATATATAAGAAATTATAATGATTTCGTATCGGAGGTTCATAAGAATTAAATCATATTTACTTTAATTTAGTGGGTGTATTTAAATGATAAATTAAAAATGTCCTAATTTATGAAGTTCAAACTCATGTTATTGTTAACTGAAATGATATTTAATAAGAATTTTAAGCATTTAAACATTAAAAATTTTTATTCATTAATGGTGTTTAATAGAATATAGAATCAAAATCTAGTTATGATGTTTAACGCTATATTAGTTAATTTTTCGGAAAGGCAGACTATAAAGAATGAAAATTGTAGCAATTGTACCTATGAAATTAAATAATCGTAGACTTCCACAAAAAAATACTAAGTCTTTTACAAATGGAAAGCCACTTTGTCATTATATTTTATCTACATTGTTAAAGGTTAAGAATATTGATGAAGTTTATGTATATTGTAGTAATCCTGATATAAAAGAATATATTCCTAAACAAGTTAAATATTTGAATCGTTCCATAAATCTGGATCAAGATACTACTAGCATGACGGAGGTGCTCACTTGTTTTACAAAAGAGGTAGTAGCTGATATCTATGTAATGTCTCATACTACGGCACCATTTGTTAGTGTAGAGTCGATTGAAAAAGGATTAAATGCCGTAATAAATGGTGCATATGATTCTTCTTTTGCGGCTAAGAAACTTCAGGATTTTCTTTGGAAAGATGGTGTGCCATTTAATTATCAATTAGATAATATTCCAAGGACACAAGACCTCCCCGTTATATATGAGGAGACAAGTGGATTTTACATATACAAAAAAGAAGTAATGTCAAAACTACATCGGCGAATCGGAGAAAAGCCATTTATTGTTGAGGTTAGCGAAATAGAAGGAATAGACATTGATGAATCAGAAGATTTTGTGATTGCTGATGCGGTGTATAATCATTTATTTAGAGAAAAATGAAGAATAATGCTGAAGTTTTAGATCACTTTATAATTTTATCCGTGATATCCAATCAACGAAAGTACCATTTTTAAAGCCTTTATATGTTGTGGTCAAGCTTTTTTGTAGTGCTATACTAATGTTGTAACAGAATTGGCTAATAAGATATAATAATCTTATCAGGAAAGAGGTACTTATTTATGCCACAAATTTACACACCAGAATTTAAAAAGAAGATTGTACGTCTCCATGAAGAAGAAGGTCGTACCTACAAGAGCATCACTGATGAGTATGGAGTATCC
>JBNMKO010000008.1:0-68085 GCA_050874385.1 Eubacteriales bacterium
ACCACAGCATGGCGCCGATGCAATAAGATGGTATTTCTATGAAAATTCTGCGCCGTGGCTTCCTAACCGTTTCCACGACAAGGCTGTTACGGAGGGGCAGAGAAAGTTCCTTGGAACACTTTGGAACACATACTCATTCTTCGTGCTCTACGCTAACATTGATAATTTCAATGCCAAGGATTACACACTTGAGTACGACACGCTTCCGGTAATGGATAAGTGGATTTTGTCAAAGTTACAGACAGATGTCAAAACAGTCGACGACAATCTTGCAAACTACAAGATTACGGAGACAGCAAAGGTTTTAGAGGACTTTATTGACGAGCTCTCCAACTGGTATGTAAGACGCTGCCGTGAGCGTTTCTGGGCAAAGGGAATGGAGCAGGACAAGATTAACGCTTACATGACCCTCTACACAACGCTTGTGACTTTCTGCAAGGCAGCAGCTCCTATGATACCTTTTATGACAGAGGAGATTTATCAGAACCTTGTGGCAAAGCAGGATAAGGATGCTCCTGAGAGTATTCACCTTTGCAGCTTCCCTGTTGCCAACGAGGCTTGGATTGACAAAGACCTTGAGGCGAGCATGGAGGATGTGCTCTCAGCGGTTGTCATCGGTAGAGCGTGCAGAAATGCGGCGAATATCAAGAACCGTCAGCCAATCGGAAAGATGTACATTAAAGCCCCATGGACACTTTCTGAGTTCTTTGTGGAGATTATCGAGGATGAGCTCAATGTAAAGAGCGTTGAGTTCACGGACGATGTAAGAGCGTACAGCTCATACAGCTTCAAGCCACAGTTAAAGACAGTAGGTCCTAAGTACGGCAAGCTTCTCGGAAAAATTCAGGGCGCGTTAAAGAGCATTGACGGCAACGCAGCCATGGATACATTGAATGAGAAGGGTGCGCTTGAATTTGACTTTGACGGTCAGAAGGTAGAGCTCACAAAGGATGACCTCCTCATCGAGATAGCGCAGACAGAGGGCTATGTATCCGACTCATGGAGCGGTGTGACAGTAGTTCTCGACACACATCTCACACCTGAGCTTATCGAGGAAGGTTTCTTGCGTGAAATTGTGAGCAAGATACAGACCATGAGAAAGGAAGCAGGCTTCGAGGTGATGGATACCATCACAATCTATGCAGACGGAAGTGACAAGATTAAGGCACTTCTCGACGCTAAGGCTGACCAGATTACCACGGAAATCCTTGCGACCAAGGTTGTGACAGGCGAACTTGATGGATATACCAAGGAGTGGGATATCAACGGCGAGCAGGTGACACTCGGAGTTAAGAAGAACTAATTAAATATTGACAGTGCGATAAGCATAATTGACGTGAGTACTTGATATGCCGCAGTCCTGAAATATATTTTCGGGGCTGCGGTTTTTATTGTACAGTTTAGTTAAAACGACGTGTGCTTGGCAGTTTATGGACAATTTTGCACGAAAAATAAAAGCGCTATTCAGGTATAAGGTCAAGCATATAGAAGGACAGCATAAGGTGGAGAATAGTTTTATAATCGGTTAAGGATATATGAAACAGTTCCTCAATTTTATGGATTCTATATAGCAGAGTATTTCTGTGTATGTGTAAAATTTCTGCGGTTTTAGCTGTATTCTGGAGAGACAGAATATAGGTTTTAAGGGTTAGAAAAAGCTCTGTATTATGTTCGCTATCATATAACATAATACTATTTATGAGAGGATGTATGTAACTTACAGGTTCCATTTTTTCGATTGCCGGATAGATAAGCGCAGGGAGAAAATAATCCTGATAGTGAAACTCTGATTCCGGCGGGGAGAGGATGTTTCCAAGCTTTAGAGCGGTTTCTGCCTGATATTTATAGGTAGAGAAATCAAGAAGATTATCAAAGGGCATGCTAAAGCCGGTTTTTGCATGGAAACGCTGGCATGTCTGCTGAAAATTTTGAAGAAATTCCTGCGTTATATGGCTGTTCAACTCAAATTGACAGCATATTGTGTACAAAATGTTATCCTGTATTAGCATTAACTGGTTTACTGAGGCTGTCTGGCAGGATTTGCGGATTAATGATAGAATGTGTTTTCCATCGTCCTCATTTGCTTCCGTGACAGCGATTATGTAAGGTGGGTTAATCTTGCAGTTCATAACATAGAACCATTTTTCCAAATCCTTTTTGTTGTGAATACGGTCATTTACTAATTCTGTTGCAAAAATTTTTTGATGAAGTGTGGTCATGTTACTTTCGGCATTTGTCTTTTTAAGAAAGTATGCACACACATCCTGAATGATTTCCATAGCCTTAAATAATTCATCTGTTATTGGTGTGAGAGAACAGTCAAAACAGACGTATGCTTCGACGCTGTCGCCAATTTTTACAATACCCAAAAGTTTGGGATATTTTTGGTGTACTCCCCAATCAACGACGTAAGGAGATTTGTGCATATCCACAGAATTAATAATACCTTCCGTATACATAAGCGTTATTTTATCATTGTCAAATGCTCGATGTTCCAGCAAGTAATTCCAAATCTCGTCCGGGCCTAAAATTCCGGGTGCAGTGCCAAGAACGTTGTACAAAATATCTACAATAATAATGGGAACTCCTGTGTATTTATAGCAAAGGTTCATAAACTCCTGTATGTTTCCGTTGGGAAGCAGATGAAAAATATCCTCATAAAAATGGGTGAAATTAATAGGTTTATTCATGGTAAATTCTCCTTGCTTGTAATATACCAGTAATTGTGCAAATGCACAATAATTGGTAGGTGGTTTTTTACTTTTTGACGAGGACAATAATGTTAAATTATTATATAATAAATTTACAATTAATACTTTGGTAGAAAATTTATTGAAGGAGTTTATGTTATGGGATACGAGAAATTGTTTACACCTTATAAGATTGGAAATATGGTTGTAAAAAACCGTATTGGAATGTCACCGATGGGAACAAATTCAGCATTTACCAACGGGCGTAAGGATGCACAGGAAGTAGATTATTTTATTGAGCGCGCGAAGGGCGGAACGGGTATTATTTTTATGGGATGCCAGATGCTCAATGAAAAGATTGCACAAGGTTCTATGGAAGGTTATCTGGATTCTTTTACAGTTCTTCCATCTTTAACTGCTGTCTGCGATGGGGTTCATCGCTATGGATGTAAGATTGTATGTCAGATTTCTCCGGGAACCGGAAGAAATGCGTTTCCGGATACTTATGGCGAGCCTCCAATTTCTTCTTCCGAGACACCATCGGTGTTTAATCCGGAAGTGAAGTGCCATGCACTCACAAAAGAGGAGATTGCAACGATGATGGAGGGCTTTAAGTTCGCTGCCGGCGTTGCGGAGGATGCAGGCTACGATGCGATTGAAATTCACGCACATGCGGGATATCTCATCGACCAGTTTATGTCTCCGGTATGGAACAAGAGAACGGATGAGTACGGTGGAAGCCCGGAGAATTGTGCGCGTTTTCCGAAAGAAATTGTTCAGGCCATGAAAAGTGTTGTTGGAGATAGACTTCCAATTATCTTCCGTATTTCGCTTGACCATAGATTCGAGGGCGGACGTACCATGGAAGACTCCATAAAGATTTTGAAGGAACTTGAAAAAGCAGGAGTTGACGCATTTGATATTGATGCAGGATGCTATGAGACTCTCGATTACATATTCCCGCCATCATATCTTGGTGAGGCATGTATGGCGTATGTCTGTGAGGAGGCAAGAAAGAATGTCAGCGTTCCTCTCATCAATGCAGGAACCCATAATCCGGACAGTGCGCTTGAGCTTATTGAATCCGGGGTTGTCGATGGAGTAAATTTAGGCCGTGCGCTGATTGCAGACCCTGATTTGTGCAACAAGTTACTTGCAGGTCATCCGGAAGATGTAAGACCATGTCTGCGCTGTAATGAGTACTGTATAGGGCGTATCTGGAATAAGCACACAAAGTTGAGCTGTGCAGTCAATGTTCAGGCAATGGAGGAAGTTCGTTTTGAATTAAAGAAAACAGAAAATCCAAAAAATGTGGTTGTGATTGGCGGGGGCCCTGGTGGAATGGAGGCAGCCAGAGTTGCGGCGCTCGAAGGACATCATGTGACTTTATTTGAGAAGCGTGAAAAACTTGGCGGAACAATGGGTGATATATGCACTGCAAAGTTCAAGATTAATATTAAGAAGCTTACAAAATGGTATCAGGTACAGTTGGAAAAGCTCGGTGTCGATGTTCGTCTGAACACTGCAATTACGGGGGACGAGCCGGAGTTGGCAGAATGTGACAACATTATTATCGGGTGCGGTGCTGTTCCGGTAACTCCAAATATTCCCGGCATTGATGGCGCTAATGTTGTTAACATCGTGGCGGCACACAAAGATGCTTCGCTTATTAAAGGACATAATATTGTAGTCTGCGGCGGTGGTGCATCCGGTTTGGATGGCGCACTTGAGATGGCATCCGAGATGGGCAAAAATGTGACAGTGGTTGAGATGCTTCCTGAGTGTGGAAAGGACGTATTCTTTATCAATAAGATTACGCTGTTTAACAGACTGAAAGAGAGCAATGTAAAACTGCTCACAAGCACAAAAGTTTTGGCTATCGATGAAAAGGGTCTCACTGTAGAGAATGCGGACGGCAGCCAGACACATATTGATGCTGATACGGTTATCACGGCATTTGGTATGAAGCCTGACCTCACTGTTGTAAATGCGGTTGATGCTAAATATCATACAAAGACAAGAATTGTTGGAGATAGCAATAAGCTGGGTAAGATTGGTGAGGCTGTCAGAGATGGATTCTATGCAGGAAGTAGTCTGTAAACAGCTGATGGGATTGTAGAACCAATGGTGTGAATTGCCATACATCGCAAAAATGCGAAAACATGTGATTTCATGGTGAATATTTTATAAAGATGTAAAAACAGGGAACAAAAGTAAGTAAAACTTTTGTTCCCTGTTTTTAATAGAACTTCAGAAATGTGCTGCGTGTCCCCTAATATAAAAGCGATGGCGGCATATATTAGATTTCCTATGAGGAAAGCGAGCAATATTGTTCTGATAACTGTTTTATTCGAGGTATCAGCTTTTTTTGGGTTTCTGTTTTTTTCTTTCATATGTTCACCTGTTGTAAAAAAATATTGATATTTTAACACTGCCAATCAATTAGTGAAGCGGATTGCGAATATTCTAAGCATAAGAAGGGCAGAAGAAAGACCTATAGCTGATTAGTATGTATTATTCAAATGGTTGTTTTCAAGTATTACATTTAATGGTATAATAAATACGTTGCCGCCCCGATACTGGAAACAGGGAGGGGGTGAAAGGCTTGGAAAATATAGTATCATTCATACTTTCCGTCATGGCGAGTGTAATTGCATATTACATTTGCAAATGGTTAGACGGTGAAAAGTAGTCGGTAACTAACCTCAGTTTGGTCAGCTGTAAATGGCAAGAACCCCTAAAGAGCGGCAACTCTTTAGGGGTTCGTTTTGCTTGGAAAATATCGTATCATTTACTCAAGTATTACTATACCACATACTTGAGCTATTATCAAGTATATGCAATAAAAAAATTTTTATTACCAATTTATTGCTAGTGGTTTATCTATCGAAAAATACTTAATTCACTAATAAATTCATTGACATTAATCTACGAATTATGGTGGAGTTGATATAAAATATTTGGTATAATATTATAAAAAAAGAAGGGCAGGTGCAGATATAAATATGTATGATTGCTGTTTTACAAGGGAAAACAACTGGTTCAGATACCGCGCTGGGGCAATTATTATAGAGGATGGCTGTGTGCTGTTCGCGGGAAATTCGAGCTTCCTGAAAGATTATATTGGCATTAGCATATAAGGAGCGTCTATGGAAAAGTATCATATCGCAGTCGTTGAGGACGAGCCTCTTTTTGCGAAGCAGCTTGAGGAGTATATACGCCGCTATGAGAGGGAGCGGGACAAAAAAATAAATATCACATTTTTTTCCGATGGCGAGGATATTGTTGAGAATTACAGTGGAGATTACGATATAATTCTGATGGATATTCAGATGCAGTTCATGGACGGGATGACGGCGGCGCAGAAAATACGCGGTCTTGACCATGAGGTGATAATCATGTTTATCACCAACAGGCTCGACTATGCGGTGCGCGGATATGAGGTGGACGCGATGGACTATGTGGTAAAGCCTGTGGAATATTTCGCATTTTCGCAGAAGCTCGACAAGGCATTTGACCGCATGAAAAAGCCGGACGAAGTGTATGTGTCGGTTGTCACAGAAGACGGAGTATGGAAGCTGAAGACATCGGAAATCTATTACATTGAAAGTCAGGGGCACTATGCGAGATATCGCACCGTGCGGGGAGATTTTGTGTCGAGAGTCGCGCTCAAAAGTCTTGAGGCGGAGTTACGGGGTTATGGTTTTTTCAGATGCAGCAAAGGATTTCTTGTGAATATGGCGAATGTGGACGGGCTTTCGGGCGGTGAGTGCATTGTGTGCGGTGAAAAAATTCCGGTCAGCCGCGGTGTGAGGAAGGAATTTATGGAGCTTCTGATGAGGTATATGAGCATGAATTGACGGGAGGATTGTTATGCAGTATTATCCCGATATTCCAAGAATATGTACGGCTCTTGCACAGTGGGGAGCGTGTATGACATATTTATTTTTGATTAAAAAGGAATTATTTAAAAAAGTTAAGTTCTGGGCGTACAGTGTCATAATGCTTGTAGTGCAGGCTGTCTTTTTGGTGTGGTCGGGCAGTTTTAAGATTGTGTTCTGGCTTATGTGTATGTTGATAGCTGTGGGACTTATGTACACTTTTATCAAGCTTGCGGGAAAAAATTCATATCTTGCCACGGGTTACTGCTGCGTTAAGGCATTTCTGCTCGCCGAGTTTGTGGCTTCGCTCGAGTGGCAGCTTATGATGTATATCGGTGGGCGGCAGATGAAGCCTGTGTTATTTTGGACAATAAATACTGTGATGATTTTTGTGATTTATGGTGCGGGCTTTGCGGTCACAATACATCTTGAGAAAAAAATATTTGAGAGCGAATATTTGAAAAAGCTGACAATAAAGGAAGTGTTGGCGGCTGCCGGAATTGCGGTGGCGGTATTTGCTTTCAGCAATCTGAGTTTTCTGTATAACGGAATTGAATATAGCGGACTTCCGTTTACGGGCTCGACCCGCGCGGATATATTTTTTATAAGAACGCTCGTGGATTTTGGTGGTCTTGCCATACTTTTTATTTATCAGAGCCGCATTTACGATTATATCGTGGAGCGTGAACTTGCCGCAATGAATGTGCTGTTAAAAAGTCAGTACGACCAGTACAGAAACTATCAGGACAGCATGGAATTTATACATATAAAATACCATGATTTGAAGCACCAGATAGCAGGACTTAGGATTGAGACGGACGAGGAAAAGAGAAAAAAGTGGCTTGATGCGATGGAGGAGGAAGTCAGTAGCTTTCAAAATATGCAGAGGACGGGAAATCAGGTTCTAGACACCATACTTGCCGCGAAGATATTCCACTGCCGCAAAAATAACATAAGCATTACCTGTGTGGCAGATGGAAAACTCCTTGATTTTATGCATGTTATGGACATTTGCTCTATATTCGGCAACGCGCTTGACAATGCCATTGAGCATGTTACGCTGATACCCGAACAGGAGAAAAGACTTATCCATGTGACTGTGTCCTCCAAGAAAAATTTTGTATTTATCAAGGTGGAGAATTACTGTGATACCCCGATACAAAAGGATGAAAGGGCGCTTATAAAGACGACGAAAGCGGATAAGAATAATCACGGTTTCGGGCTGTCGAGTATTCGGGCTACAGCACAAAAATATGGCGGTGCGGTGGATTTCGGACAGCAGAACGACTGGTTTTATCTGACAATATTGATACCAAGTGTGCAGTGATAATTAAAAATAATAGCTGTTTGAATATATAAAAAATAAAAAACAGATAAATGATATGTACCCTCTTTACCGTATGTTTGGCAGAGAGGGTACAGGTCTGTTCTGTGTCAGGTATATATGCCATCTGGCGATAAATGATTTTTTATCTGAGTTTGTTTGCGTGCATTTTCAAGGTCACCAATTTTTTCATAATAACTGATTAACTGGTCACAGATATTTATACGCTCATTTTTTTTATAATCTATTGGCAGGTCATCAATCTGTTGGGATTTGATAAGCCAATAGATATGCTTGTCACTATTGGTTGAGTTACACATGGTAATTATGGCAATGGCGAGTTTAAGTTTATTTTTTGAAGAAAATGAAAGGAAAAGTTGTTCTAATTTATCCCACATTTTTGATACCAATAAACTGTTTTTTTCATTTAATAAAAATAATTCTATAATTTCACACAAGGTGTTTATGTTGGATGGTACACATGATTCTAGTGCTTCAAAACAGCATTTTGAGATGTCTGTATATGCTCCAACATGAATATAGTATTCGCATAGGTTTTTTAGGATATTTATAGAATGATGGGTTAGTTCAGTATTAATTCTGTTTTTGATATCCGTTGCCATAGTCTGCGCCTCAGAATAACGGTTGGCTTTTAAATATTTGTTTATATAGTCAAACCAGATATCCTCATAAATATAAGAATGAGAGGGTGCTTCATATTTTGCCAATAAATAATAGTTTATTTCTGAAGCGTAAGTTGACGAACCGGTAGTTTCATCAAATCTATTCATAGAATATGCGGTACGATAGTCATTGACGCCAAAGGCATATTTACCGTTTTCTGAAGCGTTCTTATAGTATATTGAGGAAGAAGAAATTTCATTTTCATAGAAAAACTCGGCTATGGCTAAATTGGCATAATACTTATTTGTGTAATCATCCGATGGAATAATGTTACTTATTAATTCATTGTAAAGATAACCTTCAGGTTTTATTTCGTCCATGCTTTCAGATAATTTATTCATTTGACTGGATATTATGTTCCCGAATGGCAGCCATCCTTTGGCATTGTCGACAAAGGAAGATATGCCCTTAGTTATTTCTCTTTTTTTGTCAGAAAAAGGTAATTTGAAATTATCAGGTTCACAAAAGGCGGACGCAAAAGTAATATATATATTTTTGTTCGAACTGTAGATTTTAGCTAATGATATAAATTCGTTTGCGATTTCTTTGTCACGCGTGTTGAAGTGACAATTAAGAAATTTGTACGTTTCTCGGATTAGTTCGCTTTGAAGGGTTTCTGCTGTATTTATAGACGATTTAAGCAGTAGCGAATAAGCTTTAAAAATGTCTAAACAGTTATCTAATGGATCTTCAGAAAGCCTGCACTTCCAATATGAAATAGAAAGTCTGGCATATTTTTTAGCCTCATCAATTTTAGGAGGAATTGAATATAGACTATTTTGGGCTAATTGAAGGTAATTATATCCGTTATCTTCTCCTATCATGAGTTCGTTTGCTATTTCTTTTTTGTCTGCCGTAGAAGAATATATTGATATTAACTGGGTGCGGATATATGGAGGAAGAAAATCTTTATTTGACTTCCAATGTGCAAGTATTTCATCGGCAAGCTGAAGGATATCCTCAAATGGTACGGCATCAACTTCCATTGCATTGAGTAGGTCGGATTTCTTTTCATAGTAATCAGGATTTTGCAGGGTATTATCAATATATATTTTTATGGAGTTGTCGGCATCTTCAATATATTTGTTTTCCTCGACTGAACTGCATAATGGACTTACTATATCGCCATATATGTCACACAATTGTTTGGAAATATGCCTTTTTAGTTCAAATGTAATCTCATCTGAACGATTATAGGCTTCCAGTAAATATGTTTGAGTTAAATTCCACAATAATTGCGCATCCGTATCATTGTCAAAATAGCATGATAAAGAATAATCATAGGTAAGCTTTTTACACAGACAAGCCGCTTTGGCGATTTCTTCTACAGAAAAATTTTTAATATTGTTCTTTATTTCTGTTAGTATAGTGATAAATTTATCTATCTGGTTACTTTCCTCCTCAAATGAATATTTAGAACTAAAGTAACTGAGATAGCATAATGCGAGTTGTAGTAAGTAATTGTTGTGCTGATCGATATATTTTGTACCCTCAATGATGAGCGGCAATAAAGGTTTTATAATTTTGGAGGAAGAGTATACTTGAGCTCTGGTAATTGTGTATTGAGCTAAAAGGTATGCATATGAAACTGACATGCCATGTATTCTTGGTATAATATGATCACAGACATCAATTCGATGTTTTACCGTAAGCATACGATTAGTGTCATTTGTCAATGGTAATATATTAATGTATTCGCTAAGTGAACAGAGCAGATTATCTATTTGCTTGACTGTAGGTTTAAGGTGATTAAGGACTCTGTCAATAATCAATGGGTGCAAAGCGATTGTCGATGAAAAATGATCTTCTGTAATAAGTCCACGTTCGATTAATGAAAATAATGATTTTTTTGAATATATTCCACACCATTTTAAAAATAAATCAATATCAATGCTGTTTATTGTAATAACTGAAAGATTGACAAGTATATTTTGCTCATCTTCACTGAAACATGACATATCAAAAAGTGCATCAATATGATTTTGTATAGAGCGATTATTAAGTTGTCTATCTTTACTTTGCTTGATGCGCTCATCAGTTATTTCCTGTATTTCGAACTGCTGAAATTTATGGAATATTTCCGATAATGTAATTGAAGTATAATTAACTAATTTGCTTATTAACTCAGTTGTAAGGGTATGGTGGGAAATTAAATGTATAATTTGTTCAAGAACTTCATTGTCTGCATCACTTATTTTCCTGGTACAAAAAGAATAAAATAATTTTTTACATTCATTTAGCCCATATATATCAATTGATATTGCGTTTTCAAATGTTTTTGTACTTCTGGTTGTAATAATTTTTTTGCAAGGCAGATTAAACCATTCTTTTATCTGCTCATCAACAAATTCATTGCAATTATCAATTATTAACAATAATTTACTTGAGCAGAGCGACTTAAAACATTCCATTTTGCGGTTATAGTATTTGGCATCAGATTCTCCGTTTTTGCGCGAAAAGTTGGCAATTGAAAAAATATTATCATTGCACAAAAGAGATGTGAAAGAGTCAGAATACTGCGCAAAAATGATTGTATCATATTCGTTTTTGTGAATTTTAGCATACTGCGTTGCAAGCGTACTTTTACCATTACCACCAAGACCGGATAATATAACATTATTACTCATTGTTAGTGCATGTTCTATCTGCGTTAATTCCTGTGTTCGTCCAATAAACATGTTAAATGGAGTAGAAAAATGCTGTTCAAGGTAAGGAATTTTTACATCTGACAAGTCTATTAACTTTTTTAAGGAGTCAAGTAATTCTTCACCTGTTTCAAATCTGTCCTCGATGTATATGCATAATGTTTTTTTAAAAAAAGTACAGAGTTCATTAAAAAAGGTCTCATCAGTTCCAAAAAGTATACTGGAGGCTTCATCAATATCCCAATCACTAAAACTGCTGCAATCGGTGATGATATCAGGCTTTCTGCCAAATACCTTCTCAAATATAATTGCACCAATCGAAAAGTAATCCGATTTTTCACTGATTTTGGCTTTGTTTGTCAGTTCCGGAGCAGAATATCCTTTAGATGATATTATAGTAACATTTTGAGTTATAAGATCAGATTTATTTATTATACTGTCAAAGTCAAAAAGAAGTGCTTTATATTCAGCCGCTGTTTTCAGGCAATATATATTTTCAGGCTTTATATCCAAGTGTAAAAAACCATTTTCATGGTAGGAAATGATATTTTTGGCAACCTGATAGATTATTTTCAGAAAATCCTGAATATTGGATAAGATTAAATCGTTTAGGCAGATTCCGTTTAAGTAATCCATAACTGAGTAAAGCGTATTGTTTGTCTGAACAATGTCTGAAAGAGCAAATGTAGAGTTTGTTAAATTATCAATTAATCTAATATTTTTCTGAACGCAGGCGGCATTTTTAAATCGACTTATATATTTTTCCGGGATTTGTCCGGATAGGCTCCCATCATCTAGACGGAAGCAGTCAGTGTTTTGGGGAAACAACTCTTTAATGCGTAACCGGTGAAAAACATATTGCCGGTCAACATAATGGGCATTATAAACAATACTGCCGCCGCCAAAGCCGATAATATCGTCAATTATTAAATCATGTTCTGAAAGGTGAAGTATATATCCTTTTTCTAATGGGGTACGGGTTTTCATATCATTCCTCCGATATGTATAATGAAGTTATGCCATAATCTGTCAATTTATCATTGGTAAGTAATATGATTTTTGCAGAGAGCTGGGCTATCTGCTCGAAATAAGGGTCATCTTCGCTGAAATTATTGAATATCAAGAGTGTATTTTCCTGACAAATATCATTAATTATTTTTAGCTGATGAAAAAATGTACTATCTCCTGATGAATTGGAAATAGCGACTGATTCGATTCCGGAGCGTATGCTTTCGGTACAATCGATATAGCCAACATGCACAAAATAGTCTGATTTACAATTAATAGCGGTGTTTCTGGATATATCATTGCAGGGATATAAAGCAATAATGTCAGAATTTGTAAATGCTTTTTGAATTGAGTTAATTAGTGTTTTGTTTATATTTTTCGAGTTTATTTGAGGTAGTAAAGAAAAGTATGGCTGGGCAGTCATGTTGGCAAATTGTGATGCAAGGGCAGAGCATTGATCCCAATCTGTTGCTGATTTAGCATTTACTAATTGAGAGATTAACTCATTCAAAATATTTTCTTTTTTAGGATGTAAGTGTTGCCTGCTAAGCAGTGCATTAAAAGTAATAAGGTCACAAGGCAGTATTTTCGTGTTTGTAACTTTGAATAAAATAAACTTTGCCAGTGAATAGCCCAATGAGCTCCTTTTATAGGACGTAGTAATATACATGATATGTATGGCACCTGGGCTGGATGATTCTATTAAAACATCATCTAGTGAAAAACTGGCAGAATTATTCAGTTTTGCAATCATGCCAGCCGCATGGCAGATAGATGAGATAGACAGCATAATCTCATCAAGCCCAAAACAATCATAAATACTTTTGCATTTATAGAGCGTTGACAAAGCGATGATTGTTCCGTCGGTATCTTTTATTTGATAATTTGGAATATAGTTGCATAAGGAAGTGTCGGCGGCAAGCTGTATCGTTACTCGGATATCGTTGAGGAAAAGCTCTTTCCTGTAATAAAATACTTTTTCAAGATTATTATACGGAATTAGTCTGTTGTCTGACTTTGCCGATAAATCCGTAGGGTAGAATGATAGTATGAATTGTGATTCAAATTCAGTTAATTCATATCCGGGTGTAGTATTGTTTTTAATAAGCATACATGAATTCATTATATCTCCTGCGGGGCAGAATTAATATTGTTATATTTCAGGCATCATTTCGTCAACTATGTCTCGGAAGTTATCCAAATATAGTGTCGCATAGTCAAATTCATCATCATAACATGCACAATATAAGAATATCCTATCATAAGGATTTTTAGGATGGAGTAGTGGCAGACAACATTCTTCTAAAGCTTTCTGTGTTTCTTCAACAAAACGATAAAAATATTTTTTAGATGGCTTATTATACGGAGTAAAATTGACAAAGGAATTATAAAATATCAGCAAAATAATTGTTTTCCTAAGTAAGTCGGAACTAGGATTTTTGTCATCAGATAGTAAAACGCTGAATTCCTGCTCCAGAGGAAAATTAGTTACAACTAATGGGTGAGCCTTGGTCTTCATATATTTCTTATATTTTTTTACATCTGTAATTCTTGTTCCACGTCCATATATTGTTCTTAATAGGAATGCATTAGAATTTTTAGATAAACCTTTAATGGCATCTTCATATGCTTCATTTTCAGTTTTTGCATTTTTCTGTGCACGTTTTACAAGGTCACGAACCAATTGTTTTGCTCGTCTTAACGATTCGTCTGTTTCAGGTACATTATGAAGTAAGTATTCTTTTAGTTCGTCGACAGTTTCGAGCTGGCTTAGTCCTTCTGCGATTTCTGTGCTTTGCAGATCATTAGTATCAGAACAGGATTTTCTGTCATCTTTTATCTCACAATCTACTTTTTTTACCCAGTTCCAATCATATTTGTGCTTTAGTGCAAAATAGGCAATACATTCAGTGGGATTTCTGAAATTGAATGCCCTGATAAAAAGAGCATTCTGCATAAAATCAATACTTTGCTCAAGTGTCATATTAAGGGCAAAGCAAATATGAAGGGCATTATGTCTTGAATTTTCAGTATTTAGTGGAATGCGTTCAGCTTTTAGCCAGCTTCTAATGGTCTGTCCGTCAATTTTTTCCCCGATATTTTCTAATCTCTTTGTGAGAAATAGTGCCTTGGCGTAAGTATCTTCCGGGTCTCCATCATATCCTGCTTCAATGATTGCAGAACTTAATTTGTGATTGAAATGATAATTAAAGTTTTCTTCACCGTTTTTCTCAAAATCTAAAGGTTTTAAAACGTCAGATATATCAATATCATGATTTTGCAGCGATTGATAAATATCCTGAGTCATTTCACCAAAATTGCTTTCCCATTTTTTTATATCAAATTCAGACATAATTCTGCCCATCCTTTATTATTTATATTTGTCTGAATTATATCATATTACATAGGCGCAAGCAATATAAAACGTGAGGACACTATATAGAGTACTAGATAAACTTACCAAGGATGTAAAAATGTTTTGAGTATATATTACTTTGCTGAATTTAGAGATAATGTAAAAAGCATGTTTGCTAAAATTGTTTTTACAATCATGCCTGCTAAAACGATTTTTACACCTGTGTCCTATATGTGTGTTAAAGTGGTATATGTGCTGAACAATACATGCACAACAAGAGGAGGAATGTATAAAAGAGTGCATTTAGAGAGCTATGCACCAATAGTTTTCTATATGCAAGTATTATAACAGAGAAAAACATATATTTCAAGAAATTTAAAAGGAAAGGAATTTATTTATGAAAAAATATTGAAGTATAAGTGATAAATGAGCAAAAGAATAGGATGGTGACTATGGATAAAATTATCTTAAAAGAAATAGGGAATAATGAAATAGCAGTTATAAAGGATATCAGGGATTTGCTGGATATTGATTTAAATCAGGCAAAGGATATTGTGGATAATGTTAAATCGGGAACCGAATTTGAATTATATGTTAAGGATGCAAAATTTGCCATGGATATATTGAGTTCGGATGGCGCGATAGTGTATGTGGAAGGTGATGAGACAACCGGCATTGAAGGTAGTAAAGAAAATTCTAATGAGAAAAACGCGGCAAGCACCAATAATAACGCAAACGAGAAAAACGTAACAAGCAGCAATAGTAAAGCAAAAAATGATGACATAATATACTACAAGCGTGAACATGAACAAAAGATATGCAGTATAGTCAATCGGTTTTATGGAAAAAGGGAAACTTTTTTCTATTTAGGGTTTGAGATGTTTGTTTTTTGGATAGGGTATGTGTTTATAGATTCGTTTTCCAGATATCATGGGAATATATTTGATAAATATAATTGGGTTACTAAGGCATATGTTCATATTAATTCAAATGTGGAAGTTGTCGGTGGGATATGTATTTTATTTGAAATAGTTGGTTGTATTCTTGGAATGTTGAGCAGCTCGCGTATTACACTTACAGATAATAAAGTATATGGCAAATCAAGTCTTAATTATAGATTTAATATATCGTTAGGGGATATAAAGGAAATAAGGTTTAATGAAAAATTTAATAAACTGGAGATTCAAAAAGGTGATGATACAACTAAATTACTATTCATCAAGTCAGGTAATGAGCTGAAGGAAAAGATAGATGATGCGGTATATCGGTATAACAATTTAGGTGGCAGGTATCAGGAGACAAGGTTTGAAGATGAAAAGAGAAGACCGTTTTGGAAAACTCTTTTGAGCATAGTTTTGAATCTGTTCTCGGTTTATTTAGTATATATATATCTTTTTGCAATTCCGGATGTAAATGGACTAAGTTTAAAGGATGCTGAGAAAAAATTGGCAAGGAGAGGAATTCCATATACGAAGGTAGCTGAGTTTCCTACATTTACATTGTATGATAAAGGGGATGTATGCGATGATGGTGGGGCTGCTTACCTGCCTATAGCATCAGTGGATTCGGTTGTACTGACGTATATTGGAGGAGTAACACAAGAACAGTTAAACAGTCTTCCGGGCAAAACATTAGACGAGGCTTGTGAGATGATGGAAGAAGCAGGATGTGAGCTATATTATTACGAAACATATAGCGATACTGTTCCAGAAGGGTGTGTGATTACATGGGAAAATTACCCCGATGATTATTCAGGAGCATCTTATATTGTGGCAGTAAGTCAGGGGAAGGAACCGAATAATAATAGTAATGGTTTTTTAAATCTTTGGCAGCAACCATCGTCAGGAGCTAATTCAAATAATAATGGAAATAGTGGTTCTTCATCTTCAAAGAAAAATGAAGTTGATGGGTGGAATATTGATATAGTGTCAAGTACTCTGAAAGATGATTGGGATTTTGGGTATAATTCTTTTTCCACCAGGTCTCCATGGTACATACATTTTATATGTGAATGCAGCGATGCGGCAGCACGTGCGGATATGTACTATGTGGTAGAAGGTTCGTATGGAAATGGATTTGATGGTACAATTGAAGATGTTGAAGATGGAGACAGATGGTATTTGGAAGTTCCGGTAGATACTTTTGATGATGGCGAAGATGTTGTGATAACGGTTTATATTGATGGCGAAGAAAACAATAGTGAGGACATTTGGATTAATTGGAATTAATAACGTTGATGCCAAATGCCAACTTATAAGTTTATCCTGTAGAGCTATACGACTGTCACAACATTAGTATAGTTCTACAGATAGCTTATTGACATGGGTTTGTTGGTTCGTATGAGGGAAGAATATGGGTTCAGCAATGCCGGAAATAAAGTGGTGTAGAAATAATATAAAAAGCATGTTTGTTAAAATCATTTTTACAGGTGTGTCCTATATATGTGTTAAGATGGTATATGTGCTGAACAATACATGCACAACAAGAGGAGGGATGCGCAATGATTGCTGATAAATAGTTATGAGATAATAGACAATAACAAAAGATTTGATATGAAAAATTACAAAGTATTCATATTTGTGATTAGCCTGTCAAAAGTAACCCAACCTTTTGACACCCATATCATTTGTATTATTTGCATATAAAAATGAGGCGATTTTGTGAAAGAAGATAAACAAAAAAGAGATATTGATATTGCTATAGGAATGGCAAGCAATTACAAAATACAGATGGAAGGGGAAGCTGCCTCTCAAATATTACAAGCATATGAAGGTGTAAGATATGATTCAAATGGATGCGATCTGAAGCATCAAGGAAGAAGTCTTAAGAGGATAAGTGAATATAAAATCAATGATAATCCTATATATGCTGAACAGAATATCAAACAGCAATCTGGGTTTGCTGCGGAATTGATTCAAGAAGCAAGAGTCAATAAGGAAAATATTAGAAAAGGTTCAAAAGAACGTATTCGTACAACTGATGGTATAGGCAGAATAAACGATACTCAGTATGACCATGTAATAGTTTACGAAGATGGAAAGGTGCTAGACGGTTCTGGCTCACAGATGAAGTTCTACGGAACGAAAGAAAAAAATGGTGAGATTACATACAGGGTTATTGATAAACTTGTAAAAGATGAATCATGGGACAGATATGATGGACATATCGATGTTCCATCAGAACAGTATGATGATGCCAAGAGGTATGCACAAAAACAAGCAGAAAAATATAAAAAACAAGCAGATGCATTGAGAGAAAAAAATAATGTAGAAAAGGCTGAAGAATTATATGATAAGGCAGAAAAATATGACAATGCATCAAAGAAAATTAGACAATCTAAGGTTTCAACAGAAGAGTCAAGAGATGCAAGAAAAAATGTAAAAGGATTTGTGGCTAAGGAATTTGTATTTGATGTTAATCATGGAGGGCTTGAGGTCGCTAAGGGAGCAATGATATGTTCATCTGCTGTATCAGGGGCAATGAATATATATAGTGTTGCAACAGGTGAGAAAACCGTTGAAGATGCTTTTGTTTCCACTGTGAAAGAAACAACAAAAGCAGGACTGGCAGGATATGGAATTGGTGTTGCGGGTACATCAATAAAAGCAGTAATGCATAGGTCGAGGAGTGAATTAATTAGAAGATGCGGAAATTCGAGTTTACCAACGGTAATAGCATCTGGAATGGTTGAGACATCTAAAAGCATAAAAAGATATGCAGATGGTGAGATAACTGAAAGCCAATTGCTTGAAGAATTAGGGCAAAAAGGTGTAGGGATGATGGCATCAGGTTATGGGGCAACCATAGGTTCAATGGCTGGTGGAGCATTGGGTACAATTATTCCTATTGTTGGAAATGCAGCAGGTGCAATAGTTGGTGGTTTTGTTGGAAGTATGGTTGGATGTGCTGTGAGCGGAACGCTTTATGAAGGTGCATTATACTCGTTAAAATCGGCTGAATTATCAGAAAAACGAAGAAAAGTTATCGAGTCGATTGCAAGAAAAGCAATACAAGAAAATAATCGATATATAGACGAACTAGATGAATATCTTTGTAATATTAAGGATGAATTTCAATGTGAAATAATACATATTTTGGATGATATGCAATATAGCATATTAAATTCAGACTGTGAAGGCTATGTTAGTGCGATTAATTCGTTTGGGAATAGATTTGGCATTAGTATGGATTATAAATCTTTTGGTGAATTTGATGATGCTATGAATAGTGATATACCATTAATACTTTAATTGGGGAGGATTAATATGTTTGGAATTGGAAAAACAAAGAAAGCACATGAAACTAATGAAAGGGCAGATGTAATTGCCTCTGTTGCACAAAAGAAAATGACAAAAGCAAGAGATGAGTTAAATGAGGCAACCACTCAATTTGGTCAACTGAAACTTGAGATATATAGTGGAACAATAAAGGAATTTGTTGATGAAATTGGCAAACTAAAAGAAATTGATTTTAAAGATAATTTATCTATATCAAATGATAACAAAATTAGCATTGGCGAGATACAGCTCAAGGAAATGGGAGAAATGTCTATCAAGGCTACGGACATGCTAAAAGGTGTTGTAACCGGAGCGGGGGCAGGTGCCTTGAGCGGTATGGGAGTGTTCGGTCTTGTTTCCGAATTAGGTGTAGCAGGAACAGGAACAGCGATTGCCCAATTATCAGGAGCGGCAGCAACAAATGCGACTCTTGCATGGCTAGGTGGTGGTACTATAGCAGCAGGCGGTGGAGGAATGGCTTTGGGCTCTGTTGTGTTAGGTGGAATAGTAGCACTTCCGGCACTGTTAATTGCGAGTGGAGTAATGGACGCAAAGGGAAAAGAATGTCTGAATGTCGCCATGGGTAATCTCCATGAGGCTAAAAAACTTGATTCTGATGCGAACCTTGTACTAAAACAGGTTGAAGTAATCAAAGAATGTATTTCACAAAATGTAATAATAATTAATAGAATAAATGCTAATGCAAGACAGGGGACAACGGCATTAAAAAATATAACTATGTATAAGAATAATTGGAAAGAGTTGACAAATAAAGAAAAAGAAACAGTTTTTGCAGCATTTAAAACGGTTCAATTATTAAAGAACATTATTGAAACTCCATTATTGGATTCTAATGGTAATCTCACAAAGGAGATTCAAGATGTAAATACACAAAAATATTAATGGGAGGAATGGTTTATATGAGAACTTGCTTTGATTGTAATGCATGTACAACAAATTCTTCAGGTGCATGGGTTTGCGGAAAGAATACATTGAAACATGTCGATGTAGATACTCCTGCATGTGATAGATTTATTTCTCAAGATGCTCATGTCTGTTGGGAATGTGAGTATTTTGAATACGGTGATGATGGTCTATTGTTTAAGAGAAAATCAAAGTGCCAGTTAAAGGGGACTAATGTTGGTGAGTATGATAGAGCTTGCTCAAAGTTTTATAAATTTTAGGATTGTCAATGAATAAAAAATCTATATAGGTAAAGGAGAAAAATATGAGAACATGTGAGAATTGTTTATCCAGAACATTGAAAGCGGGTGATTGGGTGTGTGCTAGAAACACTTATAAGAAAGCAGATTATGACACACCCGCTTGTGCTCATTATGTCCCGGAAGATGCTCATCAGTGTTGGGAATGTGATTATTTTGATTATGGTGACGATACAATATTATTTAAGAAAAAGCCATCATGTCAGTTAAAAGGAACACGAGCTAATGAGAATGATAAAGCATGTTCTAAATTTTTTAGAACGTGATTTTGATTAATAATCAAAATATAATATATTACATAAAACTCTTTCAATGTTAAATATAAAACATAAAAAGCAGAAAAATGCTTAGAGGCTTTTAACATAAGAATTATTTTGGTATATCAGGGTATTAAAGCTGTATTAAAAATATGGCTTTAGTGCCCTGATATTTTATTTGTGTGGACAGGGGTACTAGACAATGTAAGAGAGAACGTAAAAAAGATAAATGACCCACAAAAACGCCTTATCCATGTATCGGTGTCAACACATAAAAACTTCCTGTAATTGTACAAATGTTAATTTTAAAAATTAAGTTTTGTATCTCTAAAAACTATTCATCCATTTGTCTGCAACTTTGTCTGCTATGTCTTTGTCCACCTCCTTATATTTAATGGCCAACATGTAAATCACGTTGTTTTCCTGCCAGTATACCATGTAGCCAAGCCAGTTATCACTAAATTCAGTGGAATTTACCACAAAAAATTCCCTGCCGTTTACGTTGGCTGACTCACCTGAAAAATTTACTCCAGCAAAGGCATCGGAAAAACTTTCAGCACCTGCTCCGATTTCACCGGCATAGCTGTCCGTAAAAATTTTGGCTTCTGTGTAAGCTGTGACTTCATCAGATATGGCATACTCAACATTTACAGTAATTAATGTTATATCACTGTATTCATTGCCAGTGACATAAACCTTTGAACTTAAAATATCTTCTTTGAGCTTTGGAAGTTTCATACCTGCGTATCCTACATATTTAACTGCATCATCAACGTTTGCAAAGGATTTTTCCACTACATAAGGACTTATGGAGCTTAGAATATCGTAATTTTCTATCTGCCTTGCAATTATTTCGCTACATTCATTGACATCACCATGTATGTCGTTTCGGTTTACTCTTACTGTGTCGTCGAGAAGGAATGTCACACGGGTGTTATAGTCGGAGTTGATGTTTGTTTTGCTGAAAATAAGTTTTCCGTTTGATGACAGATAAGAATATGCAATTACCGTTACCGAGCTGATAGCAAAAATAATGGCAATTCCAAGCAATACAGGAACAAAAGCTCTCCTTGTATTTGTCTTATTTTTGTATTTTTTATTGCAGACACTTTTATCAAAATTATTGTTAAATTCAAGAACCTTATTGAGTATAAGTCGGTCGGTCTCATCATCCAATTTTATTCTGTCCCAGGATTTGGCAATCTTATTATTTTTCATTCCACATCACCAACCTTTTCTTTTAATATCTGCCTTGCCTCCCTCAGATGATTTCTTATGGTCGAGGAAGGTTTTTTTAAAATCTTTGCTATTTCTTCGCTGCTGTAGCCCTCATAATAATATAGATACACGACGGTTTTGTATTTATCGGGGAGTTTTTTGATTGTCTCCATCGTCTCGTCTATATACATTTCTTCCCCAGCCATATCAACAATAGTGTCAATGTCGATACACTTTTTCGACCAGTGTTTCAAGGAATTTTTGCATAAATTGGTTGCAACTCTGATTAACCATGCCTTTTCATGCTCGGAGCTTTCAAACAGAGGGGCTTTTTTTATTAACTGAAAAAAAGTGTCACTCACCATGTCCTGTGCATCCGAAGAATTTTTCATATACGCAAAACAAATTCGATATATTGTGTTGCTGTGTTCATGGTATATTCTTTCAATTTCAGAATTTGACCGGACTGTCTTTCTCATGTTAATCCCCCCCCTGTAGCTGCATTGCAAAAATCCCTTTCAATTATAATACAATTAACATACGTCAAATGTCCTATGATTTATATTTTTTTATTTTAAATGTCCTTTTTGATGGTTTCATCGTTTTTATAATAGCTTTCTGTAATAAGTAAATCCGCGCCATAGATGATATTTTTTATAAACCATATGTGCATATATTTGTATTTCATGCCATATTCGCGCATCTTATGCCATAAAGCGCACGCAGTATATGAATATGTTAATATTATTGAAATATAAAAAATAATTGAATACTTTTGGTGTTTATAATGTGTTGGATTTGCGTATGTCTTTAATCAGTGGCGGAAGTTGTTAAAAAGATAAGACAGGCACATTACACATGTTTTGTGAAAATCTTTATGTTTTTACACATTAATCCACATTTTGCCGTTAATCGGCGACACAAATAATAATATTACTTTACATGGAGGAACATTTTATGGATAAAAATGAGATAACCACATTGGTACAGAAGATGACGATAGAGGAAAAAGCCGCCCTTCTAGGTGGCAAGACTGTATGGCAGACTAGGGAGAATGAGAGGCTCTCAATTCCTTCCATATTTCTGTCCGATGGGCCTCACGGGTTGAGAAAGCAGGCTGGGGCGGGAGACCATCTTGGACTAAACGCTTCCTTGGAGGCGACATGTTTTCCGACGGCGGCGACGATTGCGAACAGTTGGGACGAGAAGCTCGGCGAGGAGCTTGGGGAGGCTCTTGGCGAGGAGGCGGCGAGCATGGATGTGGATGTCCTACTTGGACCGGGACTTAACATAAAGAGAAGTCCGCTGTGCGGAAGAAATTTTGAGTATTTTTCGGAAGACCCGTATCTTTCGGGAAAGATGGCAGCGGCATATATAAGAGGAATACAGAGTAAGGGCGTGGCGGCGTGTCCTAAGCATTTCGCGGTGAACAGTCAGGAGTTAAGGAGAATGGCTATGGATGCGGTGGTTGACGAGCGCACGCTAAGGGAAATCTATCTCACAGGCTTTGAGATTGCGGTAAAAGAGGGAAAGAGTAAGGCAATAATGAGCAGCTACAATCAGGTTAATGGAACTTATGCCAACGAGAATAAGCATTTGCTAACGGATATTTTGCGCGATGAGTGGGGCTTTGACGGCATGGTGGTGTCCGACTGGGGCGGAAACAATGACCCGGTGAAGGCTGTTGAGGCTGGGGCAAATCTTGAGATGCCTAACTGTGGTTACGGCTCGGCGAGGGAGATTGTCAAGGCTGTGAAGGACGGCAGATTGTCAGAGCAGAAGCTTGACGAGAGAGTTGGCGAGCTTTTGGGCGTGATTATGGAGCTTGCCAATAAAAAATCAGAAAATCAGGTACAGGGTAAGATGGCAGGTCAATCACAGAAAGGTCAATCACAAAAAGGACAGCAGGAAAGACAGCAGCAGGTGGGCAGTTTTGACAGGGAAGCACACCACAAGCTTGCAAGAAAAGCGGCGGCTGAGAGCATGGTGCTCTTAAAAAATGACGGTGCGATTTTGCCGCTTGATAAAAATAAGAAGATTGCGATTATCGGTGACTTTGCATTTGCGCCTAGATATCAGGGAGCAGGTTCATCGATGGTAAATCCGACTAAGGTTGAGGCTGTCGCGGGAATTGCGAGGGAATACAAGCTGGGCATAGTGGGAATGACGAGAGGTTATAAGCGCGACGGTGATGTGGACGAGGCGGAGAAAAAGGCGGCGCTCGACCTCGCGGAGAAAGCGGATGTGGTTATTTTCTGCTTTGGACTAAACGAGATAAGCGAGTCGGAGGGGCTTGACAGAACGCACATGAGAATACCGCAGAACCAGATAGAGCTTTTGCAGGATATAAGCAGGGTCAATGAAAATGTGGTCGGAATACTCAGTGCGGGTTCAGCTATGGAGATGCCGTGGCAGTCGTGCTGTAAGGCAATTTTACACGGGTATCTCAACGGACAGGCGGGAGCAGGTGCGACGCTCGACATTCTCACGGGAGCAGTAAACCCGTCCGGCAGGCTTGCGGAGACATATCCTATAGCTTACGAACATACACCGGCTTTTCGCTATTATCCGAGCAACGAGAGAACATCGGAGTACAGGGAGAGCATATTTGTCGGCTACAGATACTACGACACATCAAGGGTTCGTGTGCAGTACCCGTTTGGCTTCGGACTTTCGTACACGGAGTTTACATATTCTGATTTGAAGGTAAAAGATACAGGGGTTGAGCTTACCGTCACCAACACGGGGGACATGGACGGTGCGGAGGTTGTCCAGATGTATGTGGGGCTTCCTAATGCCATTGTGTTCCGTCCTGAGAAGGAACTAAAAGGTTTTGCAAAGGTATTTTTAAAGGCAGGTGAGAGCAAAAAAGTAAAAATTCCATTTGATGACAAGACCTTCCGCTATTGGAATGTGAAGACAGATAAATGGGAGGTTGAGACGGGAACTTACAATGTAATGATAGGTTCAAGTGTGGCAGACATACAGCTTACAGGAACGATAGAGAGAAAAGGAAATAATATAGGGCTGCCTTACAATCCGGCACTGCTGCCATATTATTACACGGGGCTTGTGCAGAAGATATCAGACGCGGAGTTTGAGACGCTTTTGGGGCGCAGGATACCAAACGGCGAGTGGAGCGGGCAGCTTGGCGTGAACGATGCAATCTGCCAGATGTACTACGCAAAAAGTCGTCTTGCAAGGCTTGTTTACAAGGTTCTCACGGACAAAAAGAAGAAGAGCGAGCAGATAGGCAAGCCTAACCTCAATGTGCTGTTCATCTACAATATGCCATTTCGGGCTATCGCAAAGATGACCAACGGCATGGTCGGCATGGAGATGGTTCAGGGGATGACGACGATTGTGAACGGGCATTTCTTTAAAGGACTTGGAAAAATTATCGGAGGGTTCTTTTCCAACAGAAGAAATGATAAGAAATTTGAGAGAAAATTAAAGAAATAGATAATTTCAAAAAAGTCATGTGAGCATTGTGGTAATTTTGACGAAAAATCCACCTTAAAATAAATGATTTTTGACGGATTGCGTTCAAAAAAGCACAGTTCACGTCAGAGTTATGTCATAAGTGTAAAAAAATGCTAAGATAACAGCATCAAAGGTATTAACTATATACAATTAATACAGACGGAGGAGATAGTATGAAGACAAAGAAAATGTCAAATGTGATGCGAGGTGTGTCATCGGTTACAGCCTCCGTACTTGCACTTTCAGTGCTTGGAAGCACTATTGCAGAGTCTTACAGAAAAAATCTGGATGAACAGCTTGGAACCACCAGTTATGTAACCTCTACAGATACAAGTACGGCGAGATTTGTGAGCGATTACAGCACCATCGAGGAGATGGCACAGGCGGCAAAGAATGTTGCCATCAAGGAAGGCGAAGAGGGAACTGTCATAATGAAGAATGACAACAATGTGTTCCCGTTTGCGCCAACAACGAATGTGGCACTGTTCGGATTGGCAGCCTATGCGCCTTACCCTTACAACAGCGGAGACCTCCGCGCGGGCAATGAGGATGCGGTAGACCTTGTGCAGGCGCTTAAAGATGCAGGTCTTACAGTGAACAGCACAATGGAGGATATTTACATGAAGAATATCCTCAACCCTCACGATGTTGAACAGACAAATCGTTGGACAGGTGCGGTCAGCATTGTGACAGGCTATGACAACATTTACACGACATCGGTCGGAGATATGGAGGATTTTGTAATCAATGAAATCACACCTGACAGATTTACCGAGTTAGGTGCACCGGCTGACTGGAAATCTTCCATAGATAAGAGCAACACTATAGCGGTATGTGTGTTCGCACGTCCGGGCGGAGAGTCAAACACTTATGCACCGGGTTCGGCAGTCGATGCGTCAGGCAAGAGCACAGGAAAAGACCCACTTGAGTTGTCTGATGACGAGCTCGCAGTAATCGATGCAGCAAAGGAGACTTGCTCTAAGGTTGTAGTTTTGTTAAATACAGGAAATGCAATGGGAATTGCCGAGATAGCCGAGGGCGGCGCGCATGAGGTTGACGGTATCGCATATATCGGATGTATCAACGATTACCAGTGCACAGGTATTGTTAATGTTTTGACAGGTAAGGTAAATGCCACAGGTGCTCTCACAGACACTTATGTGGTTGACAACAATTCAATTCCGGCAGTACAGAACTTTGGCGGTGACTACTATGCAGATGCAGATATCGTGGCAGCCAACTCGGAGAACGGATTTGACCCACGTTATCCTAAGACTGATATATCAAATGTAAGCAGTGCAGGCTCATTCGGAGGCGGAGATGCAACATACAGTGCCGGACAGTACATTGTCGAGGCGGAGGGTATCTATGTAGGCTACAAGTATTTTGAGACGAGATATTTTGACTCCATTGTAAACCCATCGTCAAATGCAAATTCATCAAAGGGCGCTACACAGGGAAGTACATGGAACTACAGTGACGAGGTAATTTATCCATTCGGACACACTATTTCATATCTCGACTATGAGCAGAATGTAAAGAGTGTTACGGTTGACAAGACCTCAGAGGGAAATATAACAGCGGTTATCGAGGTGAAGAACAAGAGCAGTCAGGATGGAAATTTCCTTGCACAGTTGTATGTACAGCAGCCATACACAGATTATGACAAGGCTAACAATGTTGAGAAGTCCGCGATTATGTTCCTCAACTCCGCAAAGGTTGAAGTTCCGGCAGGTCAGACAAAGGAAGTGACAATCACAGTTCCTACAAAGTATCTTGCAAGCTATGACTACACAAATGCAAAGACATACATATTAGATGACGGCGACTACTATTTCACAGCGGCAGCAGGTTCACATGAGGCAGTCAACAATGTGCTCGGGGCTATGGGCAAGACCGTTGCGGACGGCATGGATGAGGATGCTGTCGGAACAGCAGTTGTATGGAATGAAAATAAATCACTTGACACCACGACATTTGCAGTATCACATGATACAGTTGTAACAAATGTGGCAGATAATGCAGACCTCAACTACTGGACAGGCGAGGACACAGTTACATATCTTTCAAGACAGGATTGGGATGCGACATATCCAATCAACTACAATGAGGATGTGACAGTAAAGATAGTTGACAGCCCTAAGAAGGACGAGTGGATTTCGGCACTCCGCGGAATGCAGTACACAATACAGACAGACAATCCAGCCGAGGAGGGCAAGGACAACGGCGTAAGGTTCAGCACAAGTGATATTCAGTACGAGTAGCTTAGCAACATAAATGACCCATACTGGGATAAGCTTGTATCATCAATCACAATCGACGAGGCAGTCGGTGCGGTTATCCACGGCGGAAGCCAGAGCGATGTGCTCACAAATGTTGACAACCCTGTTGTATTACAGAATGAAGGTGTAAATGGTTTTACAGCTACATATACAGATGAAGCTACTGAAAAGACATATCGTTTTAATGTAAGCTCACAGACACTTTTAGGTTCATCCTTTAACCCTGAACTCGCCTACGAGTGGGGACTTGTCGAGGGTAACTCAGGACTTTGGCTTGAGAGATATGATGTGTGGGGCACAGGTCTTACACTCAGAAGAACACCTTACAACGGACGTAACTATGAGTATATTTCAGAAGACCCAATGCTCACCAACAGAATTGGCTATGGCATTATCAAGGGCTGCAATGAGAAGGGTATCTTAAACGGTGCAAAGCATATCGGTTTCAATGACCAGGAGCACAACCGTAACGGAGTTGCCGCATACATGAATGAGCAGAAGATGCGTGAGACAGACCTAAGAGGTTTCCAGGGTGCGCTTGAGGATGCACAGGCTATGGCAGTCATGGTTGCATTCAACCGTATCGGTGCGACAAACGCTTCACACCATGTAGGTATGTTAAAGACAATTCTTCGTGATGAGTGGGGCTACACAGGTGTTATTTCAACAGATATGATGAACAACGCATACTACTTCACACCTGAGTCAATGATTATGGCAACAGTCACACAGGTAGCGGATTTCGGCGGAAATGACAATCATATCAACCTCGGTGACGGCGGTGTCGATGCGACATGGGCTTACATTTCGGAGGCTTCCGTAAAGAATGATGCGACACTTGTAAATCAGGCTCGTGAGAACCTCAAGTATCAGTTGTATACATTTGCAAACAGCGCTGTAATGAATGTTTCCACAGTGAGAGTTGACACATGGTGGGATAAGGCATTAAAGACAACACGCACAGTGAGCGGTATCGCTACAGGAGTGTTCGTGCTCGCATGGCTTGCATTTTCTCTCATGCCTGAAAAGAAGAAAGAGGAGGAATAAAAGATGAATTTTATGAAAAAACAGACCGTAGGAAGCTGTATCACATTTATCGCTTTTGTTCTGTCGATAGTTGCAATTATAGTGTATTCTGTAAATGTAAACAGCGTTGGATATTTTCAGAATGCCACAGTGCCTGAAGCAGTTATGTACAATGTGATTGGAATTATTGTTCTGGCTGTAGTTTTGGTATTGTCACAGATTTCACTTACCGGAATGGCTGATAAGCTTTTGAGTATAGTGTCAGATGCTTTGAGAATAGGTACACCTGTATTTTTCATAGCAGCGCTTATGAAGCTTGTTGCAAGCAGAGTAGAAGGATTTGCATTTATCTACTTCTCTAATGAGGAAGTTCTCCACGAGGTTCAGACCGCAGAGAACATGTCATCCGCGCACGGCACAATCGCCAACATAGTGCTGCTCGGTGTGACAGCGGTCGTTGCAATGATAGCCGCATTCTTCAGCATCAAGAAGGCACAGAAGATACAGAAATAAAATGATTTCCTCCCGGGGTTAAGAGCTTCGGGGGGAATATTAAATTAAAAAATATTTTATAGCCCAGAGCGGAAGGAATGAATATAGATGAAAAAAATAGACTTTAATGAAAACTGGTATTACAGACATCTTGATGTGAATGAAGAGGGAAAGAAGGTAACGCTGCCGCATGATGCAATGTGCCATGAGGTGCGCTCAATGGAAAGCAAAGGTCGTCATAATATCGGCTGGTTTGAGGGCTGTGATTATGTCTATTGGAAGACCTTTGACGCTCCGGAGAATTATAAGGATTGCAAAATTGTATTGGAATTTGAGGGCGTGTATCACAACGCCGAGGTGTATGTAAATGGAGAGAAGGCGGCATACAGACCTTACGGATATACTAACTTCTATGTTGATATCTCAGAATTTTTAAAGTACGGCGCAGAAAATGAAATCCGTGTCATTGCCCGCAACTCCGACCAGCCTAACAGCCGTTGGTACACGGGTTCGGGTATCTACAGACCAGTGTGGATGTATGTTGGAAAAGAAAATTTTGTGGATATCAACGGCGTAAAGATAAGAACACTTGACTACGACAAAAAAAGTGACACGGCTGAGATTGGAATTAAGATTAACGCTGTCGGCACGGCACAGATAGAACTGTCAATTGAAGACCCTAACGGAAATCAGGTGTACAGCGGCAAGATGATTTATAATGGTGCGGCGGAAAATGAGACAAAAAATAGTGAGGAAAATTCACAGAATAAAGATGGCGGTGATAAGCTTACAGAGAAAAAGGCTTCATCAGAGAACAGTTCACATGTCAGAACACGCAAGATAAAATTAAAAAATCCGGCACTGTGGAGCGTTGAGACACCGCGGCTCTACACCTGTATTGTGCGCTGTGGCGAGGATGAGGTCAGAGAGCACTTCGGAGTTAGGACACTCACATGGACGGCGGACAACGGAATTGCCATAAACGGTGAGCATGTGATATTAAAGGGTGCATGTATACACCACGACAACGGTGTGCTAGGTGCATGTGCTTTTCCGGAGGCGGAGGAGAGAAAGATAAAAATCTTAAAGGACACGGGTTACAATGCCGTGCGCTGTGCCCACAATCCATGTTCAAAGGCTCTTTTGGACGCGTGTGACAGACTTGGAATGTTGGTGATGGATGAGTACACGGATATGTGGTACATCCACAAGAACCAGTATGACTACGCTTCATATATGAAGGACTGGTGGAGACAGGATTTGAAGGACATGGTTGAGAAGGATTACAATCATCCGTGCGTGATTATGTACTCGACGGGCAATGAGGTCGCCGAGACGGGTCAGAGGGAAGGAATAAAGCTTACCGGACAGATGACAAGGTATCTCCACAAGCTTGACAGGACAAGACCTGTGAGCTGTGGAATAAATATATTTTTCAATCTGCTGTACTCGATGGGCTTTGGAGTTTACAGCGATGAGAAAGCGCAAAAAGATGCAAAACAGTCGGCATCGGGAAATACAAAGAAGAAAAAGACAGTCGGAAGCGAGTTTTACAACACGCTCGCGGGACTTTTTGGCGATAAGACCATGAAGATGGGTGCGACTTTACACGCGTGTGATGTAAAGACAAGGGATGCCTATGCAAATATGGATATCGCGGGATATAATTACGGTATTTTAAGATACAAGCACGATTTGAAGAAATATCCTAACAGACTTATCCTCGGAAGTGAGACTTTCTGCAAGGATGCGTACACCTTCTATGAGCTTGCAAAGCGCGAGAAGAGGATTGTGGGAGATTTTGTCTGGGCGGGTATGGATTATATAGGTGAAGCCGGAATAGGAGCCTGGGAGTACGAGGACTACGCTCCGGCGGACGGAATGGACTGCGGATGGCTCACGGCTGGAAGTGGTCGAATAAATATCCTCGGTTTTGCAAACGGGGAGGCCGCATACACGAAGGTTGCTCTTGAGAAGGAGCAGGGCCCGTTTATAGCCGTAAAGCCTGTATATCAGCGCGGCAAGCACTCGCCGTCGGCGTGGAAGATGACCGACGCGATGGAGAGCTGGAGCTGGCGCGGCTGTGAGGGAATGACTGCGGTTGTCGAGGTGTATGCGAGGGCAGCGGAGGTTGAACTTTTCTTAAACGGAAAGAGTGTGGGAAGAAAGGTTTTGAAGGACTGCTGCAATACAAGTTTTAAGGTTCCTTATGAGAATGGAAAACTCACCGCGGTTTCATACGATGCGCGCGGTGCAAAAATCGGAAGCTGTACGCTAAAGACAGCGTCGGTAAAGACGGTTCTCACAATGAAGCCGGAGAAGGACTTCTTAAATAAGAATGAGCTTGGATTTATCAGGCTTTCATACACGGATGAAGCCGGAATACTAAAGCCTATGGAGAAGCACCACATAGCAATCAAGGTGGAGAATGGAAAGCTTGAGGGCTTTGGAAATGCGTGCCCGTACAACGAGGGCGGATATTGGAAAAATACCACAAAAACCTACTACGGCGAGGCTTTGGCGGTTGTAAGGGCAGGAGACAGTGGCAGTGTAAAGGTGACAATAAAGGACGAGACAGGGGAACATTGTGTAGAAATTCCTGTTAAATAGTGCAAGGCTGTTGAAGAAAAATTTCCTGATGGATAATTTTTTTAAAAGCTGACAGATATAAACAGATGACGTGTTTTAAGATAGATGGCAAAGGAGAGAGCGGATGTTAGAGGTCAGAAGATTTACATGTGAAAATATGGCAGCAGGCTGTGTCACGGACAAGAAATCTCCTTCATTTTCATTTTCGATAGACAGCGACAGGCAGGGGGCAAGCCTTAAAAAGGCAATTATCTGCGTTGGCGACTGGGAAAAAACGACAAAGGAGCAGATTGCGGTTGAGTATGATGGCAAGCCGCTAAAGCCGCACAGCACCTACACGGCAAAGCTTACGGTGTGGGACGATGCGGGGGAGAGCGCGCAGGCACAGCTTACTTTTGAGATGGGAAAAATGAACGAGCCTTGGGCTGCAAAGTGGATTACCGACGGGGATTATCATTTTACGGAGAAGAAAGTGTCGCCGGTTCCAATGACATTCAGGAAGAGGTTTGGCACTGAAAAGAAGATAAAGTCCGCGAGAATATACGCTACGGCGATGGGCATATATGAGCTTATTTTAAATGGCAGCAAGGTCGGTGATGAGTTTTTTGCGCCGGGCTTTACCTCCTACAAATCAAGGCTTCAATACCAGACCTACGATGTCACGGACAGTCTTAAAAATGACAATGAGCTTATTGTGACCGTAGGCGGAGGCTGGGCTGTAGGTTCGTTTGTGTTTACAAGAAAGAACCGCATAACGGCGGACAGACAGGCGTTGCTTCTTGAACTCAGACTTGAGTACGAGGATGGCACAACTAAGGTTATAGGAACTGATGCAGACTGGGACGTTACGATGCGGGGAAATTACAGAGCCGCGGATATATACGACGGCGAGACTTTTGATGCGTCCATACATTTGAATGACATAGATTATCACAAAGCAACGGTGGAGAAGCTTCGTGTGCAGCCGAGAATATTTGCGGCGACAGGTGCTCCGGTGCGCGCGCATGAGAGAATGGTTCCGATAGATTGCAGGAACACCAAAGAGGGAATTGTGTACGATTTTGGGCAGAATTTTGCGGGCGTTGTTGAGCTTAAAATAAGAGGAAAAAAAGGGCAGAAAGTCACAGTGTGCCACGCGGAAATTTTAAAGCCGGATGGCACACTAAACACGGCATTTTTGAGAACCGCGAAAGCCACAGCGGTTTATATATGTGATGACGGTGAGCAGACATACATGCCAAGGCTCACATACATGGGTTTTAGATATATCTGCATAGACGGAATTGATGAAAAGAATGTGCAGGTGGCGGCGTATGCGCTGTATTCGGATATGGAGCGCGTCGGGAGTTTTTCGTGCTCGTCCGATAAGCTCAACCGCTTGCAGGAAAATATTCTGTGGAGTGCAAAGTCAAACCTTATGGACATTCCTACCGACTGTCCGCAGCGCGATGAGCGCATGGGCTGGACGGGGGATATCGCGGTGTTCGCTCCTACAGCTTGTTATAATTTTAACATGAGCAGATTTTTTGAAAAATGGCTCGCAGATATGAGGGCGGAACAGCTAAAAACGGGCGGTATTCCGAACACCGTTCCGGCTCAGGGTTACGGTTTTCCGGCGACGATGCCTACGATGGCCATTGAGTTCTGGGGCGATGCCTGTATAATGGTTCCGTGGGCGGAGTATCAGGCAAAAGGTGACAAAAAGGTGTTAAAAAGCTGTTACGCCATGATGAAAAAGTATGTCGATGCGTGCCGTTTTTGGGCAGGGCTGTTGAGCTTTGGAAAGCACAGATATCTGTGGAATACGCCGTCCGTGCTGCATTTTGGCGACTGGGTAGCTCCCGATGTACCGCAGATGGCGCAGTGGCAGAAGAGAAGCAAATGGACAGCCACGGCAAGCCTCAAAAACACAAGCGGACTTTTGGCGGATATAGCGGCAATCCTCGGAAAGAGTGAGGATGAGAAAACTTATAGAAACGTTAGCGAAAAAGCCGCCAAGGCGTACCGCGATATCCTGACGGATGGCAATGGAAAGCTCAACGAGGAGTTCCAGACGGCGTATGTATTGCCGTTATATTTTGGCATTTTTGGCGGAAAGGAAAAGGAGAGTGCGGTTGACAATCTTGTAAAGCTTGTGCAAAAGAACAATTACTGCATAGGCACAGGTTTTCCGGGAACGCCTTACATTCTCTTTGCGCTTGCCGACAACGGCAGGGCGGATGTGGCATACAAGATGCTTTTCAATGAGAAATGTCCGTCATGGCTTTACGAGGTAAAGCAGGGCGCAACCACTATATGGGAGCGCTGGGACGGGCTTGACGAGAACGGAGAGTGTCCTATCGGCGACGACGGAACTGACATGATGATTTCCTATAACCACTATGCAAGCGGCGCTGTCGGAGATTTCATGTACCGAAGAATTGCGGGGATTGAGATGACCGAGCCGGGTTACAGACGCTTTAAAATTAAGCCTGTTATGAACGAACAGTTAAGCTTTGCGAAGGGAAGCGTTGAGACTCCTTACGGTGAAATTATCTCCGACTGGAAGATGGAAAACGGCAGATTTACAATAAATGTGCATGTTCCGGTTGGAACGGAGTGCAGCCTTGAGATGCCGGATGGGAGTGTGGAACGGCTGACAAGCGGAAGCTACTCTAGAAAAATTACAGTGTGAAAAATACATCTAAGACAGAAAAAGCTGCTGTTTAAGATGTATTAGGATTTCACAATAGTTCTGCTATGTTGAACTATTACGATTAGAGTCACTGCAAAGCAGTGGCATGGAGGATTAGTATGAGCGATAATAAAAAATCAATTTGGAGCAATCCGTTTTTGCGCACGCGGATAAAATCGGATGACGTGAAGATGCCGGAAATGCTTTTAGGCTACTTTATAGGGCCTTTTGGAGCGTTGCTTGCATCGGGTATTTTTACAAGTATTTTGCAGAACTATTTTACAGATGTTCTGAAAATGAACCTGACATTTCTTACAACTTTACAGTTGGTATCAACAATACTTATCGTGGTGGCAAACCTTGTTGTCGGACAGCTTATCGAGCGCACAAAGACTATGGCAGGAAAGGCGAGACCGTGGATACTTTTGTCGGCTTTTACAATGTCCGTGGCGAGTGTTTTGATGTTCATCGTTCCTTTTGAGGGGACGGCTAAGATGGTGTGGATTGCTATAGCGTACAATCTTTTCTATGCGGTTGCATATCCTATATACAACACAGCCAACTCGACGCTTATCCCGCTGTCGACAAGAAACAGCAAACAGCGCGGTGTGCTCGCATCCTTCACCAACGTGGCAGGACTTGGCGTTATGGGAGCCGGCTCAATGGTTTTCCCAATCCTCGTGTCATTTGTGTTAAAGGAAAATCAGCACCTGTGGTTTGTGGCAATGCTTGCAATCGCAATATTTGCGGCGCTCACGATATTTTTACAGTATATGTTCACAAGGGAGCGTGTCACAGAGGAGCTTGCAAATGCGGCGCAGGCACAGGAAAATGGCAATACCGCACATGCACCGTCACTTGGAAAGCAGCTAAAGGCTGTTGTCAGCGAAAAGACATGGTGGATTGTCATGCTGTTCTACATAGGATTTCAGTGGAGCGGTGCAATAAAGAACGGTTCAATGTCATACTACTGTAAATGGGTGCTCGACAATTCTTACACGGGCAGTGTGGACGCGTGGGGCGCATCGCAGTCACTTTTGTCAATAATGGGAGCAATTCCGATGGCAGTTGCGGCGGTTGCTGTCATTCCGCTTTGCAACAAATATGGAAAGAGAATTATCTGTATGCTCGGTATGCTTCTCGGAGCAGGCGGCGGTGTGATAGCAATCATAGGAAACGGAAACATTGTTCCTGTAGCTATCGGTGTAGCCCTAAAGTGTCTCGGCTCCGCACCGGCATGTTATATGATACTTGCTCTCCTTGCGGATGTTATAGACCACATAGAGTACAAGAGCCATATCCGTACAGATGGACTTACGATGTCAATCTACAGCTCCATAATGGTTGCCGGAACACCGATATGCAATGCCATATTCAGTGCTCTTTTAAAGGGAAGTGGCTACAACCAGAATGCCGATGTTGCACTTGGAGTTTTAGGACAGACACAGGCTGCACAGACAGCGATTTCAGTCAGCTATATATGGGTTGAGACAATAGCGTATGTTATATGTGCAGTACTTATTTTCTTCTTCACCATCGAGAAAAATCTTCCTGATGAGCAGAAGGAAATAGAAAGCAGAAAAAATGCTTAAAGGCTTTTAACAGAAGAATTATTTTGGTATAATCAGGGTATTAACGCTGTATGAAAAATATGGCTTTGGTACCCTGATATTTTGTTTATTGGATTATTATGAGATTGGTGTGAAAAATGATACGAATTGCATTGGTTGAAGATGATGAAAATTATCAGAAAGAATTAACTGAATATTTGAAAAAGTACGAGAAGGAGAGCGGGGAAAAGTTCAATATATCCGTTTTTTCGGACGGCGATGAGATTGTGGAAAATTACAAGGCTGTGTATGACATTATACTTATGGATATTGAGATGACATTCATGGACGGCATGACGGCGGCGGAGCATATAAGGGAGTATGACACAGAGGTTGTAATTATTTTTATCACAAATATGCCGCAGTATGTTATGAAGGGCTACACTGTGGACGCGCTCGATTATGTTTTAAAACCTGTGAGCTACTATGCTTTTTCGCAGAAGATAAACCGTGCGCTTTCAAGGATGAAGCACAGAAGCACAAAGTATATCACGGTTCCGATACGCGGCGGCGTGAAAAAATTCGATGTATCGAAACTGACATATATCGAGGTTCAGGACCATGACCTTGTGTACCACACGATGGATGAGGATTTCAGGACTAAGGGGTCTCTCTCGGAGGTTGAGGAGGCACTCAAGGGCATGAATTTTTTCAGGTGCAACAAGTGTTATATTGTCAACCTTGAGTATGTGGAAACTGTGCAGGACTACGATGTAAATGTGGGCAATGTGTGGATACAGGTGAGCCGCGCAAAGAAAAAGGCGCTTCTTGACGCACTCAACAATTACATGAGCGAGGTGAGCAAATGATGCCAAAGGAAGCAGTAAATCTCACAAACACGCCGGGAATATATTATTCCATCGCATATTTTATCAGCAGTTGTCTCTATATAAGCATGAATGTAAAGCGAAGAAATATGAGACAGATAGTGGGAATACTGGCGGCGATATTTGTTGTGCTGACCGCGTTTATATGCCTGACAGACCAGATTAACGTGGTATTTTTTATACCTTGCATGGCGGTTGAGATATTTCTTATATGGCTGTCACTGTACCTTTGCTGTAAGATGGATTGGAGAAAGGCAGCCTATTTTTGCATACGCGCGTTTATTCTGGGCGAGCTGGCGGCATCATTAAACTGGCAGCTTTTTTATTACGGGCTTAACAACTGGAATGTGGAGTTAAATCTGTTTTGGAGTACGCTGTTTGTCGTGTGCTCCTATGGAATTGTGTATGTGACAATGTATTTTCTTGAGAGGAGTTATCGAAATGAGAACGCGACATTAAATATCGGTGGAAGGGACTTGCGGATATGTGTGTTTATAGGGCTGTTTGTGTACATGATGAGCAACGTGAGCTATGTCTTTGAGAACACACCGTTCAGCGGACAGCTCCCAGGGGAAATATTTATAATCAGAACTTTGGTTGACCTTGGAGGAGTCGGTATTTTGTTTGCATATCACATGCAGCTTCAGGAGGTCAAGATGAAGCTTGAGAACGAGTTTTTGTCAAACACGCTTCGCATGCAGTATGAAAATTATAAGCTTTCCGAGGAGAGTGTTGCGCTTGTAAATCAGAAATATCACGACCTAAAACATCAGATTGCGACGCTGCGCGCGGCTGTCAACGAGGAGGAAAAGACGGCGTATCTTGACCAGATGGAGCAGGAGATTAAATGCTACGAGGCGCAGAATAAGACCGGAAACCGCATACTCGACACAATCCTGACAGCCAAGACAATACAGTGTCAAAGTAACGGCATAAGTCTTACATGCGTGGCGGACGGCAAGGAGTTGGAGTTCATGCAGGCTATGGATATCAGCGCGCTTTTCGGAAACGCGCTAGACAACGCCATAGAGAGCGTAAAAAAGATAAATGACCCACAAAAACGCCTTATCCATGTGTCAGTTTCAAGACAGAAAAACTTCCTGCGCATCAAGATTGAGAATTGTTACGAGGGAGAACTTGAGTTCGAGAACGGAATTCCAAAGACGACCAAGCAGGATAAGCGCTTTCATGGATATGGAATGAAGAGCATACGAAAAATAGTGGAGAAATATAACGGCTCTGTTACCGTGAACGCTAAGGACGGGTGGTTTGAACTTAGGATTTTGATGGTGGTGGGGTGAATTGCTATAATAATATTGATAAATGGAGGAAATATATGGAATCGGATAGGTTGGTAAAATATCTTGAGGGAGTTACTGTCCAGCAGTATAAATCGGATGTTGGCTTTAGAACTTTGGTAGAGAGCGTAAATGAGAATATGTATATTATTCCAAAGTATCAGAGAAAATATCGTTGGAATAAGGAGCAGGTTGTAAGTCTGGTAGAGTCATTGTTGCGAGGGCTTCCTATTCCGCCCATTTATACATGTAGAAATTCGGATAATCAGTTGGAAATCTTGGATGGACAGCAGCGTGTGATGAGCTTGTTTTTTTATTATATAGGATATTTTTTGAATAGACAAAAAGAAAGTGCGATAGATTTTTCTGAATTAGAAGTTGGAGATTCTTCTTTTGCAGATGCACTCAAAGAGCAGTTTCAGCTTGAAAAGCTTCATGTTAATTTAAAAGATATTGACGGAGAAGATATAAATGTTGACTATAATTCGTTGCCCGTCGAGATAAAAAGGAAGGTTGACTATACAGCGATTACAGTTATTGAAATAAAAATTGGAAAAGAGGATAGACGCGAAAAAATATTACAAACTATTTTTGCCAATTTAAATAAAAACGGGGCACTTTTATCTCTGCAGGAACAGAGAAATGGGGTATATATATGTGAGTTTTATGATATGCTTCATGATTTCAATAAGAAAAATGTACAATGGAGAAAGTTGTGGGGAAGAGAAGACGCGAAGGATAGGGATTTAGAGACACTTCTCAGATTTTGCGCATTGAGAAAAAATATTGCTTTAATTGACATAAGTAATGGCAGATTGGAATTTAAAATAAATGGATATTACAGTTCTTATGCTGAACTTATGGATAAATTTTCAAAAGAAGCCATAAATTTTACAGAAGAAGATATTAATCAATACAAAAAAAGTTTGGAAGGTTTTGTAAATTTATTTAATATAAATGTTGTTTTATCCTCAAAAGTAGCCTTGATGGAAGGCTTTTATGTTATTTATGAAAAATTGGGAATAAAAAAGGCAATTTCAAAGAAAATATTTGATTTGGTTCAAATATCGGAAGAATATAAAGAAAACAGCGGACAGCGTACAGTTAATATTAAAAAAATGAATGGAAGGTGGAATGCGGTATATGAAGTTTGGGATAAATTTTCTGAATGAAATAGCAGATATGCTGCTTAAACGAAAATTGAAGTATGCAGATACGGTCATTATAGGTGATAACTCAAGCGGTAAATCATTATTACTTAAAATTCTGATAGAAAAGTTCGGAATAAAGGATGAAATATATTTTATAGATGCCGTCAACAGAGGTTTTGATGCGGGGAAGGTTTTTAAGGAGGAGAAAAAGCCTGAATATAAGCGGACTATTGTTGATACCAGAATGAAATCAGAATATTTTAATTTGAAGGACTCATTTAACTGTTATGGAACTTCTACAGAGAGAGTGGAGCAGATATATTTTTTATATGAGGATAAATTGCAAAATTTGTTTGAAAAACTGACAAAGGATAATTACAAGGTGCTGCCGGGGGATGTTTTAGGGGAAGTAGAGTTTGGTGATACAAGGGGACTTTTATCCAGCGGATATCAGGCTATAACCCGTATTTTGTTGGAGCTGTTGTATTATCAGGATAAATGTATTGGATGTAAGAATATAACAGAGGCTACAGTGATAATAGATGAATTAGATGAATTTTTATCGCCATCCTACGCTTTTATGATTATGCCGTTTTTAAAGAAAAACTTTCCAAAGATGAATTTCATTGTGACAACACATTCGTGTGATTTGGTGGCAGGAACACAGAATGCAAACCTCATTGCTCTAAATAACTCCAAATATGAAGTGATGGATATCAATGATTTTCAATCTATTTCGGAAGTTCAGATAATTTTTGACAGGGTATTTGGAGAACATTTGGTTGAAAAAAATGATATTGAAAATGAGTTGAGACGTTTGCTAAACAATAAGATAAATAATGCTTGGAGTGAGAGCGACCAGTTGAGGCTGGAGAGTATTCAAAAAGGTTGTCTGAGTGCATCACAGCAGATAATTTGCAGGCAGATATCTGAGTGGGATTAGTTCGAAAATACATCTAAGACAGCAAGACGTATTGCGATTTTTGGCATTGCAAAACAGTAGCATGGGAGATTATTATGGATAATTACTTATGTCTTGAAATCCCGGAATTTCAGGTAAAGTATAGTAAACACAAGAAATACGGATATGAAAAAAGTGAAGAAAGAGAAAATTTAAAAGACATATTAAATAAGGCTTCTAAAGAGTATTGCATGTATTGCTATTCGCGTTTGAAAGTGGATAATAAATGGTATGGGAATTTAGAGCATGCAATAGAGAAAAGTAATTCTGATAAGCTGATTGAATGTATTCCGAATATAGGAATGTCGTGTTCAATATGTAATCAGACATTTAAAAGAATTGGGGAACGAAAGAGAAAAGTATCTCAATCAGCAAAAGATGAATTTGAAAAAAGTAGTAGATGTACAACTAAAAATAGAAAACAATGTACTGTTCCATGTAAGGCTTTGAGAAATTTACAAGTATCTTACAGCGGCATGGAGGATGCGGAAATTTTGTTACAGCCAATGGGTATTGAGCGAAAAGATTCTAATGAGTTGTTAGCTTTGCAGTATGATGTATTGAGGATGGAATTTTTGCCATGTACTATATTACATAATTATTCGGAGGAAGAACTACTATTTATAAATAGGCATATTAAACGATTTCATCTAAATGACCCTAAGTATCGCACACATGCGTTGATAGATTTTGTAAAAAATGTGATTGATAATGGTGGAAAAATACCTGATTATGAATATAATAATCTTGTTGTACAGCTTTTTGTGGATAAAATAAAGGAAAAGACACAGGAAGAAAGATTTGATATCTGCTGTAAAATTTATCCGATAATGTTTTTAAAGGCATAGCGTAATTAATGAAAAACATGCAGAAAGTGGCTTTGTTGAGACAGGAAGATAAAAAATGCCATGAAATATGATGATGGAACATACCGCGACGATATCATTATGTGAAAGAAATTAAGATAATGATTAAGAAAATATTGGTATATGGAAATTATTTTCTAGTGTGCTACTTTGCAGACAATTAATAGTTTTTGTAAAATATAAAAATTGTAATGGAAGTTGGATAATACAGCTAAAATTTAATAAATAAAAATAAAATGCGAGGTAATTATATGGACAGCTTGAGTGAAGAACGTATTAAGAATATATTGGACAGTGCCGATGTGGGATATTCCTACAATCTTGCAAAGGAGCTTGAGAACATAAGGAGCAATCCGGTGCTTGGCTACAGAAGTGCAGGCTCTAAGGCAGAACATGAGGCTGGGGAGCTTATCTTTAAAAGAATGGTTGAGGCTGGATTTTCAAATGTTCACAAGGACAGGGTAGATGTGGACGCGTGGGAGTTTAAGCGCGCGGTCATAAAGGCGAGTGTCGGGGGCGAGGAGCGGGAGCTTCAGCTTGGCGCATATCAGACGAATTTTGTTACGGACGGATATGAGAGTGTGCAGATTGTGGATGCGGGCAAAGGCACGCTTGAGGACTATGAGGAGCTTGAGCGTCTTGGAATAAATGTTGAGGGCAAGCTTGTCATGGCGGAAATCAACCAGCGCGAGGAGTGGTGGATTAATTTTCCGGTTTATCAGGCAAAATTAAAGGGCGCAAAGGGCTTTATCGCTGTTCAGGCGGGCGGATATGGTGAGGTTGCGGAAAATGCGTTAAATGCGCAGGACATCGCAGGTCCATCTGATGCCCCGGCGTTTTCAATTTCTCGCGCTGATGCAGATTTTATAAAAAAGTGCATGGCGCAGAGCGTTGACGTGAAAAATGCAGAGAACAGTGACGACAGGAAAGAAAGTAATAAAAAATGTGATGAAGACAAGCAATATGTGCAGTGCAAAAATGCGGAATACAATGTATGTAATGGCAGGGAGTGTACTGTACTTTTTGATGCATACACGCGAGTTATGCCAAATGCCAGCTCATACAACATAGTGGGTGAAATTCCGGGTGAAAATCCCGAAAGAATGATACTGCTGTCAGGTCATTATGACTCATATTTTTCCGGTTTTCAGGATGACAACACGGCGGTGAGCATGCTTATTGAGATAGGGCGCATGCTTATAAAGGGTAATTACAAGCCGCACAATACCATAATACTTTGTGCTATGGCGGCGGAAGAGTGGGGCGTGATAAATTCCAAGTATGACTGGTCGACGGGGGCTTATGAGGAGGTGTTTACCGTACACCCTGAATGGAAGGGAAAGGTTATTGCGGATTTGAACTTTGAGCTTCCGGCATTTGCACATGGAAATAAGGATTATGTGCGTTCAACCTACGAGTACAGGAATTTTTTCAGGAGAATATTGAAGGAATTTCCAGGAGATTTGCACGAGGCATATCCTGACGGAGTGGGGACAAAGGCTCCTATACAGACATGGTCGGATGATTTCTCGGTTGCAATATCGGGTATTCCGTCGACGGTAAATGAGTTTGCGGGCGGAAAGTTTATGGAGTCTCACTATCACTCACAGTATGACAGCGATGAGTTCTATGATGAGAAAGTTTATCTTTTTCACCATAAACTGTATGCCTATATTTTGTTAAGGCTCGACAATCTGCACGTCGTTCCTGTGGACTTCACAATCGTGTCGGATGAGCTTTTGCACAGATTTGACAGGGAGATATGTGAGGATAGAGAGATTGAGGATGAATTTATACAGGCAGTTACAGACCTGAAGGCAGAGGCGCAGAGGGTTAATGCTGTTGTCGAGGGGCGCAATTATTCGCAGGATGTACTTGCTCACGGCGATGACATGTACAGCAAAGATGATATGTGCAGTGATAGTGTTAACAATGGAGACAAGAGTGATATAAATAATGGATATGATGCTAAGATAGCACCAAATAATGAGTGTAGTATGATAAGGGACGAGGATGATGTCCGCATTGAGACAGAGCTTTTAAAGGCTTTTGCACTTGCGCAGGATACACTTGTGACATTGAACTGGCAGGACGATGTTTTGTTCCCTTATGAAACAGCCATGAACGATGTGGTATTTTTGGGCAAAGCCATAGATGCCCTCAGTTCCGAAAAGGATGCCGACAGGCCGCGTGTAAGAATAAAAAATGCACTTAACTGGATATACAGGATTGACAACAATCAGTATGCGTTCAAATTTGAGAAGGCTGTATATGAGTATTTTACGGGATATGTGCTCAACCAGCCGCGCGAAAGGCTAAAATGGGGATATGGCAGGATAATCCACCACGAAAATCTCTATGATGTTGTGAGAAGCCTTATCGACAAGCTGAATACAGATGATGCAAATGTGGATGTAAGCGATGAACTGTCAGTGTTAAAAGAGGCGAGGATGCGACAGCAGAATTATCTTGAACTGGATATAAGAAATACGACACAGTATGTCAAGGAGATAACACAGGTTATACATAATTGCCTGTATTAGAGGGATAGATATGAAAAGGGACACTTTTCCAATTATTTTTAAGTTTTTATGTATAAAAATAATGGTAAAGTGTCCCTTTACAATTTAATAAATAATGCTATACTTAATGCATTATATAAGTAATCAGTTGCTTGCAGGAGGTACTATATGATAAGAAAAAAGTTAAGTAAAATGTCCGTAATTCTTTTATTATTTATAGCATTGATGCCACTTTATAATTCAGTACATTTTGATAGTAATCCTTCACACGAACAAGAGGTTATATTGATTGATAATATGGAGGACTTCGATTTTATGCCAAAATAACCTCATATTGTCTAAGGAAAAATTGCTTATATTCATACTCTTTTGCAAAATCACTAATGTCAATACAGATATTCAGCAGCTCCTTACTTTGTTCTGTTGAATATTTGTGTTGCATATTATTATTCCACCATATGCCATAGATACATCTGTCAATATTATATACTCTTTTTATCTTGGCATTTTTTTGTATCACATCTGTGAAAACACTATTCGACTTATCATATTCTCCATTGTTTCCAGCATCACTTGCAAACAGTGTTTTACAAAATTCAGCTTTTCTCATATATAGTTCACTTTTTTCATATCGTGAAGGTATATTATATATGTATAGTAGTCTGTTACGTTCGTTTTCCTTACTTTGCATGTTTTGCAGTATAGTCATTTCGCAACCGGTTAGATATACATCTGGATTTAGCAGAATATCTTCATATTTTACAGAATATCCAATAATATTTTTAATTCTCTCTAAATAAGTCTTTAACGTAAATTCTCCCCTATGATAAGCAAAATTCAACTCAAGCCGCTCTATTGTCTGCCTATTCCTTGTATATTTCATATCAAGATTTTCTTTTAATATTTGCAACAACTCTTGTTCATTTTCGGTCTTGTTCATGCCAATGGCATCGTACACTTTTTCAAGTATTTCCATATCTTCTGCCCTGTATGAAACAATCTCGTCCATAACAAAATCAGAGTATAACTCAAGTCTGTTGAGTATCTCGTAAAGATTGTATCCGTGTGGTCTGCACTGCCCTAGCTCAAGCCGCCTTATTGTTTTGGCGTTACATATCCCATCCGCCAGCTTATTTTGTGTCATACCAAGCAATTTTCTGCGTTCTGCCACAACTTTCTCAAGCCTGTACACATTTGTTTCAAAATACATATATACACTATTTTTGGTGTATATATTGATGCCGGTTATATTTTCTATATATAAAAGTATATGGCGGTATCTGTCAATTGTACTTTTTCTGTCATTTATTTTTATGCTTTTGCATATATTTTCTGCCAGCAATTTATTCATTCTATCAATGATAATATCTGTCATATCACACAGTTCAGCCAGATAATATGTTCTTCCACCATTCCTTAACGCTTCTATAGCGTTATCGCAGTCAGAAAGCCATCTGCCATAAGTGTCCAATTCATCTGCAATATATATGAGCTCATCACAGTTATTTACGTTAAACTGTATTCTTTCCTGACTTGACAGTATACCATAATATACTGCTTTTGGGAGTATACTTGCTTTTGACAGCATGTTAAACCAGTTAGCAGACTTGATATAATCTGTTATTTCCTGAATACGTCCGGTATAGTAAATTACCGCCTGAATGTTATTTTTTTCAGCTTCAAGGCGTACAACCTGATAATAATACTCTAACAGAATATCCAGCTCCTGCACTGACAAAATGACCCTCTCATCGCTGTCAAATATTACATCTGTCCCTCGTGGAATGGTAAGCATTGCGGCTTGATGAAGTTTTTTGATAAGGTCTACTCTATTATAATTACCACATATCATGATATAAGCCTGCATCATAAGCACAAACTGATAATCAAGTCTTTCATTACATTTCATTTTATCGATACTTTTTTGAGTACTTTCTCTGTCTGCATATTTTTTCAGTATTTTTCCTGCAAGTTCTGTATCTCCATCATTGATGGCAAACACAATGTCCATTCGTGTCTGCCAGTCATCATACTCCGATGAGAATAAAAGTATATCACATCTCAGCCCATTGCAGCCCAATCTATCCAGCAAGCGGTTCATCATCAGCTTACTCATATATTCGCCCGAAAGTAAACTGTTCCACTCTTCACTGTCACATAAACCAAAAGTCAACTGCTCTGCTGTAATACCATAACTATTCATAGTATCCTCAATAAATCTGAAAAATCCTTCATTATCCTTAGTAAATATTTGTTTATATTTTTCTTTTTCCATGCTTTATCTCAATTTATAAATCGTATTTTTTATGAACTCAGCCATTAAAACTAATTGTTTTATAGAATAATAGCACCATAATAGTTATTTTACAATATATCCTAAAAGATATCGTATGAAAGTTACCATAAAAAATTGAGTAGATTTATAAATTTGTAAAGTAAAGTGTTATTAACGCAAATAAATTAATTATATAACTGCTTAGTTGTTTTGTATAGGGACACTTTATATGAAAGAAACGAGATAATTATTGGGAAAAAATTTTTAAAGTGTCCCTTGAAGTATTTGCTGCGCAATGTTACTCTTTAATTAAGGATATTTTTAGTTACAATTTGCACGTTGAAAACAAAAAAACGAGGGAGAGGGGTACTTTTATGAGAAAGTTTGTTAAAACAAAATCAGCAAAAAGAGGGGTTATATTTCCCGCTGTCACATTGCTTGTGTCATGCACATTATTATTTACGGGGTGCGCTGGCAAAGCGGATAATCAGGCTAAGGGCACAAGCGGAGTAAGTGCAGATGCAGGCGCGGGTGCAAGTGGCGATAATTCGGGCAATAACTATGAGAATGTGGATTACGCCTATGTTCCAGAAGTTTCAAAGCAGGTTATCGATGATTTTGAAGCGGAGGACGGCGAGGAGATATCATGGGTGCAGGATTATTTTGTCAAAGATGGAAGGGTGTACTATATATTTAAAGCAACCAAGGATAATAAAGATAGAAAAGTCATTCTGATAAGGGATATCTCGACGGGTGAACAGAGTGTCAAGCGTCTTGATTGCGATGAAAATGGCGAATATATGCAGTTTTTTAATGCGATAAACGGCTTTGCAACGTACAGTGAAAAAGACGATATTGTATGTATATATGACGACAACTGGGAGCAGACAGGAAGTATCGATGTAAGCGGTGCGGACAATGAAATATCGGGCGGATTTTCGGGTCAGGCATCGAAATGTAAGAGCGTTGTCGTGGACAATGAAGGGAATACGGCTGTGCTTATCGGGCGGACAGTTATGTTTTTTGACAAGGATTATAAGCTCACAAGGAATATAAGTGCTCCGGACAAAATTAGTGAGGTAGATGGGCTGATAACCACACAGGGCGGAAACTGGTATGTTACATGTTACCTTATGGGTGACAGTGCAAATACGTCTGAAAAAGCAATATGCAGCATTGATATGCATGGTGGGACTTTTGGAGATAGTCTTGGTATTCCATACGATATCAGCTTTAACACGTCCACATATTCTGTTATGAACAGCATAGATAATAATGGATTTTATGTTCATGGAAGCAATTATGTATATAAATATGATGAGGGTACGGGGACATTTAATAAGATGTTCTGTCCGGGCGATTATGGCATAAATATGAGCGTTCTGACAAAATTCAGCGTGGGGGATGACGGCTGTTTTTATATAGAGAATAAGGAGAGTACAAGCTCTGATATGGAGTATGAGCTTGCCGTTTTTAAGAAGGTGCCTGCGTCACAGGTTAAGGAGAGGACGCAGATTGTACTTGGAGGATTGGTTGTCAGCTCGTCACTCAATGAGCCGATTTTAAACTTTAACAAATACAATCAGGATTACTATGTAAAAGTTAAGAGCTATCGCGATGGTGTTGACGATTATGAGGTGGCAAAACAGAATTTTTATAATGACCTTTTAAAGGGTGAGGGCGCGGATATATTCTATGTATACGAAGGGGACAACGGTATCGACATTGCAAATCTTGGGGACAAGAAAGTGGTGGCAGACCTATATGAGTTCATCGACAGTGATGACAAGATAAGCCGTGACGATTTTGCGCCAAATCTGCTCACACAGATGGAGGAGGCAGATGGAAAGCTGTATGCCTTGTATTTTGAGCCACAGTTTAGAATACTTGCCGGAAAGGCATCAATATTTGAAGGCTGTGAGTCTTGGAATTATGCAAAACTTCTTGAAATAATGAAGGCTTATCCCGATGCAGTGCCAATCTCGGATTTAAATCGCAGCTGGGTGCTCCAGCAGTTTATGTGGTATTCCATGAGTGCGTTTTATGACAAACAGACGGGAGAGTGCAATTTTGACACGGATGAGTTTAAAAATATGCTACAGATAGTCTCGATGGCACCGGAGCAGGTTGACTATGGAATGACAGACAGCACGCAGGGAGAAAATTCAATAGCCGCAATGATTGACAATGACAAGGTTCTTATGTATGAGAGTTCAGACATAACATTTGATGATAAGTTGTACTTTGGAGACAGCGAGGTAAAATATCTTGGTTTTCCGTCGTCCGGCGGTACAGCAGGGGTCAGCTTCTTTTTTGGACTTGCCATAAATGAACAGTCAGCGAACAAGCAGGCGGCGTGGGAGTTTATCTCAAGCCTTCTCGACAAGGATTTCCAGATGTCCGGCATGTTCCCGATTATGAATGAGTATGTCGATGAGAAGATTAAGGATACGTTGTCAACGCAAAAGAGGGAAAATGAGTTTGAGGCGGTAAAGGAGAGAACAGATTACTTTATTGACAACTGTGTCAGCATGAGAGGTTATGACGACGATATTTATGCAATAATTGACGAGGAGGCGGCAGCGTACTTTTCGGGAGCGAGAGGACTTGACGAGACAGTAAAAATAATTCAGAACAGAGCACAGCTATATATTGAAGAGAAAAGGTAGAACTTTTTTTAAAATGTGGTATAATGGGTATTGCATTGAAAAAATCGAAGATTTTTGAGATGGCACTGCGGAGTAAATAAGTAAACAAAAAAGAGGAAAGTTTATGACAAGTGACACGTTATACCGAGTGAAAAAGGAAGATTTTCCTAAGCTTGAACAGCTTTTAATCAAATGTTTTGAGAAAGACCCGCTCTATGTGAGCATGATACCTGACGAGAATGTCAGAAAAAGGCTTATGCCTGAGCTTTTTAAGTGCGATTTGAATGAGTTTTATGAGACCTGCGAGATATTCGCTGACAGCGAAGATATCAATGGTATTCTGATTGTGTCGGATGAGGCGGAGCCTTACAATCTGGTTCATTTCTATCTGTCGGAGGTGCTTGCCGAGCTTAGGACTGATGGGTATCTTTTGAAGGAAGACCCGTCTATGAAGACACTTAGGAACTTTATTATAGGAAGAGACTATCTCAATTCGAGCTGGACAGACCAGCTTCACCAGAATAACAGACTACATATAATATATCTGGCGGTAAATCCTGAATTTCAGCATCACGGCATTGCGGCGAAGCTTATCGGGGAGGTTGTCGACTATGCGGACAAGCACAAGATGATGATATCACTTGAGACACATAATCCCAAGAATGTCGATATGTACAAGCATTTCGGGTTTCAGCTGTATGACACGATACAGAAGCATTTCGAGCTTAAACAGTACTGCATGATAAAGCAGGCGTAAAAAAGTATATAATGGTGTTAAATGGTAAAAATCCCCTTGCATAAAAGGGGATTTTGTCATACTATATTATTAAAATGGTATCATGGTCAAAAAGGTCGGGATATCAATAAAAATTCAGTTTTTATTTTAACCACGGAGGTGTTGTATGGATACGGTTGTTTTTAACAAGGAGGACTTTAAGAAGTCCGTGTTAGACAATGTAAAGAATATTTACAGAAAGAATATCGATGAGGCTACCAAGCAGCAGGTATTTCAGGCTGTGGCGTATGCCGTTAAGGATATGATTATTGACAGATGGATTGCCACTCAGAAGGAATACGAGAAGCAGGATGTAAAGACTGTTTACTATATGTCAATGGAGTTCCTTATGGGACGAGCACTTGGCAACAATATGATTAACCTTTGCTGTTATAAGGAGGTCAAGGAGGTTCTTGACGAGCTCGGCTTTGACATCAATGTTATAGAGGACCAGGAGCCGGATGCGGCACTTGGAAACGGAGGTCTTGGAAGACTTGCAGCATGTTTCCTCGACTCTCTTTCAACACTTGGCTATCCGGCTTATGGCTGTGGTATCAGATACAAGTACGGAATGTTCAAGCAGGAGATTAGGGACGGATATCAGGTAGAGGTTCCTGATAACTGGTTAAAGGACGGCAACCCATTTGAGGTTAAGCGTTCAGAGTACGCTGTCGAGGTCAAGTTCGGCGGATATGTAAGATGCTACAGAGGAGAGGACGGAAGAGACCATTTCGTTCAGGAGAACTACCAGTGTGTAAACGCTGTTCCTTACGACCTTCCTATTGTCGGCTATGGCAACAATGTGGTAAATACACTCAGAATCTGGGATGCAGAGCCTATACAGCACTTCAACCTTGACTTCTTTGACAAGGGAGATTACCAGAAGGCTACAGAGCAGGAAAATCTTGCAAAGAACATCGTTGAGGTTCTCTACCCTAACGACAACCACTATGCGGGCAAGGAGTTAAGACTCAAGCAGCAGTACTTCTTCATCTCCGCAAGCGTTCAGAGAGCAGTTGCAAAGTTCAAGGAGAAGCACAGCGACATTCACCAGTTCCCGGAGAAGGTTTGCTTCCAGCTCAATGATACACATCCTACAGTTGCAGTCGCAGAGCTTATGAGAATACTTATCGACGAAGAGGGACTTGAGTGGGATGAGGCATGGGATATCACAACAAAGACATGCGCTTACACTAACCATACAATCATGGCGGAGGCACTTGAGAAGTGGCCTATCGAGCTTTTCTCAAGACTTCTTCCTAGAATATATCAGATTGTCGAGGAGATTAACAGACGTTTTGTCGAGAAGATTAAGACAATGTACCCGGGCAATCAGGAGAAAATCCGCAAGATGGCAATTGTGTACGATGGACAGGTTAAGATGGCTCACCTTGCAATCGCAGCAGGCTTCTCCGTAAACGGTGTTGCAAAGCTCCACACAGAGATACTTGAGAAGCAGGAGTTAAAGGACTTCTACGAGATGATGCCGGAAAAGTTCAACAATAAGACAAATGGTATCACACAGAGACGTTTCCTTCTCCATGGAAATCCACTTCTTGCCGACTGGGTTACAAATAAGATTGGCGATGACTGGATTACAGACCTTCCACAGCTTAGCAAGCTCAAGGTATACGTTGACGATGAGTTAAGCCAGAGCGAGTTCATGCAGATTAAGTACCGCAACAAGATTCGTCTTGCCGAGTACATCAAGGAGCACAACGGTATTGACGTTGACCCTCGCTCAATCTTTGATGTTCAGGTAAAGAGACTTCATGAGTACAAGAGACAGCTCTTAAATATACTTCATGTAATGTATCTTTACAACCAGATAAAGGAGCATCCGGAGATGGATTTCTATCCTAGAACATTTATTTTCGGTGCGAAGGCGGCAGCAGGCTACAAGAGAGCCAAGGCTACAATCAAGCTCATCAACAATGTGGCAAATGTTATCAACAACGATAAGTCAATCGACGGAAAGATTAAGGTTGTATTTATCGAGAACTATCGTGTATCCAATGCCGAGATTATCTTTGCGGCAGCGGATGTCAGCGAGCAGATTTCCACAGCTTCAAAGGAGGCATCAGGTACAGGTAATATGAAGTTCATGTTAAACGGTGCTCTCACACTTGGAACTATGGACGGCGCAAATGTTGAGATTGTAAATGAGGTAGGTGCGGACAACGCAGTAATCTTTGGTCTCAGTGCGGACGAGGTTATCCGCTACGAGAACGAGGGCGGCTACAATCCTATGGATATCTTCAACAACGATCAGGATATCAGACAGGTGCTCATGCAGCTCATCAACGGCTTCTATTCACCTGAGGACCCTGAGATGTTCAGAGAGATTTACGATTCACTTCTCCATGCACAGGGCGGCAACCGCGCTGATGTATACTTTATCCTCAAGGACTTCCGTTCTTATGCGGAGGCTCAGAAGAAGATAGAGGAGAAGTACCGCGACACCAAGGGCTGGGCTCGTTCAGCAATGCTCAACACGGCATGCAGCGGCAAGTTCACATCCGACAGAACAATCGAGGAGTATGTACACGATATCTGGCATCTTGAGAAAGTTAAGGTTGAACTTACGGACGCAGATTGTATCTAAGAAAAAAGCAATAAATAGGGCACTCCCTGCATAGACTATGTGCAGGGGGTGCTTTTTTGTATGAAAAGACAGATTAAATTTGTGCTGTACTGCATTGTGGCAGTTTTTTTTATACCATTTATGATTACACTCATACTGAGCGGAGTGGGGCTTGAGAAGGATAAAATCGGACTTGCCCTCACCTCGAAGCTGACCGGGAATGATGGAAAGAGTGCGGTGTCAGTCAGTTATTCTGTCGGCAGTGAGAATATGAATATGGAGGAGTATGTCGCCGGGATGCTTGCTCCGGCATACGACTATTGTGATAATATTGAATTTTTAAAGACTATGGCGGTAATGTGCCGGACTTATATGACATATTGCAATGAGAATAATAAGAAAAATGAGGCGGCATTTTACACTGATTTGCAGCTAAAAGAGCGCTGGGGAGATGAGTGGGAGGATAAGAAGGCGGCACTCACGGTTGCGGTGGAACAGACAAAGGGCGTTGTCATTACCTGTGATGGCAGCACGATTTACCCATACAGCCATACGCTCACAAGCGGATATACAAGAAATTTGAGGGAGAGCTGTAAATATCTGTGCGAGGCGGCGCAGACGCAGGACAGCACCGACGAGGGATATGTGAGTGTGTGTGATTTCACGGACAAGGAGTTTGCAGCCTTGGTAAAGAAAAATCTCGACGGTCTGTATTTTGACGAGAAGCATGCCGCAAATCAGCTACAGATAGTCGAGAAGACAACAGGCGGTTATGTGGTGCTTATTCAGGTTGGAAACATGGTGATTGACGGGGACACCTTTGCAAAAATGCTTGGACTTGCATCGCCGTCATTTACATACAAGGAAGTGACGGACGGCATCCGGTTTACTGTGAGGGGGCAGGGAAGCGGTTACGGGCTTTCGATATCAGGGGCAAGGCAGAAGGCTTTGGAAGGACAGTCGTATCAGGAAATTATCAATTATTATTTTGAAAATATAACCATTCAAGGCAAAGAAAATGAATAAAAACAGATATCTTAAAGGATAATATGACAAGATATTCAAAGATAACATCACAATATCTGTATAAAATAATTGTGTGTGGCAATCCTATTATCAAGAGTAAAGGAACTATACGGCAGGCAGCGGTATAGTTCCCGGTATAGCTCAGGAAAAATGATAATGCGAATGTACGCTGGTGACATGGCAGTGCAACTGCTAATTGTGACGGCGCAGGTTCAGCAAGAGGAGGTTGCCTTGAATAGACGAAGAAATAAGGTGGATATGGAAAAGGTATTTGCCACCGTCATCTCTCTTGCCATCATGGTTGCTCTGGTGGTTGGAGTAGTATCTATACTTAGAAGCAATAATTCGAAAGGTGATAACAAACAGAATTATATTGATTTGAATGAAATCAACGAGGCTTTAGGTGAGAGTGGGCAGAACACACCGGAGTCCGGCGAAAGCATGGAGGAACAGACAAATGTTGCAAGAAATGATGAAAAAGACATCAAAGATGATAAGAGCAATGATGAAAAAAATACGACAAAAGGCAATGACAATTCCGTCAACCCTTCGGAAGAAAGTGTTGAAAGCGGAGAGAACGATGTGGCGAAAAATACAGATAATAAAGGACAAAAGGACGCAGAAAATACAGTAGGTGAGGAGAGCACAGCCGCACAGCAGGAAAATACGAGCGACAACGCCGAGGTCGGGGCAACGGTTGCCGACGGCGGCACTCAGGATGAGGCGCAGACTGTTGTGGACGGCACGGATGTAGCGCAGGCGGGGGAGAGCTTGCCGGCAGACAATGGGGAGAATGTATCTGAGGGGGTGCAGACAGCAGAGGGAGAGACAGTTGAAAATCCTGAAAATATAGGTGACACCACACCTGTAAATGCGAGCACCGCAACCATACTTGGCTATAACTTCAACGAGGAGAGCACAATGATGTGGCCGGCTACCGGCGATGTCATCTTAAATTACAACATGACCAACACAATATATTTTCCTACGCTTGATGTGTACAGATGCAATCCGGCAATCGTCATAAGCGCGCCGGAGGACTCGGTTGTCTGTGCGGCGGCAGACGGTATTGTGATTGCGGTGTATGAGACAAATGAGACCGGGCTTACAATGGAGATTGCGCTTGGAAATGACTATGTTATGACTTACGGACAGCTCAAAAATCTCGCTGTAGGTGTGGGAAGTCAGGTGAAAAGAGGCGATGTGCTCGCCGCTGTGGCAGCACCGAGCCAGTACTATACCGTTGAGGGAAGCAATCTGTACTTCAAGCTTGACAAGGCGGGGACAAGCGTGAACCCTATGGATTTCATTGACGCAGAGTAGAGAAGATAATTGCCAAGAGCATAATATAATAGAGAAGATAGTGATAATTTTTCCCTTATAAATTTAAAGCCTGAAATCTGTTCACATAAAGTGAATACGGATTTCAGGCTTTGGTTTTGTATATGGACGTTTATTTTCTTAGAACACTCTCTACATATTCCATAACATATATGTTGTCCTCCGGCATTTGACAGCCCACGAGGTATGTGCCGTTGTTGTCGGTACTTCTTATAATCTTGCCGTCAAAGACGTTGTGCGCCGTGAGCACAAAGTTGTCAATAGTCACGCAGATGTCAGCACCCTTGCTGTCGGCAAAGAAGCTGTCCTTGCTTGAAAATGCAAAACCGTTGGCGCTTATGTTGTCCATTGTGGCATCGTATACCTGACCGGTCTTTTTGTTCGTTATCGTACAGTGGTTGTGGACATCTATTCTAGGATATTTGCGGCGGTTGGTTATCTTAGGTCTTGTGCTTATGTTTACAGTGACATTGCCTCCGTCGGATGGTGCAAGTTCAGCTTTCTCCCAACAGTAGAGAACATTGCCGACTGTGACATTCACACTGCATGGGACAGCCTTTTTAAATGAAGGAATATGGGCAGAGCCCACAACTATTCCCATTGGAAGCTGTTCTACAAGTTCGCCGTGGTATTCAGCATCTTCTCCGCCCACGTTGGTGTGGATGATAACCTTCATGCCGGGGTGGACATCCTCGATACCCATAAATCCGCCTACACCCAGCTCGCACATGAGAGCCTCGATAACCTCCTCAATTTCGTTGATGTTCTCGGAGCTTTCGGTGTACTTGCTCACCATACGCTTGCTCGTGTCACTCGAATCGGAGATACAGTTGTTCATGTTGGTGACGATGGATGAAACCTGTTCCATGTTGTCCACAAGCTGATGGTTGGAGACCTCGACATCCTTCATGGCGTTGTCTATAACCTGAATATGTTCGCCTAGCTGTTTTGAGTCGGCGGTAATCTTGTTCACGTTCTCGCCCGTGAGAGTCACTTTCTCGAGGGTGGTGGCAATGAGCTTTAATGTCTCCTCTATGGATGCGGTCATTTTAGCTGAGGTCTCATCAAGACGTATGAGGGCATCCTCAATCTGGCCGGACGAGGATTTTGTCTCGGTGCTGAGTGTACGAATCTGTTCGGCAACCACAGCGAAGCCGCGTCCAGCATCGCCTGCCCTTGCAGCTTCAATGGAGGCATTGAGGGCGAGGAGGTTTGTCTGACTTGAAATGCTCTGTATGGTGCTTGTCTCCTCCTTAACCTTCTCAAACTCCGCCTTGAAATCGTGGAGCACCTTGTCGACCTCGGATGAGAGCTGTGACATTGTGTGCGTCGTCTTTACAAGCTCCTCAAGGTCTGTGCCGCTGACTGTGGCGTGTTCCTGCGACTCCGATGTCAGAGTTACCATCTGCTCGATAAGCTCGGCGACATTTGTCACCTGTGAGTTGATGTCTGTCGTCATCTCGAGGGATGACGCGGTTCTGTCCATAAGGCTGTTGCTGTTCTGTGTCAGCTCATTCATTCCAAGAACGACCACATCGGAGCCGTGCTTGTTCTCGGATGCAAGCTCATTTACAACGGTTATTCCGTCCATTATCGTGTTGCTCGCCGTCTTGACCTTCTCCACCGTGTTGACAACGCGCTCGAGGTCTGACTTTATGCTGTCAGTCATCGCACCGTCGGACTCGTTTAAGTGCTTTATTGACATGACATAGCAGATGTAGCAGAGTATGATACACGATAGCTGGAGCTGATAGTCCTTGACGTATGCGTCGGATGTGTAGCCTGCCATATATTTGTAGACAGCTCCAAGTATGATTATTATGGTGTTGGCTATGCCGCATTTCACTATAAAGCCCTTGTCCTTATAGATTATCAATAGGCTGGTAACGGGCAGTATGTATGTGAATGCGATAACCGACTCGGTGGTACACAGCACGAAAGTGTAAAAAATTCCATAGCCGATTACCAGATTGTACTTGTATATGTCTGTGGCTTTGCCCTTAATCTTCATTAAAATCTCGCCGGATATGAATGGAATCCAGCACAGTAAAAGAAAAATAATGTAATTTGTACCCGGATATAAACCCTTTGGTACGTCGCTTCCATAATTGGCAGACAAAAGTATGGCAAATACAAGCCATATGCGTCTCGCCTTTTGATTGGCTTTCTCTTTAAAGACATTTGCGTCGTAAGTCATAATCAAGCCTCCCTTGTATTTTTTAGGTAAATTAACAAATATATTCTATTCCTTTTCTTTGCATGTTTCAAGCTGTTTTTGTATCAATATAAGTACAATTTTAATAGGCATTTGAGATAAAAAGTCCTATAGGAAATATAGGAAAATTGGAAATTATAAAAATTTGCCATAGTGTTGAAATAATTAGAAATATGATGTATACTATTCTTATTACACTTATTGGGAGTACAATATGAAGGAGAAAAAGTCAATGGATATACAAGAACAGGTGTATGATGAGGTTATTTCAAAGCAGCTTGATGATGATGGCTCGGAGAGTCTTGGAAGTAAGATTAATGAGCCGTACAAATACTTTAATATTGGCGGGATAAAGAGAAAGCTTGATATCCCTCAAAAGACAAAAAGAGAGGGCGAGGAGCTTATTCGTGATAGGAAGATAGCACTTGAGAAGGCGGCGGGAGGATATCTTCCGGATATGTATGACTACGCATGTAGATTTTCGGGAACTGCCCGCGGTGTGAAATATGGCAGAATGGTATCTTTTCAGGTGAGTGTGACAGTGGGAAGAAACGATATCATAGATACGGCATGTGCGTGTGAGGCTTGTTCGTCATATAACAATTACTATTCAAAAGGAATGTGCAAGTATGTATCGGCGCTGCTCGACCTCGTTGAGGATTACACGGCAAAGCACAGCATAGGCGATGCCACAGATGCAAGGGCAAAACAGCTTTTGAATGCGTACAGTTCAAGGATGGAGTCAAATGTCATTTCGAGAAATTATGCCGATGATGGTTCCGTTTCAATTGAGCCGAGAATTGTCAAAAAAAATGATAGACTGATGCTGTCATTCAAGGTGGGAACTGACAAAAAGTTTGTAATCAAGGACCTTGCAAAATTTGCGGAGAATGTGAAAATGAGCGCAAATGATGTGTACGGTTCAGATATGAACATAAATCATCGTCTGGAAAATTTTACGGGGGAAAGTCAAAGGTGGATTGGGTTTATCAACAGCGCGGTTGAGGAGGAAAAGAGACTGCGCGAGAGGATATCCGATGCCGCATCGGGCAAAATTATTTCACCAAAGATTGAGAGCATAGAGCTTTACGGATGGCGAATTGACAGGCTGTTTGAGCTGGCAGAAAATACTCCTGTCAGCTATGAGAATAAAGACAGATTCAGAAAAGCTGTGATATGCCGGCTCACGGAGGGAAATCCAAAGCTTACAATGGAGATAAAACCGAGAATGATAGACGGTGTATTTGATGGCATATATGTAAGTATGAGCCTTCCGCTTTTATGCAAGGGCGCAAATGCGATATATTATGTCGATGATGATAGAGATATAATATCAAGGACAGACCCGGATTTTTATTACAGATTAAAGCCGTTTTTTGACAACAGGAATGCCTGGTATTTTGGCATGGTTATCGGAAGAAAGAGCCTTTCCGACTTTTATTACAGCGTACTTTCAGATATCCGCGACTATGTAAATATTGTTGAGGGCAATGTTGAGGTGATAGAGCAGTATCTTGCGCCTTCTGCAAAGTTTGCCTTTTATCTGGACTCGGTTGACGGTGATGTGACATGCCGTGCAAAGGTAAAATACGGCGAGAAGGAGTTCTCATGTCTTGACCAGCTTCGCACAAGCAGGGCATTGCTTGAAGGATTTCGTCAGGCGGCAAAGGAAAAGCAGATACTCGCAATTCTTGTCAGCCTTTTTCCTGAGTATGACAGTGTTGAGGATAAAGTGTACTGCGGCGGTGATTCGGACAAGGTGTTTGAAGTTGTGACAAATGGCGTTGAGAAGCTTGCGGAATTTGGGGATGTGTTCTGCACAAAGCGTTTTAAGAGCTTAAATGTGATAAAGCATGCGAAGGTGAGCGTGGGAGTGAGGATTTCCAGCGGATTGTTGGACCTTGAGATAACGACTGATGAGCTGTCGCATGAGGAGCTCATGGAAATTCTTGGTCATTACAAGAGCCATAAAAGATACTATCGCATCAAATCAGGAGGTTATGTTGATTTAAACGAGGATTCAATTCAGATGCTTCTCGAGATGATGGAGACAATGAGGCTGTCGCCAAAGGATTTTGTCGACGGCAGGATGCACCTTCCGATATACAGGACACTCTACCTTGACAAGATGCTTGAGGAGCATGAGGAGGTTTATAATACAAGGGACAATGTGTTCCGCGAGATAGTAAAAAATATGAAGACGGTAAACGACGCGGATTACAATGTGCCAAGGGGCTTGAACGCGACGCTTAGAAAATATCAGAAAACGGGTTTCAGATGGATAAGAACACTTGAAGCCAACGGTTTTGGCGGCATACTTGCCGATGACATGGGACTTGGCAAGACATTGCAGGCTATAGCGGTGCTTTTGTCGGCGAAGGAGGAGGGCAGAACGGGGACATCGCTTGTGGTTTCTCCAAGCTCACTTGTGTACAACTGGGGGGATGAGCTTGCAAAGTTTGCACCTTCGCTTAAAGTCATGCTTGTCACGGGGACACAGGATGTGAGGACGCGCATTATCAGTGAGTACGAGCAACAGGGAGCGGACGTGATTGTCACATCCTATGACCTTTTAAAGAGGGATATAGCTCTGTATGAGGGAAAGACCTTTGAATATGAGATAATAGATGAGGCTCAGTACATTAAAAATCAGACGACGGCGGCAGCCAAGGCGGTAAAGCTTATAGACAGCAGGGCAAAGTTTGCGCTGACAGGAACGCCTATTGAGAACAGGCTGAGTGAGCTTTGGAGCATATTTGATTACCTTATGCCGGGATTTTTATATGGGTATGATTTGTTTAAGAGCGAGTTTGAGATACCTATTGTCAAGTATCAGGACGAGGAGGCAGTGGCAAGGCTGCAAAAGATGGTCAGACCTTTCATTTTGCGCCGCCTTAAAAAGGATGTTTTAAAAGACCTTCCTGAGAAGCTTGAGGAGAGCAGGATTGTAAAGTTCGAGGAGGAACAGCAAAGACTGTATGATGCGCAGGTTCTTCAGATGAAAAATGAGGTTTCCGTGGGGACTGATTTGGACTTTAACAAAAAGAAGTTACAGATTTTGACGCAGCTTACAAAGCTAAGGCAGATATGCTGTGACCCGCGTTTGTGTTACGGCAATTACGACGGAGGGTCGGCAAAGCTTGAGTCGTGTATGGAGCTTATACAGAGCGCGATTGACGGAGGGCACAGACTTCTTCTCTTTTCGCAGTTTACAAGTATGCTCGAGATTATCGAAAAACGTCTTGCAGAGAGCAATATAGAATATTATAAGATAATAGGAGATACGAAAAAGCGCAAGAGAGTTGAGCTTGTAAAGCAGTTCAACGAGGGGAATGTCCCGGTGTTTCTGATTTCGTTGAAGGCGGGCGGCGTAGGACTTAACCTTATCGGCGCGGATATGGTCATTCACTATGACCCGTGGTGGAATGTGGCTGTGCAAAATCAGGCAACCGACAGAGTGCACAGGATAGGGCAGACAAAGAAGGTCACAGTCTACAAGATGGTTGCGAAAAATACAATCGAGGAGAAGATTGTGAAACTTCAGGAGAGCAAGAGCGACCTTGCCGACAGCATAATAAGCGGTGACAATGTCGGAATGAGCAGTATGAGCAGGGAGGAGTTTATGGAGCTGCTTGATGTTTAAAAATATTTAAGGAAAAGTGCGAGAATATCTAAAAAGAAGCAGGCTTGTATGAGTCTGCTTTTTTGTTAAAAAAAATATTGAAATGGCTATTGATATTCAAACGGATATTAATAATTTTCCAACAAAAGACTATTGCATTTTTAAGTTATATATGATAGTATTCAGGCATACAATAAGTAGTAATTAAAACTACATCATAAAATAATATAAGCCATAAGATGCGGAAATGCCAATCGGGTTCCGCAATATGACACAATATTATCTAAGAAAGGAGAATATGACATGAGGGAATTGATAGAGAATATTGAGGAGAATGGACTTAAAGACAAGTGGAGTGCGATAACGCACTTTATAGGTATGCTTATGACGATGCTGGCGGCGGTGCCGCTTCTTATGAGAGCTGCCAAAGCACCTGACAAGATACATTTGATATCGCTTGCGATATTTGCCGTGAGCATGATTCTCTTGTATGGCGCGAGTGCGACTTATCACTCTGTCCGCTCGTCACAGAAAGTTCAGACCATATTGAGAAAAATTGACCATACAATGATTTTTGTGCTGATTGCAGGCTCGTACACACCGATATGCCTTGTCGTGTTAAACGGCACTATAGGATATGTGATGCTTGCCCTTGTATGGGGAATTGCAATTGCGGGAATTGTAATAAAGATTTGCTGGATTACATGCCCTAAATGGTTTTCATCGGCACTTTATATTGCGATGGGCTGGATATGCCTTATAGCGTTTTCTAAAATATATACGGCGCTTTCGGGCCCGGCATTTTACTGGCTGTTAGCGGGAGGACTTATATACACGGTGGGCGGAGTAATATACGCACTCAAGGTTCCCGGCTTTGACGCGAGACATAAAAGTTTCGGTTCACATGAGATTTTCCATCTGTTTGTCATGGGTGGAAGTATATGCCATTTTATATTGATGTTTCAGTATATTACGGTGTTTCCGATGTAGAATAGGCTCGTCAGGATTTTATGAAATAATCTTGGCGGGCTTTTGTTGTTTCTGGTAAAATATTTATATAGTACAAAAAATTCTAAAAATGCAATATATTATAACAAAAATTGCCCTCGAGGAAGTATAATTGTCACATGAGAAAAGATTGTTGGCAGTGATAAATAGTTCAGCGCGGTTGATGTAATCATGGCTGATATGGGAGTTTGGCACATGTTTTTGAGATATTAGAATTTTGCATTTAGGGAGGCATAGTGATGGTAAGAGAAAAAATTTCGTTGAATGATGGATGGCGTTTTTATAAGGGAGAAATCAGCGGAGTGCGTAACCGCTGGGCGTGGGGGAAATCAGGTTCATGGAATCAGGGACCGGAATCGTTTGATTATGATGACAGCGTATGGAGGGAGGTTGAACTGCCACATGATTTTGTCATAGAAAGTACTCCGTATGAATATTCAGCGCAGGAGTTTGGAAGCGACAATGCAATCCCGGAGATGGACACGGTGAAGAACATCCACACGACGGCGGGCTCGTTCAAAAAGGATGTCGGATGGTACAGAAAACATTTCTGTGTAGATAAGGAAGATTTAGGAAAGAGAATACATGTGGCATTTGACGGTGTGTACCGCGACAGCACTGTGTTTGTCAACAATTTCTTTGTGGGACGACACCAAAGCGGATATACTCCGTTTGAATATGATATATCGGATTTTTTAAACTATGGCGGGGACAATGTTATCGTGGTATATGTGGACGCGAGGGCTGCCGAGGGGTGGTTCTATGAGGGCGGAGGAATATACCGCAATGTGTGGCTTTATAAGACCGCCCCTGTTCACATTCAGGATGTTTATGTCAAGGCTGTGCCGTGTCAAACGCCTTTGGATGGGCATGTTGACGCGGATTTGGAGATATCGCTTGATATAGCATCTTGTGAGTTTTTTATGGAAAATGGTTCACGCATAGATTTTGCGGCAAAGGACTCCGCGGCTGTCGGAAAAGAGGCTGATTACAGTGTGAGCGTTGAGATAGCTGCGCCGGGAATTTGTGAGCAAAACGACATAATTGATAATGTATCCTATAGTTTGAACGATATAAACTATGGAACAAGCAAACATAAACTTATAGCTTATATAAAAAATGCAAAAGCATGGGATATCAACTCTCCGTTTATGTATATGGCAAAAATACAGCTTTTCAAGGATGGTGAGTGTATAGACCGCTGTGAGCAGGATTTTGGAATAAGAAAGATATATTTTGATGCGGATGATGGCTTTATGCTCAATGGAAGAAAAGTTAAGCTGAACGGAGTGTGCTGCCATCAGAACCATGGCGGAATTGGAAGTGCAATGCCCGGTGAAATGTACCGCTACAGGCTGTTAAAGTTAAAAGAGATGGGAGTTAACGCCTACCGCACTTCACACTACTGTCCGGCACCGGAGCTTTTATACTGGTGTGACAGACTGGGAATACTTGTCATGGATGAGACAAGACTTCTTTCAAGTGCAGTGGAGGATTTGAACCAGCTTGAAGCGGTTGTGAGAGAGGGTAGAAATCATCCTAGTGTGATTATGTACTCCATAGGAAATGAGGAGGCACAGTCGGAGCTTATAAAGCAGGGCGGATATATCGCAAGAACCATGATAAATCATGTGCGCTCACTTGACGATGCAAGACCTGTCACTATGGGACTTTTATTGTATGATTTGCAGCACAGGAGGAAACTTGACTCGGTTGAGGAGATTGAACATATAGGCAGGCAGCTTGATGTGTGTGGCTTTAACTATCACCATGAAATGTGGCAGGAGTACAAGGACAGAAATCCAGAACAGCCTATTGTCTGTACGGAGGCATCGACCATAAAAGGAAGCAGAGAATGCTATGAGCGCGATGATGACAGATGTATGCTTGAACTTAGCATGATGGACACCGTGAAAGAACAGATGAAATATGTGGATAAAAGTTATGTAGCGGGAGCTTTTTTGTGGACTGGATTTGATTATTATGGAGAGCCAACGCCTTTTGCATGGCCGGCGGTCAGTTCGCAGTTCGGGCTTATGGATTTGTCGGGAAATCCAAAGGATGGCTATTATTATTTTAAGGCATTTTACAGGGATGAACCTCTTGTGCATATAGCACATTCATGGAATGGCGTTGCCGGTGAAAAAATGGACATGATCGTGTTCTCTAATTGCCAAGATGTTGAACTTTTTGTAAATGACAGAAGTATTGGCAAAAAGAAAGCTGAAAGGTTTGGATATCTTATATGGAAGAATGTGGCTTATGAGCCGGGAAGACTTATGGCTGTGGGCGACGAAGGTACAGCACAGGATATTGTTGTGACACCTGGAACGGTGGCAGGTGTAAAGCTTAGACTTGAATATTTTCATGGAGATATAATGGTTGTAAATGCAACTATAGTTGACGCGGATGGAAATGTTGTGACAGATGCTGACTGTGACATAAAATTCAGTGCGGATATCGTTGATGGTAATAAATATGCATCTATAACTGAAAGCATAAATACATCAAAAAATATTAATATGCCAAAGAATATTGATATGCATATGGAGGAAATTGTTGACAGCTCTCAAATTGCAGAGAATAGCAATGTGCAGGATGTAAGCTTATTCCATAAAGAACATATAAGAGTGAGCTGTGAGACAAATTCAGGCTTTAGTGACGTTTTATATGTGCCATGTGAAAGTAAAATTAAAACAGGGTCTGACAAAGAGATGCTTTCAGAGTTATCTAAGATAAGACTTTTGGGGACTTCAAGTGGTTATGCGGCTGACCATGTGCCGCCTCACAGTGATGTGAGGAGAAGCTTTAACGGGCTTGCGCAGGCGGTTTTTAAGGTATATAATTTGTTGACATAGGTATAATAAGAGTATATAATAAAGTACGGAAAGACATACGATTTTTTGTACGGAAAAGAGGCGCCTGAAATGTTAGCAGTAAAAAGCATGGATGTCAGAGACAATTTCAAAGCATTTTGTGACAAGGTTTTCAAGGGTGAGACATTGATTGTCTCAAGACCGAAGAATGAAAATATTGTAATGATGTCAGAAGCTGAATATAATGATATTATGAAAGCTAAGAGAAATGCTGAATATTTAGCTATGTTAGATAAGTCTATGGCTGAAGCTGAAGCTGGTGGACTTGTACCTATAACAATAGATGAATTAGAGGACTATGAGTAATGAATGTAATATTTACACCTACAGCATGGCAGCAATATACAACATGGCAGCAGGAAGACAAGAAAATGGTAAAAAGAATCAATGAACTCATAAAGAGCATTGATAGAGACGGATTACTTCAAGGAGTAGGAAAACCGGAGCCATTGAAGTACAGGAAAGCATGTAGTAGAAGAATTACAGACGAACATAGGCTTATATATAATTATGATAGTAATAAGAATCTTGTTATATATTCATGCAAATTTCATTATGAGGAGTAAATTAAAAGGTGTTCCTAAAATGGGGAACACTTTTTGTTTAGCGTCAAACTATTGTGTTTTAAAAGTTTTGCTATCTTAGTATGGTAAGGAAAGGGACAATGCTATGGATTGGGAGTTACATTTGGGTGGAAGTGTAAAAATACTGTGCTGCGAGGAGAGCGAGGCGGTGAGGATTGCCGCGCGCAATCTGGCAGGGGATATTGGGAAGGTATTTTCGGGGGATATTGATGTTGGAATTGAATGTAGTGTTGATGTGGAACAGTGTAGGGGAAGTGTTGGCACTATAGTCATCCGCCGCGAGGAGCTTGGCAAAAAGGAGGCATACTCCCACCGTGTTGAGGGCGGAGTGCTGTATATAGGCGGTCAGGACAGAAGAGGAATGATTTATGGAATATATGAGCTGTCGAGGTGGCTTGGTGTCTCGCCGTGGTATTATTTTGCGGATGTGCCTGTAAAAAAGAGGGACAGTGCCATACTTCCCGACGGTTATCATTACAGCGATTATCCGTCGGTTGAGTACCGTGGGATATTCATAAACGACGAGGAGGAGCTTGACAAGTGGGTGAGGCTTCATCTTGGCGAGGAGACGATTGGAGTCAAGGCTTACGAGAAGATTTTTGAGCTTCTTTTGCGTCTTCGGGCTAACTATATATGGCCGGCTATGCACGTCAATTCCTTCAATGTAAAGAGGGAGAACGGTGAGCTTGCCGACAGAATGGGAATAGTTGTGGGAACATCGCACTGTGACATGCTTATGAGGAGCAACAACAGGGAGTGGTACCCGTGGCTTGAAAAGAAGGGCTACACCGATGTGGAATACGACTATTCCATTCAGGGCAGAAACAGGGAAGTGCTCAACGAGTACTGGCGCGAGAGTGTGGAGCAAAATAAGGATTTCGAGGTTGGCTACACGCTAGGAATGAGGGGAATACATGACTCCGGTTTTGAGACGAAAAGCCTTAAAGGGCTTGAGGGCGAGGCTCTAAGAAATGCAAAGATAGAGCTTTTGCAGACCGTCATTGCGGCGCAGGAGCAAATTCTTTCGGAAACGCTCGACAATGAGCCGCTAAAGAGCTTTGTGCCTTACAAGGAGGTTCTTGAGCTTTACGATAACGGACTTGAAGTGCCGGAGGATTTGACGCTTATATGGACAAACGATAATTACGGTTACATAAGACGTTATCCGGGTGAGAAGGAGAAAAAGAGAAAAGGCGGTAATGGAATTTACTATCATAACTCATACTGGGCAGCACCGGGAATGTCCTATCTGTTCATCAACTCGATACCGCTTGCACACACAAGAAACGAGCTTTACAAGGCATGGTGTGAGGACATAAGAAAAGTGTGGGTGCTGAATGTCGGCGCGATAAAGCCGCTTGAGCAGGAGATAAGCTTTTATCTCAATTTTGCGTGGGAGGTCGGAAAGGAAAATTCACCGCGAAGAACCGATGATGTGGACGAATATTTGAAGCTGTGGATAAATGAGACATTTTCAGGTGGACATGGGAAAAAAATGGCGCGCATATTAAATGATTTCTCACAGCTTACAAATGTGCGAAAGATTGAGCTTATGGACAGCGATGTGTTTTCGCAGACGGCTTACGGAGATGAGGCGGCGGTGAGAATAAAGAGATACCGCGAGCTTGTGGGCGAGGCTGACAAGGTGTATGAGGAGCTTCCTGAAAATGAGAAGGACGCATTTTTCCAGATATGTCTTATGAAAATCCATGCCGCATACTATACCAATTCCATGTTCTACTACGCCGACAGAAGTGTGCTTTGCACCAAGCAGGGCAAAGCGCAGGCGGCTTACAAGTATGCAAATCTCAGCCGACAGTATGATGACAAAAGGCGAAAGCTTATCTTGTATTACAACAACATTATGTCCGACGGAAAATGGTCGGGAATACTAACGCCGGAGGATTTTCCGCCGCCAAGGACTGCCACACTTCCGGCATGTGTTGTGCCTTTGACACCACTTGACGAGATAGAGAAAAAACTTGTGGTTACGCTCTGGAATGATGAGGACAGCCTTACATTTGTGGACGGAAAAACGAAGTGGTTCGAGCTTGCAAATGCGGGGGAGGGAACGCTTGATGTGAGGGTGGAACTTCCGGCATGGTTTGAAGTTGCACATGACGTTGAAAATAATAGAAAAATAAATAGAGCTGTTGGTTTGGAAAATGCCAAAGATTACAAGGATACTGTGCATAATGTGAATTACAATGTCATTGTGAGTGAAGCTGTGAACTTGGGAAATATCAAAAAATATACAGACAGTATACATAATAAAGCATTAGATATGTATAATAGTGATGCGTATAATAATGAGATTGATACATATAAAACGGTCTTAAATGTGGGCGCGGAGAGCCGCATAATGATAAGACCCTCGCAGAACATGCTTGAAATGTGGGAGGACAGTCAAAATACTAATTTAGAGCAGACTGGTGGCATTGAAGCTGATAATGGCAAAGTTTATATCAATGATGGTAAAGATATTGTCAAGGGTGTGATAAAACTGACCTGTGATGAGACTTGTCAGACCGTGGAAATCCCTGTTAGTGTGGATTTGAAGGGAATGAGCATAAGCTGTGAAAAAAAGCTTAGTGGTGAGGATGGCGGTGTTGTGGTTCTTGAGGCTGACAGCGTGGCGGATGAGCTTGGGGGAACCGGCTGGCACTATGTCAAGCGGCTTGGGCGCGACCACGGAGGACTTATTGAGGCGGATGCGGATGGAGGAGCTGGCGCGGCGTTTCACTTCTATATGGCAAGCGACGCACAAACTCCTCTTCTTGAACTTCATCGTTTCCCATCACTCAACTCTACCGGGCGAATAAGGGCGGAGATATCGGTTGACGGCGGAGATAGAATACTTATCGAGAGCAAGTCGAATGACGAGTGGAGAGGCACATGGAAACAGAATGTTTTTGACAATGTGGACAAGCTGACGGTGGCTGTGCCAAGGCTTAACAGTGGAGAGCACACAGTAAGAATTTATCCTGTTGACAAATATTTTGCGTTTAGCAGAATGGTCATTTACACTAAAGAAAGAAAAGATAGCATGTTTGGCGGTCTGTTTGAAGATTACAGTGATAATTGTGCAGATATGTCGGTGGAAAATGAACAGTGCCATGCTGAAGTGAAAGCATTTAGTACTGACGGGAAAAACGAAAAATTATCTTTTGGTTCGTCTGTATATGGGCATTGTGAGTCTGCTGTTGCACAAAGCCTGTATGAAAAACTGACACTTAAACCGCGCCCGATGCTTGTAGCGGGTGTAACGCCGGGCTCTAACACACTGCCGGACACCAACACGGCTATAGAATGGGACTATGAGGCAGGACAGCAAAACTACAAGATTACCGCAAAACAGATTATTGCACAGGCGGACAGCCCTTTTGCCGAGACCGACGGTGCAATAAAGCTTGACATGGCGGTTGCTCTTGCGGATAATGATAATGCTTATATGAAGGGGCAGTGGGAGTACTGCCTGAGTGAGTCGTACAACAGAAGCGGGCTTGCGATGTACATCAGAAAGCCGGGACTTAAATTTGATGATGAGAAGCCATCGCTCCACTACAAGATATCATGTGGTGGTGGGATGTACAGTTTATGGCTTTTAATGAAAAATGAGTCGTATGACGGCGCGGAGCTACTTGCGGATATCGACGGGAGAATGCTTGAAAAAAGCGAGATTGCCGGAGGTGAGCGCATAGGAAACTACTGCGGCGAGAGAGTGTACCGATGGGTCAGGCTGTGGCAGCAGCCTCTTACGGCAGGCACACATGAGATAGGCATATAC
>JBNMKO010000009.1:0-67792 GCA_050874385.1 Eubacteriales bacterium
ATTAAGTAACTGTAAACGAATTACAGCTAGAACATCACAAATGCTTCAGGCTGTGGCAATTTAACGCCATTCATCCCACGGTCTAAAGACCATGGGTTTTCTGGCGAATAATATATAAAAAAGCTCAGAAATGGGGATTTTATGTCTTACACAGCTTTATACAGAAAATGGAGACCGTCCACCTTTGACGAGGTTAAGGGTCAGGACCACATTGTCACCACGCTCAAAAATCAGATAAAAAATGACCGAATAGGACATGCGTATCTGTTCTGTGGAACAAGAGGTACAGGTAAAACCTCCGTTGCAAAGATACTTGCGAAGGCGGTCAACTGCGAACATCCTGTGGATGGAAATCCGTGTGGGGAGTGCGAAGTCTGCCGCGCTGTTGCGGCAGGCGCGAGCATGAATGTCATTGAGATTGATGCCGCATCGAACAACGGTGTCGACAATATCAGGGAGATTAAGGAGGAGGTCGCATATCCGCCTACGCAGGGGCGTTTCAAGGTATATATAATCGACGAGGTGCATATGCTCTCGATAGGAGCGTTCAATGCGCTTTTAAAGACCTTGGAGGAGCCACCGGCGTATGTCATATTTATTCTTGCGACCACGGAGGCGCACAAGATACCGATAACAATTCTCTCAAGATGTCAGAGATACGATTTCAAGAGAATATCCATAGATACCATAAGTGACAGACTTTCCGAGCTTATGGATGCCGAGGAGATAGAGGCTGACGAGAGGGCGCTCAGGTATGTTGCAAAGGCGGCTGACGGCTCGATGCGAGATGCGCTTAGTCTTCTTGACCAGTGCCTTGCCTTCTACATGGGGCAGGAACTAAAGTATGAGAATGTTCTCGATGTGCTTGGCGCTGTCGACACGGAAGTGTTCTCCGATTTTTTCAGGGGAATTATAGACGGGGATGCGATAGGGCTTATACACAAGCTGGAGAAAATTATCATCGACGGCAGGGATTTAAGTCAGTTCGTGTCCGATTTTACATGGTATCTGAGAAATCTGATGCTTTTGCAGTCGTCAACGGACGCGTCGGATGTGCTTGAGATGTCCGAGGAAAATTTAAGGCTTTTGAAGGAAGATGCGACATTGACGGATTTGAACGGAATAATGCGCTATATCAGGGTGTTTTCCGAGCTGTCCGGTCAGCTTAAAAATTCCAGTCAGAAGCGCGTTATGGTCGAGGTGGCACTTATAAAGCTCACGCGCCCGTCCATGGAGAAAAATCTTGACTCGGTGCTTGACCGCATAAAGGTTCTTGAAAGACAGATGGAGACGGGCCTGGAGGCGGCTGCAAGGGCGATGGCAGCAGGAGGCATGGCGGCTGACGGCATTTATGGAAATGATGGCACAATGTCAGCATCGCAGTCATCGACACAGACCGATGTGGCTGTGAAAAATGAACCGAAACCGGCGCGCTCGGAGGATATAACCGCGGTTATTCAGAACTGGCGCGCGATATGCAACGGCTTGTCGTTGTCGTTAAAGCCCATACTTGTAAATCACACTACAAGGGCTAACGGTGGAGGAAACAAGTTACAGCTTATCTATGATGATGCGACATATTATTCGATTGTGTCTCAAGAGGGAAATATTGATGAGATAAAACGGGTCATCGCAGATAAGACGGGACTTGACATTGAGATAGAGGTCATACGCATTGAAAGCGGCGCGGATGCGTCACAGGATTATGACACCCTCGAGGATTTGTGCAGGATGAAAATCGAGGAGGAAGATTTCTAAAATTTTAAAAAGTGAAAACTTATTTTTGACACACACAGCGTCATAATATATAATCAAAAAATCAATAAAAATTTAAGGAGACAATCATGGCAAAAAGAGGAGGCTTTCCGGGCGCAATGCCTGGTAATATGAATAATCTGATGAAGCAGGCACAGAAAATGCAGCGTCAGATGGAGGAGACTACAAAGGAGCTTGAGGAGAAGGAAATCACAGCTTCCGCAGGCGGCGGAGCAGTATCCGTAACAGTGTCCGGCAAGAAGGAAGTAACCAAGGTAAAGATTGACCCGGAGGCAGTTGACCCGGATGATATCGAGATGCTTGAGGATATGATTATGGCTGCCACAAACGAGGCACTCAGACAGATTGAGGAACTTTCACAGGCATCCATGGCTAAGATTACAGGAGGACTTGGCGGTCTTGGCGGAGGCTTCCCGTTCTAATGGAATACTATGGAAGTCAGATTAATAAGCTTATTGAGGAGCTTTCAAGGCTCCCAGGAATAGGTGCAAAGTCGGCGCAGCGCCTGGCGTTTCACATTATAGGTATGCCGCGCGAGCAGGTTGAGAGTCTTTCAAATGCAATCGTGAGCGCAAAGACGAATGTGAGATACTGTAGCTGCTGTTACACGTTGACGGACGAGGAGACATGTCCTATATGCAGTGACCCGCGCCGCAACCACAAGGTCATTATGGTTGTGGAGAATACGAGAGATATGGCTGCGTATGAAAAAACACAAAAGTACGACGGCGTGTACCATGTGCTTCACGGCGCGATATCGCCGATGCTTGGCATAGGGCCAAATGATATCAAGTTAAAGGAGCTTATGAAGCGTCTTGAGGGTGAGGTTGACGAGGTTATAATTGCCACCAACTCAAGCCTTGAGGGTGAGACCACCGCGATGTACATAAGCAAGCTTGTCAAGCCAACCGGAATAAAGGTGACACGAATTGCGAGCGGTGTGCCTGTCGGCGGTGATTTGGAGAATATCGATGAAGTGACACTTCTTCGCGCCCTTGAGGGTAGGACGCAGTTGTAGGGACAATCTTTACAGACCATAGAGAGCGTATGCAAAACCTAAAGAAATTACAGCCCTGACAAGGGTTCATTCTTATGGTGGTGCTGCGCTTTTTTGTTGAGGAAAATAACTTTGGCCGCTGTATTTTTTATATGAGGTTAGGGGACAATGATATCAAAAAACAGCAGACAGTTGTTGTGAACTACCACAGTCGGGCAGTCAAAAGAGGGCTTGAATACAAAAGACTTAGCTTTTCACAGGAAAGTTTTGATTTTCTATAGTCACTGTGTTAAACTGAACACAGTGTAAAAAAGTATGTATTGTGAGGTGAACGTCTTGGACAAATACGAGTTGAACATTAAAATAGAGAAGCTTGATAAGCTTGTAAAAAATAGAGATTATGTAAATGCCGCTAAGGTTGCAGACCAGCTTGAGTGGAAAAAGATGAAACAGTGGAGCGTGATGTCGAATGCCATAGATGCGTTTATCGCTACAGGTGAGTATGAGAAGGCAAGAAATGTGTGTATTTACGCGTATAACCGCAATCTTGGCGGAAGAAGACTTCTCGCCACTCTTATGGAAATGTATATAAAGCTTGGCGAATACGAGGATGCGCAGGAGATATATGACGAGTATGTGGAGCTTGCCCCAAGGGATTTGACGGGGCTTATTCTTCTGTACAAGTTAAAGCGCGCGCAGGGAGCTCCTGTTGAGGAGCTTATAACCATTTTGCAGAATTATAAGGAGAAGGAGCTCGACGAGCAGTACGAGTTCGAGCTTGCCATGTTGTACAGCAAGGCAGGTCTTACAGACAAGTGCGTGAGGGAATGTGATGAGCTTGTGCTTTGGTTTTCGGAGGGTGTGTATGTCGAGAAGGCTCTGAAACTCAAGCAGATGTACGCTCCGTTAACTCCAAGACAGGAAGCAAAGCTTGCAATGCTTGAAAAAATGTCTGCTGCGGAAGATAAGAAGGAAAAATCAGAAAGAAATATGGCGTATGTTCAGGCAGCGGCAGCAAAAGAGCCTGAGATAAGCAATGAAGAGGTTGAGGAAGAGCCGGAATATGACAAGTCCTACTATGATGACGAGTATGAACCACCGGCTCCTAAACAGACATATAAATTTAAGAAGCCTTATTATCAAGCACCGAAATTCAGGTACGATAAGGAGAAAAGCTTTGCAGCCTTTGGGCAGAAGCCGGAGAGCAGTGATGGGGGCGACGATAGCGGTTACAGTAATTATGGTGTCAACACCCAAAATGCAAATAATAGCAGCACTTACGACAATAATGACGGCAACAACAATGTTGTAGACAGTGAGGACAGCAGTTACAGTAATTATAATAATAGTGGCAGAAATATTAATAACAGCAAGGATGGTACCAATAGCAAGAATGTTATCGGCGGCAGGGATGTAGTCAATAACGGCAATGGCATTAGTGGCAAGAGCGCCAGAGATAACAACGATGATATTTACAGTGAGGATGACGACTATAGCAATTACAATGTCAATAGCAAAAATGGTATCGGTGGCAGAGACGTAGTCAATAACGACAATGGCATTAGCAGCAAGAGTACTAAAAATGATAATAATGATATAGATAGTCAGCAAGACGACTATAATAATTATGATACAAACAGTGACAACGGCAGATATTCCCGCTACGACTATGAAGGCGATGAGGAAGGCTACGATGAAGATGAGGAGCGCAGGGCAGTTTATGAGGCGGCAAAAAAGGATAAGAAGCCTTTGCTGTTTGGGCGTGGCGTAAGTGCGTCGGATAAGCCTTCTGCAAAAAGCAGTGGCAATACGGACGAAAAGCGCAAGGATTATATAGATGATATCGGAAACACAACGCAGTGGACACCTATAGACCCGGACAAGCTTGAGGTGCCGCAGGAGAAGGTCGACGCACTGCCTGACTCACAGCCGGAGCCGGATTATGACATAAATATTAATGTTCCCGACTATTCGGTGTATGACACAAGAAATGTGCAGCAGGAGCTCAAAGCCAATGTGAACGAGATTATGGAGGCATACCATAATCGGGAGAAAAAGGATGCTCTGCGGGAGGCGGTACAGATTGATGATGTTGAGGAGGATTCCGACCCTACCAAGGAGATAATAATAAATAAGCATCAGTGGCGCAAGGCATCGAGGAACATCCAGCCGGCTCCCGTGGCGGCAGGAGGGGATGTAAAGCCTGTAGGACAGCCGATAAAGGCGGAAGTTAAAAAGCCGGAAGTGGGACGTGATGCACTTGCGGGGCTGCGAAGTGACAATATAAGGGAAGTCACAAGCCAGATGACGCTTGAGCAGATGTCAGAACTTGTGGCGCAGCTTCAGGCGGAGCAGGAGAGAAGAAAAAGGGAAACCGAGGCAAAGAACGCATCAAATTCAGGCAAGATGGATATATCAAAGTGGATTTCCGACACAGACGACAAAAATGTTCGCCGTGATACGCCGGAAGAGCCTGTTATGAACCGCGCGACAAGGGAAATTCCGGTAAAAGAGATTAGACATGAGCTAGAGACAAGGCATGAGGAACATGTCGCCGAGACGCAGAAGCCACAAAATAGAATTGTTTCTGACGCTATGCAGCCGATATCGGAGCCGGTCGCTGAGGTAGAAGAAATAAAGCCGGAGCCAAAATTTGAAATAGAGGAAGAGGTTAAGAAAGAAGTAAATTCAAAGCCATTTGTAAAGGAAGAAAAAGAAACAGAGCCAAAGCCAAAATTTGAAATAGAGGAAGAAGCTAAGGAAGAAGTAAAAACAAAGCCATTTGTAAAGGAAGAAAAAGAAACAGAGCCAAAGCCAAAATTTGAAATAGAGGAAGAGGCTAAGGAAGAAGTAAAAACAAAGTCATTTGTAAGGGTACAAAAAGAGCCGGAGCCAAAACCAAAATTTGAAATAGAGGAAAAGGTTAAGGAAGAAGTAAATTCAAAGCCGGATTTTAAAACCACAGAAGAAGTAAGGTTAGAATTTGAGCCTATTAATGCAGTCAAGGAAACTGCCGCCGCAAAGCCTGTGAATAATTCATGGCGCGATGATGCCGAAAAGGTTGAACGTGAGGAATTAAACAGAACCGTGAGAGAGATAGCGGCATCCTTTCAGAGCTATGGTGGCAAAGAGGATGATGAATTTGAGGAAATTCCTGATGTAGATGACGATATCAAGGACATTGAGCCGGATTATGACAGGTCTGAGCCTGAAATGGATGAGGACATGTACGCATGGCAGGACGACGATGATGACTTTGATGACATGGATGATGGGTCGAACTTTGACGATGATGATGATTTGCCTGACATTGAGAAAGCAATTAACGCGGGCATTGAGCAGATAATTGATGACAATTCAAAGGCAGCATCCGCCAATTCGGGAAGATATTTGCTCAGGGAGGAGGAGAGAGCTTTTCTTGACAAATATCTTTACATGTCAGGCATGGAAAAACGGCTGTGCAAATATATTGGTGCTAAGAGAGCGGAAATGGCGGGAAAGATTGAGAACGCCGGTGACATTGCGATAATGGGAAGCCGAAGTACTGACAAGATAGCATTTGCAGTAAATCTCTTTAAGGCAATTCACGCATACGACACCAACCGCGAGCAGAAGCTTGCGAGGATATCCGCTGACAGGATAAATGAGAGAGGTTATGAGGCGTATGCGGACAAGCTTGTGGGTCAGACTCTTGTGGTGGAAAACGCCGGAAGATTAAAAAGAGAGTCACTTGCTTCCATGATAAAGCTGCGTCAGGGCACACTTTTTGTAATTGTGGATGAGGAGTTTGAGATTAACAAGCTTTTTACCGAAAATCCGGATTTTGCGGAGCAGTTTACAGGACGTTTTCTGTTAAAGCAGTACACAGTAAATGAGCTTGTTGATATAGCAAAGGATTATGCCGAGGGCAAAAACTGGAGAGTTGAGGACAAGGCTCTTTTAAAGCTCTATTTAATACTCGGGCAGGTACCAAACGATGACCAGGGAAATGTGGTTGATTTGGTAAAGGACATTATGGAGCATGCGGCAAAGCATGCGGGCAACCGCTTGGGAAACAAGCTTTTTGCAAGGTTCCGCAATGTTCTTGTCATCAAGGAGGGTGACTTGAAATCTGACGATGATTATGAGGATGACGAGGATGAGTACGATGAGGAAGTTCTCCCGGAGGATGATGAGAATTATGATGAGGGCGCGGACTATGAAGATGAGTACGACGATGATTATGACGACGATGACTATGATGAATAGTCAATCATAGTCAAAATTTTAAAGGTATGCTGTTATTGGCAGACAATATTAATATATAACCCGGAGGAGAAGGCAAATGGGAAATGTAAAGGAAACTATTGAGAACGGCAAGGCTGTTCTCGGAATCGAGTTCGGTTCAACAAGAATTAAGGCGGTGCTTGTGGATGAAAATCATGCACCGATAGCGGGAGGAAGCCACGAGTGGGAGAACCGCTATGAGAACGGAGTTTGGACATACAGTCTGGACGATATATGGGAAGGTCTTACTGACTGCTATGCGTCGCTCAAAGCAGATGTAAAGGAAAAGTATGGAGTTACGCTAAAAAAGTTCGGTGCAATCGGATTTTCCGCCATGATGCACGGATACATGGTTTTTGACAAGGCGGGGGAGCTTTTGGTTCCGTTTAGAACCTGGAGAAACAGCATAACCGAGGAGGCAGCCGACGAGCTGACATCACTTTTTAACTACAACATACCTCAGAGATGGAGCATCGCACATCTTTATCAGGCAATGTTAAATGATGAGGAGCATCTGCCGAATATCGACTACATGACAACACTTGAGGGCTTTATACACTGGAAGCTGACAGGAGAGAGAGTTATCGGTGTTGGCGAGGCATCGGGAATGTTCCCTATCGATACTGTCACTAAGAATTACAATGCGAATATGGTGGCAAAGTTTGACTCGCTAATCGAGGAGAGAAATGCGCGCGGCGACAAGCCACAGCTTCCATGGAGACTTATGGACATCATGCCAAAGGTTCTCCTAGCGGGAGATGAGGCAGGAAGCCTTACCGCTGAGGGTGCGGCGCTTCTTGACAAGGATGGAGACCTTGAGGCGGGAATACCTCTTTGTCCGCCTGAGGGAGATGCAGGAACGGGAATGACGGCGACCAATGCGGTAGCGGTGAGAACCGGAAATGTATCTGCCGGGACAAGCGTGTTCGCAATGATAGTTATGGAGAAGGAATTGTCAAAGGTGTATCCTGAGATTGACCTTGTTACAACTCCTACAGGAAATCTTGTCTCCATGGTTCATTGCAATAACTGTACCTCAGACTTAAACGCGTGGGTCAACATATTCAAGGAGTTTGAGGAGGCTCTTGGCATTCCTGTGGACATGAACAAGCTTTTCTCGGTGCTCTACAACAAGGCACTTGAGGGGGATGCCGACTGCGGCGGTCTTATGTCCTACGGCTACATATCGGGTGAAAATATCACACATATGGAGGAGGGCAGACCTCTGTTTATGAGAAATACGAACAGCAATTTCAGCCTCGCAAACTTTATGAGAACACATCTTTACACATCGCTCGGCGCGTTAAAGATTGGTCTTGATATTCTCTTAAAGGAGGAGGGCGTTAAGGTCGACTCAATCACAGGCCACGGAGGACTCTTTAAGACAAAAGGAGTTGGTCAGAGATTTCTTGCGGCGGCGATGGATGCGCCTATAACGGTTATGGAGACAGCAGGAGAGGGCGGTGCATGGGGCATGGCACTTCTTGCATCATATATGATAAATAAGGATGACGGCGAAACTCTCGATGATTACTTAAATAATAAGGTGTTTGCAGGGCAGACAGGAAGCACATTAGAGCCTGTATCTGAGGATGTAAAGGGCTTTGATGAATTTATTGCCCGCTATAAGGCAGGGCTTCCGGTTGAGAGAGCCGCGGTGGATGAACTTTAAGCAATGCGATTGAGAAATTTTCATAATTGCTCATTTATAATATTAAAACATAATCATGTTGAATGGAGGTATTCAGGTATGCTTGAGGAATTAAAAAAGGAAGTATATGAGGCAAATATGGAGCTCGTAAAGAGAGGACTTGTAATCTATACATGGGGAAATGTAAGCGGAATTGACCGTGAGAGCGGTCTTGTGGTGATAAAGCCTAGCGGTGTTGACTATGATGTTATGACAGCTGATGACATGGTGGTTGTAGACCTTGACGGAAAAGTTGTTGAGGGAAAATATAAGCCGTCATCCGACACCGCAACACATCTTGTGCTCTACAAGCAGTATTCCGAGATTGGCGGAGTGGTACATACACATTCTAAGTGGGCAGTGACATTTGCGCAGGCGGGAATGGACATTCCGGCATTCGGAACAACACATGCAGATTATTTCTACGGCGATATCCCTTGCACAAGAGACTTGACAGCGCAGGAAATCTACGAGGCTTATGAGTTAAACACAGGAAATGTCATTGTGGAGACAGTCGGTGACACAGATGCGCTCGCTGTTCCGGGAATAGTTGTAAAGAACCACGGACCATTTGCGTGGGGAAAGAGCGCAAAGGGCGCAGTTTACAATGCGGTGGTGCTCGAGGCAGTTGCCGAGATGGCATACAACACCCTTACACTCAACCCAAGAGTTCAGAGAGTCCCACAGCACCTTCTCGACAAGCACTATTTCAGAAAGCACGGAGCGAATGCTTACTATGGTCAGGGGGAGAATGAGGACCACTAAAAATAATTTTTAACTAAAAATAAAAGGCGGATTTTGGACTGTGTGGCATCCAAAATCCGCCTTTTTGATGTTATAATCTATAGCAATTCCATCAATTGTTGTATATATCAACTTCTATTTCTTAAGATATTGCTTTACATTAAAAAATGTATTAATTTTTAGAACTGCTATAGATGTAATTTTCTGATATGTTTTTTGCCCTGTTTATAGGGATTGTCATAATATCTTATTTGACATAATATCAGAAAAAAACTATACTATTAGTGATAGAAATTTGGGAGGTGGTATAACAGTGGGAATATATTTTAATCCAAGCAACAATAGTTTTAAGCAGGCAAAAAACAGTATAATTTATGTGGATAAGACCAACTTATTGAAATTTCTCAACAGAAGGTTATCGACGGAAGAAAAATGTATTGCAGTAAGCCACGCGAGGCGTTTTGGAAAATCACATGCGGCGGGAATGATTGATGCTTATTATAGTATTGGATGTGACTCTACCGGACTTTTTGAAAATACTAAGATTGCTTCTAATGCAGATTATAAGAAGTATATGAACAAGTATAATGTTATACATCTGGATATATCTTCATTTTGGGATGATTTTAAGGATAACATTATAGAAAAAATTCAGGAATATGTTATTGGCGAATTAAAAGAAGTTTTTGGTGAAGAAATTGATTTTTCCAAGAAATTTAGTGTTGTTCTTATGTCTGTATACATTAAGACGAATATACCTTTTGTGATAATTATTGATGAGTGGGATTGTATAATCAGAAACAGCAATGACGATGCACTTGTTCATAAATATTTACAGTTTCTTCATTCGCTGTTTAAGTCCGAGGAGTCAAAAAGCTTTTTGGCGTTGGCGTACATCACGGGTATTCTGCCAATCAAAAAGATAAAAGATGAGTCGGCACTTAACAACTTTATGGAATTTACAATGCTTAACTCAAAACCGATTACAGAATATTATGGTTTCACGGAAGACGAAGTAAAAAATCTGTGTGAACAGTATGATATGGATTTTGAAAGCGCAAAAGCATGGTATGATGGATATCTTATAGATGGAATACACATGTACAATCCAAATTCCGTAACAATGGCTATAAGCAGACAGGATTTTGATTCATATTGGAAAAATACATCTTCTTTTGCATCAATAAATACATTTATAACGATGAACTATGCCGGGCTTAAAGATGATATAATGAAGATGCTGTCGGGTGAAAAAGTATATGTAAATACGGATACTTTTCAAAATGATTTTTCCACTGTATCATCCAAGGACGAAGCCATAACAGCTTTAATTCATCTTGGCTATCTCGGATATGACAGAGAAGAAAGAAGTGCTTATGTACCTAATTATGAGGTGAAAAAAGCATATCAGGCAGCACTTTGTACGGGCAGTTGGAGCGAAGTGGCAAAGTCCGTGGGAAAATGCGATGAACTGCTCAGAGCCACGATAAATTGCGACAGCGAAAAAGTGGCAGAGCTTATCGAGTTAGCCCATGATACCTACACTTCCGTGTTAAAATATAACGATGAAAATTCACTTAGCTGTGTTCTCACGATGGCATATTTTACTGCACCGGCATACTACAATATCATTCGCGAAATGCCCGCTGGAAAAGGATTTGCCGATTTTGCATTTATTCCAAGAGTAAATGCAGGGCATAGACCGGCGATGATTGTGGAGTTAAAATATAATCAGTCGGCTGATACAGCGATAAAACAGATAAAAGAAAACCGATACCATGGCGCATTGGAAAATTATGCTGATAAAATTCTGCTTGTGGGTATTAACTATGACTCCGAGGGAAAAGACAAAAAACACCATACATGTGTGATTGAAGAATATGTGAAATGACAAATTTATAAAAGGTGGATTTTTAGGTGCGCAGGCATCCAAAGTCCGCCTTTTTGACGTTATAATATAGACGTAATTGTTTGATATTTCCTTGTAATATTTGCAAGTGACTGTTATAATAAAATATATAAAAAGTACGAAAAGGGGATGTAAATAATGGCGTTTTATCTATTGGGAGATTACATAAAATCACAGAGGGAAAGGCTTGGAGTGACGCAGGAAGAACTGTGTGAGGGAATATGCTCGCCGGCAAATCTGTCAAAGATAGAGAATGGAAGGCAGGGTATGAGACTAAGCCAGTATGCCGCGTTGATGCAGAGGTTGGGGCTGCCGGTGCAGCAGATGAATGTACAGGTTACGCAGGAGGAGTTGGAATGGCATAACCTTAAAACAAAAATAAAATATAAAACTGCACTTGGTCAGTGGGATATAGAAGATGAATTGTGCGAGCTTGAGAGTTATATAAAAGATAATAACAAATTGGAAGAACAATTTATTTTATTTAACAGGGCTGTTATAGCTATGGAAGCCGGAACAGCTGTTGACGAAGTGTTTGGTATGCTGATGGATGCGATAAGATGCACCTATGCAGATTTTGATGTTGATGAAATTGATAGTGTAAAATTGCTCACGACGGATGAGATACTGATTATTTTAAATATTGCAATAGTGTTTGATATGCAGGGAAATGTACTGAAGGCTGTTAAATTTGGATACTTTCTAAAAAATTATATGGAGAGAGGCAGACTTGAATATGATGAAATAGCTAAGATATATCCCCTTATTTTGTTTGATTTGTCAAATTGGATTGGTGAATGTAACCGATTTATGGAGGCATTGGAACTGTGTGATGAGGGAATAGAGTATTGCAATAAACACGGAAAACTTAATTTATACACTGAATTGATATATAATAAAAGCAGATATCTTTTTAAGCTCGACAGAGACGATGAAGCAAAAAAATATCTGTTATATGCGTATTGCATATCAGATATGAGAGGTGATGATAAAATGAAAAGTATTACAAAAAGTTGTCTTGACGATTTAAAGGTTAATGTATTTAGTTGGTTGTAGATATATCATTAAGCGAGGGAATATCATGTAATATATCTATGTGATAACTGTTATTATGGTTGTCAGAAATATATGTGGTAGGTTCAATAATTAATATTTTAAGTGTAAGCATTATAGTAAATATTATGATTATGTTTTTTCTTTTCATAGGCATACCTCATTTCTAAATTTTGTAATAAGAATATAACAATCTATAAGAAAATAACATGAAGTTGTGGGAAAGTTTTAATTTTCTTGTAACTTTATTGTTAATTTATGTAACTAATGTTATCCTATAAATGTACTCGGGTGCAACACAAATTAAAAAACATAAGAATTTGGAGGTATTTGCCATGAAGAAAAAATTTAATTTATTTTTTGCAGTAGTCTTGGCTATGACTATGCTGTTTGGAAGTACTTTGTGCTTTGCGGCGGAGGGTGATAATGTAATTTCTAATGTCAATGAGACAAGAGACGCTAGGGCATATACAGGCTCTACTAATTGTGAGTATAAGGCACAAGCATTTTCAGGTGTAGTAATCAATGGAATTCGTCAGCATGTAACCGCAAAGGTTAATGTTGGAATGAGGTTTACATGGAATGAGGGCAGAGATAGTAAGTTTACCTCTGGCTGGGTTAACTCTACGACATGTAGCAGCGTTGCAGGTGGAAATTATGAAGTTCATAATTCCGGAATGAGTATAAGCTCAAATATAATAGTTTTTAATTTTGACGTTTATAGAGATAATACGAAGGTAGACAGTTTCAATGTTAGATATATTGTAGATGAGTATGGTCAGATAGAAGAATATTAAATATATGCCTGTACTATATGACAAAATGCTTACATAAGGGTGTTTATTATGAGTTAACAATCACCCTTGTGTAGGCTTTGTTGTGTTAAGAACATTAATATTTTAACAATGAGGAGGAAAAATACTATGAAGAATAAGTCAGCCTACGCAGCAGCGTTGTTGGTGCTCACCGCGTCCGTAATTACCGGGTGTGGAGGGGCGAATTCAGGGCAGTCCGGTAATAACGGGAGTGTGATAAGTCAGGAGAGCACATCAAAGGAAGTGCAAGGGAGCACACAAAGTCAGGCAGAGCTTACCGATGTGGAGAAAAAGCTCTGGAGTGTCGGAGATGACATGGTGTATGTTCCGAGATTTTCCGAGCTTGAATATCAGGGAACGTCGTACAATTATTTTTTCTATGAGGGCGACAGTTTTTACTTTTTGTGCGGTGATGAGGAGCATAATTTAAATGTGCGTGTCATAAATTCGGTGTCCGGGCAGAGCAGCGATATAAAGCTTGGCGAGCAGATGAACGAGTACGTTAAAACCGTTGATGGATATGTGGGATTTACAAGCCTCGTGTCGCCAAAGCTCACAATATATGAAGCCGGTTTTGGCGGGGAAAGACAGGTTGACTTGTCCGCGTTTGAAAATAAGCTGAAAGTGGACGGAATTGATTATGTATGTGATAGCTGTCAGATTGACGCTCAGGGGAACATTGGAATGACTGTGGGTGGAAATCTGTATATACTTGACGGGGATGGGCAGCTTTTATTTTCAATTTCGGATATGCAGGATGTGTCACAGTTTTACAAGCTTGCTGTTGATGGCGATGGGGGCATGTATGTGTGGGGCAGGAATAACAGTTATGAGCGGGTGGCGTACCGCGTGGACATGCAGAGGCAGGGCTTGGGGGATGAGCTTTCAAATCTTCCGACGATTGAGTATGATACCGTCATATATCCTGTCGGAGATTATAGCTGGTATATTGCTACCAAGAATGCTGTATATCTATATAATACGGCAGATTGCAGCGGGCGCAGGCTGATTAATCTCACCGATTATGGAGTGTCGCTCAACAAATATATGAGTGGATTTGGAACGGATGAGGAAGAAAATGTGGTGCTGATTTCCAAGGAGGCTTATGCGCAGAGCGGTTCGTATACGACACAGGTATCGGAGGAGGATGCGACGGACAGTGCGGATATAATTTTTCTTGAGGCGGTGAGCAAGGATGATGTCAAGGAAAGGCAGGAGCTTGTTATCGCCTCCGTTGGAAATCTGCCGATATCGTATGAACGAATGATAAGAAATTTCAATAAATATAATGAGGATTTTTACATATCAATAAAAAATTATGTCAATGAGGTTTCGGGCGAAAATGATAATTTGTATGGTGCCGCAAGGGAAAAGTTAAGCCTTGATATTGCGACGGGAGACGGGGCGGATTTGTATTATGTATCCGCATACGATGTCGATTTTGACAGCCTCTCTGATAAGGGGGTATTTGCAGATATGTATGAATATCTCGATGCCGACGATGAGCTTGGCAGGGACAGTTTTTTCCCTAATGTTTTGTCGGAACTTGAATACAATGGTGCGCTGGTCAGAATGTGTGACTCTTTTGCAATAGACACGCTTGTGGGCAAGGCGCAGCTTCTTGACGGGGTAGACAGGCTTGACGCGGACACGCTCGAGAGCTTTATGGGGGCACACCAAGGTATGCAACTTTTGCCGGCTGGAAATGAGATGGCGACACTTAATATACTTACAATGTACAGGCTTGACGAATTTAGTGACGGGCAGAACGGTGGATTTGACTGCGAGGAATTTGTGAGGCTTTTGGAGCTTGCAAAGGACATTCCATATAAGACAGAGATTGATTATGACGAACAGCTTGAATTGCTGCACAGTGGCAGTGCGCTTGTGAGCAGTGAGCAGATTAGCGGCGTTAAGGATATGCAGTGGCTTGAGAAGCTTTTTGGGGAGAAGGTGACGTATCTTGGATATCCGACAAAAAATTCCTCGAGTAATCTTATCGCAATCCCGACATGCTTTGCAATAAACAATAAGTCGGAGTACAAGGATGAAGTGTGGGAGTTCGTCAAAGGCTTTTTGACGCTTGATGCGCAGAAAAAATGCTCTAACATTCCAATAAATGTTGAGGCGTTTGAGCAGGTTCTTAGTGAGAATGATGACAGTGTAAGTTCGTATGGCATGGGAGATATCAACGTTTCCATAAAGGGAAAGGACATAACTGATGAGCAGAAGCAGGCTTACAGGGAGTTGGTATACTCGGCATCGGGGACAGAAGAGTATGATACGGCACTTTATGAAATAGTGGAGGAGGAAGTGCAGAGCTTCTTTGCCGGGACGAGAAGTGCGAAGGAGACGGCGGCTGTCATACAGAACAGGGTGCAGCTTTATCTCGACGAGAAAAATTAGTGAAAATATGCTGCGAAAGAGTAATTTCGATATTCTTGAGAAATTAAAAAGGAAGTATATGAGATAAATAGGTGGTTTCTAATTTCTTCAAATGTAGAGATGTTACTGTGGAGACAGCCTAGTGACATAGATTTTTTTAATGCACCAAAAGTGTGAAGAACGACAACTCATTTGTGTGTGCCAGAAGAACAGAATAACTGGTTTATAATGTGTTAGTACTAAGTGGCTATAATACCATAGTGTTTATAATATAAGGCGCAATTAATTGTAAATGTTGCGTATTGTATTTTTTTCCCGAATAATCTATACTGGATTTCCGGCAGTATATGCCGCGGAGCGGATTGCGAATATCCGCTTGACTTCAGGTGACTGTGAAGCTATGTATGAGCAACGGAGTGGTGTGATTTTATTGTATTGCACTTGGAGATGTTTTGCTCATTGGAAAAATGGTTTTGTAGTCACCTGACAATTATTTTCAGTATTAGAGGGAGAATTTTGAGATGAGCAGTAGTGTGAAAAAGGTGAGCAGGGATTTGACGAGCGGGCCTTTGGCGAAGCAGATTTTGGTGTTCAGCATACCGCTTGTGCTGTCAAATCTTTTGCAGGTGCTCTTTAACATGTCGGACATTGCGGTGGTCGGGCAGTTTGCGGGGTCACATGCGCTTGGAAGCGTCGGCTCGACGACAACGCTGGTTACGCTGTTTACAACGTTCTTGATAGGTGTGTCGGGCGGTGTTAACGTTATGACGGCGCAGTACATAGGGGCGAAAAAGGACAAGGATGTGCGCGAGGTTGTCCACTCGGCGGCGTGGATGTGCACGCTCATGGGAGTTATACTTCTTCTGTGCGGACAGATATTTTCAAGGCTTATTCTAGAGGTTATGAAAACCAAGGAGGAGCTTATAGATGGGGCGGCACTATATCTTAGAATATATTTTCTTGGTATGCCCGCTCTTGGAATTTATAATTTTGGTAATGCCGTGTTCTCGGCTATCGGCGACACAAAGAAGCCTGTTTACATACTGGCATTTTCTGGGGTTGTGAACATTCTTTTAAACCTGTTTTTTGTCATAGTGTGCAAGCTCTCCGTTGCGGGAGTTGCGATTGCGAGTATCACGTCACAGTACATGTCGGCGGTGCTCATAATGATTGCACTTATGAGGGCGGATGAGAGAATACGCTTTTCGCCAAAGTATCTAAAATTCTATCCTCAAAAGGTCAAAGACCTTTTTAAGCTCGGTTTTCCGGCGGGAATACAGAACGCCATATTCCAGTTTGCGAACCTGTTCGTGCAGGTGGGTGTCAACTCCTTTGACGCTGTTATAGTCGAGGGAAATTCAGCCGCGACAAATGCGGATGCGCTCGTCTACGATGTGATGGCTGCTTTTTATACTGCTTGCGCAAGCTTTATGGGGCAGAATTACGGTGCAAGAAATAAGCAGAGGGTGAGAAACAGCTACATTATAAGCCTTGCTTACTCCTTTGGAATAGGAATGGTTATGGGAATTTCACTAAATATTCTTGGTCGTCCATTCCTGTCACTTTTTACAAAGGACAGCGCGGTAATAGATGCCGGTATGCTTCGACTCAACATTATGAGTATTTCCTACGGTTTTTCGGCTTTCATGGACTGTACGATAGCGGCATCGAGAGGACTTGGAAAGACGGTTGTTCCGACATACATTGTAATCATGGGCTCGTGCGTGTTCCGTGTGGTGTGGATTTACACGGTATTTGCATACTTTAAGACGGTTCCGTCGCTTTACATACTGTATATCTGTTCTTGGACGTTGACGGCGATAGCTGAGTTTATATACTTTATGCGTGTGTATAAGGAGCATATAAAAGTACTATAAGAAATTTTAGATTTTATATGAGATATAAAATCATGTATTATATGAAAAATGTTAATTAATATGATACATTAAATATCAAATAAAGTGCAATGAAATAATATGATATATGTCATATATGATATGATAAAATAATGTGGGATATAAAATATTAAATATGGCATAAAAATAAAATGCCCGTTCCGGTAAATAATTCCCGGAACAGGCATTTTTTGTCTCATATTGTTTTGCAATAATTTTATCTTCAAGTGATAAGCAATCCGTGCATCAATTATTTGTTTAATATGAACTTGCCGACTAGCTCCTGCATTGTGTCTGCCTGAGCTGAAAGCTCCTCGCTTGTAGCGGATGTCTCCTGCGCCGCGGAGGAGTTGGACTGAACAACCTCTGCAATCTGGTTTACACCGTCCTCAGCGTCGTTCATAGCCTTAGACTGAGCCTCGGAAGCCTCGCTGAGAGCCTTGGATGTCTCTGCGATGGACTGGATACCATCGATAACTGAACGGAGAGCGTCCTCTGCGTTGTGGGCAGCGCGGTTACCTTCATCAATCTCCTTGAGAGCGCCCTCAATGAGCTGGCGTGTATTCGATGCTGAATTTGCACTCTGCTCTGCGAGCTGGCGAATTTCCTCTGCTACTACTGCGAAACCACGGCCTGCGTCTCCGGCTCTTGCAGCCTCGATAGATGCATTGAGTGAGAGAAGGTTGGTCTGGCTTGCGATGTCCTCGATTTCAGCGGTGATGTTCTCAATCTTCTTGGATGTCTCTGTGATACGAAGCATAGCATCTGACAACATTCTCATCTGCTCTCTGCTCTCGTCTGCCTGCTTAGCATAGCCGACAGCCTGCTGGTGTGACTCCTCGAGGTTCTTTGCTGAACGTGCAGCTTCCTCTGTTATGCTTGTGATAGTCGATGTGAGCTCCTCGATTGTGCCAGCCTGCTCTGTAGCGCCCTCTGCGAGTGCCTGTGCGGACTGTGCAAGATTGTCGCTGCCTGCGGCTACCTGCTTGGATGCCTGGTCAACCTGTGTGAGAGTTATAACCATCTGGTCTCTCAAATCTCTCATGGACATAAGAATCATCTCGTACTTACCTACATAGCGGTCTGGGCACTGTGACTTGAGTGCGAAGTTGCCCTTTGACATCTCACCGAGGCAGTAACTGATATCGGAGATAAGACGATTGAGCTCTGCCGCCATGTACTTGGAGTCTGCGAGCATGTCAGCAAACTCGTCGTCGTAGTCGCTCTCCGGGAATGGGCTGTCAAGGTCACCGTTTGCAAGCTTTTTAAGACGTGCAGCCGTATCCATGATAATCTTCTCGATATCCCTTGCAAACTCCTCGCCCTTTCTTGAGGACTGTATTCTTGCAAAGATAACGATGAGTGCAATGATGATTATTGAGATAATCTGCATTGTATTGAGGGAAGCCTTAACGCTGTTACCCTTGTTGACAGCGTAGTCCATAAGACTTGTCATGTTGTTATAAATTGCATCATACTTGGATGTGAGTTCGTTTATCTCACGCCTCTGTGCCTCACTGCTTTTGCCTACGTCTGTTGTAGCACCGGCATCGATAAGCTCAGTGGCAAGTGACCAGTAGGATGCTGCGACGTTAGATACATCCTGACACAGTGTCTTAGCCTCGCCTGTTGTACACTTCTTCTGTACATCAGCAAAGTATGTAGCGAAACTTTCCTTCTTCTGGTTGAAAAGTGACTGCTGGTCTTTGATTGCGTCCTCGTCAACATATCCGATAACGGCTCTGAGTGCGCTTCGCGACTCGGCTAGTACTGTCATAGCCTTACCGATATCACCCTGAACAAAGCCATAATATTCAAGTGCGTTGTTGTAACGGACACTTACGAATATCATTACAATAACGGCGAGAACTACGGCGATGCTTGTGAGGTTGGTCACATAGTTGAACCTGCCTTTAAGTCTCTCCTTAATCTTTTGTTTTCCTTTTTTCTTGTGCTGTTCTTCCATAATAGTCCCTCTTTCCGCCTTTGGCATTAGTTTTTATAGACTTCCTTCATATTAGCCTTGCTCCATTATAATACTTTCTAAACATTTTTTAAACCTTATTTCATAAAAAGTTTATTTTCTTTTTAATTATGTATCGTAAATGAGTACTTAGCAAGCTGCCACAGATGCTTTAATGTCAAAAGGATTATTTTTTAAGTGTAAATTTGTTGACAAGACCTTGAAGCGTGTCAGCCTGAGCGGACAGCTCCTCGCTTGTGGCGGATGTCTCCTGAGCGGCGGAGGAGTTGGACTGCACAACACCTGCAATCTGGTTTACACCGCCCTCAGCCTCGTTCATAGCCTTGGACTGAGCCTCGGAAGCTGCACTTAGAGTCTTTGAAGTCTCGGCGATGGACTGTATACCATCTATAACCGAACGGAGAGCGTCCTCCGCATTGTGAGCTGCACGGTTGCCTTCATCAATCTCCTTGAGAGCACCCTCGATAAGCTGTCGTGTATTTGATGCTGAGTTGGCGCTCTGTTCTGCGAGCTGGCGGATTTCCTCGGCAACAACCGCAAAGCCGCGTCCTGCGTCGCCTGCCCTTGCAGCCTCTATGGATGCATTGAGTGAGAGAAGATTGGTCTGGCTTGCGATATTCTCGATTTCAGCGGAAATATTCTCAATCTTCTTGGAGGTGTCGGTAATCTTTACCATAGCCTCGGAGAGCATGCGCATCTGCTGTCTGCTGTCCTCAGCCTGTCTTGCGTATTCAACCGCCTGAACATGTGAGTCCTCAAGGTTCTTGGCGGACTTAGCGGCTTCCTCCGTGAGGCTGGTGATGGTGGAAGTGAGCTGCTCAATAGCACCTGCCTGCTCTGTCGCGCCCTCTGCGAGCTCCTGTGCGGACTGTGAAAGGTTGTCACTTCCTGCGGCCACCTGCTTGGAGGCTGCATCTACATTTGTGAGTGTGTCAATCATCTGGTGCTTTAATTTTTGCATTGCCTTTAACATGATTGAAAACTTTCCTACATATTTCTCATGGCAGCTTGAGGTTGCAATAAAGTTTCCTTCCGCCATCTCACCGAGCACATATCCAATGTCGGATATGAGGGTGTTGAGCTCCGCAGCCATAAACTTCGAGTCGGCGAGCATTTCAGCAATCTCATCATCGTACTTGCTCTCCGGGAACGGGCTGTCAAGGTCGCCCTGTGCAAGAAGCTTGAGACGCTTGGCGGTATCGGTGAGTGTGCCCTCCATCTCTGTGGCAAAAGCATTGCTTGCCTTGCTGGATAATATTCTTATAAATATTATTATAAAAACTATTGTGGCGATGGAGATATTCTCTATGATGTTCAAAAGACGCTTCATGGCTGTTCCCTTTGTTACAGAACAGTCCATAAGCTGTTTCATATAGTCATATAAAGTATCGTATGCGGGTGTGAGCTCGTCAATCTCGCGGCGCTGTGCCTGATTGCTCGCACCGATATCGGTTGTCGCGCCTGCTTTTATGATATCGTCAGCCAATGACCAGTAGTCATTTACCATGCTGTTGATACTGTTGCAAAGCTTCTGCGCCTCGGCGTAGTCGCATTTTTCGGCTACGTCATTGAAGAAGGTTGTAAAGCCCTCTTTTTTCTGCGCGTAAATGGTCTGCTGCTCACTGATTGCGTCCGTGTCCATGTAGCCTATAACGGCCCTGAGAGCACTTCTTGAGTCGGCGAGCACTGTCATCGCCTTGCCGATATCGCCCTGAATAAATCCGTAGTATTCAAGTGAGTGGTTGAACTGCACGCTTAAAAATCCTATAACGATTATAGCGAGCACTACCGATATTGTTGTTACGTTGGTTACGATGTTGAACCTGTGTTTTAGTCTTGCACGAATGTGCTGGTTGTTTTTTGAATTTCCTCTGTTTTCCATAGTGATAGCCTTTCCTTCAGCCAATGGGTTGAAATTTTTGTATTACCCATTCCATGACTTCATCTTTATACTGTATTTAGAATACCATTTTTGTGAGAAAAAATAAATTATTATTTTGAGTTTTTTGAAAAGAAAAATATCAAAAAATAAATTGTGTAAATATTATATGTTGTGATTTTAGACTGACATTTTTTGACAAAAAGAGCAATAGTGGGGCGTAAATTGAGCAAAAATGCTTTGACAATATGTCCTTATGGCTTTAAAATGACTGTAGGTGAAACAATTTAGACGGTTGTTTTGCAAAAATATCAAAGGCGAAAGCGGAACAGGAGAGGTATTTTTATGAAGTTTTTTATCGACACAGCAAAGGTTGATGACATTAAGAAAGCAAATGACATGGGGGTTATTTGCGGAGTTACAACGAACCCATCTTTGATTGCAAAAGAGGGAAGAGATTTCAACGAGGTTATCAAGGAAATCGCATCTATCGTTGACGGGCCTATAAGCGGCGAGGTCAAGGCTACAACTCAGGACGCTGAGGGCATGATTAAGGAAGGAAGAGAGATTGCGGCAATCCATCCTAACATGGTTGTAAAAATTCCTATGACAGTTGAGGGATTAAAGGCTACAAAGGTTCTCGCATCCGAGGGCATTAAAGTAAATGTCACACTTATCTTCTCAGCAAATCAGGCACTTCTTGCAGCTAGAGCAGGAGCAGCTTATGTTTCTCCATTCCTTGGCAGACTTGACGACATTTCACAGCCGGGCATTGAGCTTATCCGCACAATATCAGATATCTTTATGAACTATCCTGAGATTGAGACAGAGATTATCGCGGCAAGCGTCCGCAACCCAATCCATGTGACAGACTGCGCACTTGCAGGTGCTGACATTGCAACAGTTCCTTACTCTGTAATTGAGCAGATGACAAAGCACCCGCTCACAACAGCAGGAATTGAGAAGTTTGTAAAGGATTATGAGGCTGTATTTGGAAAGCAGGACTAATATCAGTAAATTGAATTTGCTATATTTTTGTCAAAGATTATGTACTTATATTCCACAAAGGTTATATTTGTGAATGAGAGATATTTTAAATTTTTAAATTAAAAGGAGAGTTTCACTTATGCGCGACAATATAGAAAACATGTCCGTGAACGCCATCCGTGTGCTTGCGGCTGACGCAGTTCAGAAGGCTAATTCAGGACATCCGGGACTTCCTCTTGGTTCGGCAGCCATGGCTTACGAGCTCTGGGCAAACCACATGAACCACAATCCGGCAGACCCTAAGTGGTTTAACAGGGACAGATTTATATTATCAGGTGGACATGGTTCAACTCTTTTGTACTCACTTCTCCATCTTTTTGGATATGGTCTTAAAAAGGAGGATTTGGCTCAGTTCCGCCAGTGGGGTTCGCTCACACCGGGACATCCTGAGTATGGTCATACTGTAGGAGTTGAGGCTACAACAGGCCCTCTCGGAGCAGGCATGGGCATGGCAGTTGGTATGGCTGTTGCGGAGGCACATCTTGCAGCCGTGTTCAACAAGGAGAATTTCCCTGTGGTTGACCACTATACATATGTGCTCGGCGGAGACGGCTGTATGATGGAGGGTATCTCATCTGAGGCATTTTCACTTGCGGGAACACTTGGACTTAGCAAGCTCATCGTGCTCTATGACTCAAATAAGATTTCCATAGAGGGCGGCACTGACATAGCATTTACCGAGGATGTCAAGAAGCGTTTCGAAGCGTTTGGCTTCCAGACACTTGTTGTCGAGGACGGCAATAATATAGAAGAGATTGGCAAGGCTATCGAGGAGGCAAAGGCTGACAAGACAAGACCTACCATGATTACAGTCAAGACTAAGATTGGTTACGGATGTCCGGCAAAGGAGGGCAAGGCTTCAGCTCACGGCGAGCCTCTTGGCGTTGACAATGTGACGGCTCTCAAGGAGAACCTTGGATGGCCTTCACAGGAGCCATTCTATGTTCCTGACGAGGTGTATGCTAACTACAAGGAGAAAGCAAAGAAGGGTGCCGAGGCGCAGGAGGCTTGGAACAAGCTTTTTGCTGAGTACTGCGAGGCATATCCTGAGATGAAGAAGCTCTGGGACGAGTATTTTGATGAAAATGCAGCCGAGAAGGTTCTCACCGATGAGAACTTCTGGAGTTACGAGGACAAGCCACAGGCGACCCGTAACCTTTCAGGCATACAGATTAACAAGTTAAAGAACATGCTTCCTAACCTTATCGGCGGTTCGGCTGACCTTGCGCCGTCGACAAAGACATACATGTCCGACATGGGAGACTTCTCAAAGGACAATTATGCCGGAAGAAATATGCACTTTGGCGTAAGGGAGCTTGCCATGACAGCTATCGGAAACGGTATGATGTTACACGGCGGACTTCACGCATTTGTGTCGACATTCTTCGTATTCAGCGATTATGTCAAGCCGATGGCAAGACTTTCAGCCATCATGGGAGTACCTCTTACATTTGTGCTCACACATGACAGCATCGGTGTCGGCGAGGACGGCCCTACACATGAGCCTATCGAGCAGCTTGCAATGCTTCGCTCACTTCCTAATTTCACCGTGTACAGACCTTGCGATGCCACAGAGACGGCAGCGGCATGGGCTTATGCAGTGACCTCAAAGAAGACACCTACAGCGCTTGTGCTAACAAGACAGAACCTTCCTCAGATAGCGGGTTCTTCAAAGGAAGCCCTAAAGGGCGCTTATGTGATTGCTGACTCTACAAAGGACGTACCTGACGCAATCCTTATCGCATCCGGCTCCGAGGTATCACTCGCTGTCGATGCAAAGGCAGAGCTTATCAAGGACGGCATCGACGTGAGAGTTGTCTCCATGCCTTCAATGGACGTATTCGAGCAGCAGAGCGACGAGTACAAGGAGTCTATACTTCCAAAGAGCGTGAGAAAGAGAGTTGCAATCGAGGCACTCTCAGATTTCGGATGGGGCAAGTATGTAGGTCTAGACGGAGCTTATGTCACAATGCACGGCTTTGGCGCGAGCGCACCGGCGGCTACACTCTTTAAGGAGTTCGGATTTACGGTTGAGAATGTGGTTAAGACGGTTAAGGGACTATAAAAATTTAAGAAATTTGTGATTTTCAAATGTAAATTATATTAGTATAATTATGGCAGGGGGCAAGTTTTGTTTGTCCCCTGCCTGTTGTTTTTTGGTGGAGGATATATAGGAGAATTGTCTTGATAATACTACCCACCAGAAGCGAGATTGGCAAGCCAAAACAGTGCTGTGGAGGGTAGAGAGCTAAGATTAGAGAATAATACCCAAGCAAGTCAAAATAGAAGGTATGTTGTGGGCATAGGTAAGAAGATTATCTACACAATACCCACAAGAACGAGACAAACAAGCTAAAATATCTGTGTGAAGGGTATATATAAGAGAATTGCTTTGATAATACCCATAGAAGCGAGATTAGCAAGCAAAAATAGGGCTGTGGAGGGTAGAGAGAGCTAAGATTAGAGAATAATACCCAAGCAAGTCAAAATAGGAGGTATGTTGTGGGCATAGGTAAGAAGATTATCTACACAATACCCACAAGGACGAGACAAACAAGCTAAAATATCTGTGTGAAGGGTATATATAAGAGAATTGACTTGATAATACCCACCATGGCAGAAAAAGCTAGTAAAAATTTGACAGAAAATTAAGATTAATTAAGAAGGAGAAAACAAGAATGAAAGAAAACAAGAAGCAGGTATTGCTTGTATTGGTGCTTGCCGCGGTGATAGCGGTTGCGGCGGCGGTGCTTACATTTGTGCTTCTTATGCCTAAGCTTTTGCTTGGAAAGAGGCTCAATGAGATTTTGAAGGAGACGTATACATATACCGCGGAGGCTTCCGTTGAGGGCATGGATATGGGCATGCTCGGGGAGAAGCTTGAGGGAGAGATTTCGGGAAGCAGGGGCGATGAGGTGATATACGGGGATATAGCGCACAACGGCTTTGAGTATCTTGAGGTCTATGTTGACAATGCGGGAAATGTAATGTTAAATGTCGAGAAGCTTTTTGAGAGCGCGATAAGCAAGGCGGAGGAAAAGACGGGACTTTCGCTTGACTTTATGAAAAATAAGCTCACAGACCTGACCATATCGTCAAATCAGATTGAGGATATAACGGGAACAAAGTTTGTGACTATGGCGGATGCGGGAGTGACATATAATGCGCTTGAGGTGTTTGTCAAGAATGTCAAGCTTCTGTCATCTTTCAAGCAGATTAAGGCGGACAACATGATGACGGCGTATAAGCTCCTCGGCGATGACGCAAGGTACTTTATGTTTGAGCTTAAAGGTGGAATGACAAAGGTGTATATCGGAGTGCCAAAGGACAAGAATGATAAGACGACTTCCCTTGTGGTTGAGTACACAGGTTTGGAGAAAGCGGATGATGCGGATGCCATAGTGTGGAAAATCAAGTTAAACTATGAGATTTCAGATATAGGACAGATTGAAGTGCCTAAGGAAACTCTGTCACAGGATACTATAGAATTGCTCAAAAAGATTTATAGTTATCTTAAGTAAGTATCATGGCAGATATGGCAGGCTGCTATGTTTTAATTCTTTATAAAAAACAATTTTAGTCAAGAAAAGGAGCTAATGCTCTCATTTGATTTAATTCGGTCGCAACCGACTCGGTCGCGACCGAATTAAATTTTGTTACAATAAAAATCTTCTTATTAAGTAAAAAACAGCCCATACCAAGCTGTCTTGCTTCAATATTTATGAAATGCGAGACAGTTTTATATGGGCTGCTTTTTTGTCATAATTTAAAATGTCTTTTTATAATGACGAAAAATTTGCACTGGCAAAACATTGTCAAAATAAAAACGATATGTATTATCTGTTGTCGATATCCACCACGATATGTCTAGGCTGACCTGTAATCATGATAGGTGTGAGCTCTGCCTGGATGAGTGGGCGGATGTAGTTTACAAGTTCCTCGCTGACACCGCTTCCGTCCGGGTTAATCCACTCAAGCGGAACTTTCTTCTCGATGTTGGCAATCTTGTGGACATCGTAGAGGTCGGTTGTGCAGATGTATGGGTCTTCCGATACGCGCTTTAATATTACCATCTTGCCTGTCTCACCGTCAAAGGCTGCCTTAACCGCATAGCCTCCGACCTGATAAGCCTCTGTGATGTCGACACGGGAGGTAAGATGTCCGGCGCAGCGCTGGAGTGTGGCAAGCTCGATTGCTCTTGACTTGCATCCAATCTTCTCGCTCACAAGTGAGGCAAGGTACTTTGCTGTACCGGAGAGCTGCTTGTGACCGAATGAGTCCACATACTCGGTGTGCTGTCCATGCTCGAACACATACTTGCCGTCAGCGGTCTTGATACCCTCTGATACAGCTACAACAACAGACTTCTTTGTCTTCTGGATTTCCTTAACTTTCTCAATGAAACCATCAATATCAAAAGGAAGCTCAGGAAGGTAGAGCAAATCAACTCCCTCACAGTCCTCGCAATGTGCAAGAGCTGCTGCACCTGTAAGCCAGCCTGCGTTACGTCCCATAATCTCTATGATTGTCACATTTTTTACATCGTATACAAGACCATCACGGATGAGCTCTTTGCTAGCTGAGGCTATATACTTAGCGGCACTTCCAAAGCCCGGAGTGTGGTCTGTGACAGCAAGGTCGTTGTCGATGGTCTTAGGAACACCGATAAAACGGATTGGACTGTTTACAAGGATGGCGTAATCGGACAGCTTCTTTATTGTGTCCATGGAATCGTTTCCGCCTATGTAGAAGAAAGCAACAATGCCGTACTCGTTGAGTATCTCAAAAATCTTGTCGTAAAGTGCCCTGTCGTCGCATATATCAGGGAGCTTGTATCTGCATGACCCCAAAAATGAAGAAGGAGTTCTCTTTAACAACTCCAAATCCAAATCCGAGCGTATCTTCTCGCTCATATCTACAATGTTCTTCTCCAAAAATCCCTGTATTCCGTATCTCATACCATATATTTTTTCTGCGCCAAGGTCCTTGGCTGTCTTGAATACACCTGCAAGACTTGAGTTGATTACAGCGGTTGGACCGCCGGACTGACCTACAATTACATTTCCTGTCATTATAGCCTCCCAAAAATTTTTTAGTACCATCGGGTAATATACAACTGTTTATTCTTAGAGATAAGTTTTGCAATCAATATTATTGAAATGCTACTAATGTTATAAGTGCAAAAGATAATATCTTTAAAGATAAAATGCTGCATTACCTGTTTTTAATGGTCTGTACTAATCAGCACATAAGTCCATTGTAGCACATACGGTACAAGCATACAAGAATTGATAAAAAATAGACACTCGGGGGAAAGTATAAAATGAATTTTTTTGAGGGGATTTTGATAAGGATGAAAATGTTTTAAAATTAAAATCTAATTTCAAAAATATTTGTAAAAATTTTCTAAAAAAAGAGTTGACTTTTCCACATATCAAGAGTATTCTGAAAAAGACTTATGAATCAAAAAAACGATAAATAAAGAAAGGAGGCAGTGCACGATGATTAAGTTAAGAAGTTTTACAGTGACAGTATTACATGTTATCGGGACTGCCTCGGATGTACATACAGCATAACAGCGTTGGTGGGTATCGGGTGATTATATGGCGCGATGGCGTTATATAGTGCCTGAATATTGGCAAGGGCTGGTTTTGCGCGAATGTGAGCCGCATGGTCGTTCTGACTGTGCGGCTTTTTTTCGTGTAAAAATATTTTGTAAAACGGTAAGGCAGTCATTCAAAATCCTTGTAATGACGTTGAGGAATTATTGGTTTTATTGGTTTTGCAGGATATAAAAGTATGTATTGTCCGGGGCATGCGGCGCGGGAAGTTATAAAACATGAAGTGCCGTAAAACATTAGACGCTGATTATGATGCGCAGCGTTTACACAATTTATACTGGCGCAAAAAAACAACATTTTCGTCATGGTGTGTTGTTGTGTGGTGTCAGGGAGGGAGATTTGTATGAAGTTGAGAAACTACATCGCAAAGAGCTGGTATCTGTACCTGATTGCTCTTATCGCGATGATATGCAGTATCGGTCTTGACATGGTTTATCCGTTCATAACAAGGTCGCTTATCGACGATGTTATTGTGGACGGACAGACACAGCTTCTTATGAAGCTGCTGTTTGGGCTTTTGTCGATAGGGTGTGCAAGAGCGGTATTTCAGTTTGTGAAGGAATTTATTTTTGACTATGCCAGTATGAGCATAGGAAGCAAAATCAGAGTAGGGTTGTTTAAGCATGTGCAGGGGCTTTCGATAAGGTTTTTTGACAAGAACAACACGGGAGAGCTGATGGCGCGCGTGAAGGACGATGTTGACAATGTGTGGAATGCGCTCGGATATGTCGGAATGTTGGCTATTGAATGTACAATTCATACAATTTCGGTGCTCGTGTGTATGATAAGCATAAGCCCGGCGCTCACAATCATTCCGATAGTTATCATGCCTATCGTGGCGTACCATGCGGTTGCGCTTGAGAAAAAGATAGGAAAGGTGTACGACGACTTGTCGGAGGAGAATGCGGCGCTAACAACCGTTGTTCAGGAAAATCTCACGGGAGTGCGTGTTGTGAAGGCGTTTGCGAGGGAGGATTATGAGATTGAGAAGTTTGCAAAGCATAACAAGAATTATTATGACCTTAGCATGAAGCAGTCAAAGATTTCACTCAAGTACAATCCGAACATATCATTTCTCACAAGGCTTCTGCTTCTGCTTGTGGTTCTTGTGGGCGGCGGTTTTGTGATTATGGATAAGATAAGCCTTGGAGATTTGGGTGCGTTTACGGAGTACGCGAACAACATTATCTGGCCTATGGAGATGATTGGATGGCTGAGTGCTGATATGGCGAGCGGTCTTGCATCGGCAAAGAAGATAAGAAAGATATGGAACGAGGAGCCGGAGATTGCCGACAAGGATGGCGCGAAGGATATCGGAAGGGCAAAGGGAGAGGTTGCATTTGAGAACGTGTCATTCAACATCAATGACACACAGGTTTTAAGCAATGTATCTTTTACGGTTCCAGCAGGAAAAACCCTCGGAATAATGGGTGTCACAGGTTCGGGAAAGACCTCGATTATCAACCTTATGGAGCGTTTCTATGACGCTACGGAGGGAAAGGTAATGCTTGATGGCAACGATGTTAAGGATATCACAACGGAGAGCCTTAGAAGAAATCTTTCGGTAGTCATGCAGGATGTTTTCCTCTTTTCGGACTCCATAAAGGAAAATATAAGCATCGGAAGAAAGGACAATATATCGGATGAGCTTATCGAGTCGTCGGCACAGGCGGCGAGGGCGGCGGGCTTTATAGGCAAGCTCACCGACAAATATGAGACAGTAGTGGGCGAGCGCGGTGTCGGTCTGTCGGGCGGACAGAAGCAGCGTATAAGCATAGCCAGAGCCATTGCAAAGCAGGCTCCGGTGCTTATACTTGACGACTCGACATCGGCTCTTGACATGGAGACGGAGTATGAAATTCAAAAAGAGCTTGAGGCGATGAAGGACACGACAAAGATTATCATCGCGCACCGAATTTCAGCGGTAAAGCAGGCTGACGAGATTATCGTTCTGTCGGGCGGAACTATAGCCGAGAGGGGAACACATGATGAACTCATGGCGAAAAAAGGCATCTACTATGATACCTACAACGCACAGTACTCCGCATCCAACTTTTTAGAGGAGGTGGCAGGAAATGTCGGTTAATTCCTTCAGGGAGGACGAGGAGCAGAAAGAGGTCTTAAAGCTTGATACACTCCTTCGTCTGTATCGTTATCTTTTCAGATATGGAAAAAAGATAGTGCTGGTCTTGCTCATAATGTGTATCACCATAGCAATCAATCTTGTGAACCCGCTCATCATTGAGCGCGCGGTAAATGTCCACATCGCCAACAAGGACATGAAGGGGCTTATGCTTTTGTGCCTGTTCGGCGTTGGGCTCAATATAATAAATGTAGCCGGAATAAAGCTTCGTATGTACATGCTTGCAAAGATATCAAATCAGGTGCTTTTAGATATCAGGATGGCTGTATATGAGCACATCCAGAAGCTTAGTTTCCATTTCTTCGACACACGTCCGACGGGAAAAATTCTTGCGAGGATTATCGGAGATGTAAATTCATTAAAAAATATACTCTCGGACAGCGTGACAACGCTCATTCCGGATTTTATCACGCTTGTGGCTGTAGCGGTGATAATGATTGTGAAGAACCACAAGCTTGCGCTTGCGTCATTTGTGACAATTCCGTTTCTCGTTGTCGCAATGTCCATTATCGAGAAGCTTGGACACAAGAGATGGCAGTCATTCAGAAAGAAAACTTCAAATATGAACGCATATCTCCACGAAAATCTCTCGGGTATAAGGGTTGTTCAGAGCTTTGCGGCGGAGGAGGAGTCACTTGAGAGCTTCACCGAGCTTGTAGATGAGCAGCGAAAGGCGTTTGTCGGAGCGGTAAGAGTTTCTGATATGTTCAGCCCTACCATTGAGGTAAGCTGGGGTGTAGGCGGTTTCTTACTTTATTTTATAGGTATAAGGGTTCTCGGCGTTGGTGCGGTTGGTGTCGGTACATTTATGGCATTCACATCCTACCTGTCGATGTTTTGGAGCCCGATAAGAAACCTTGCAAATTTCTACAACAAGATTATAACGAACATCTCGGCGGCAGAACGTGTGTTTGACATTCTTGACACGGAGCCGGATATCCGCGACGAGGAGGGTGCGACAAAGCTTCCTAAGATTGAGGGAAGAGTTGAGTTTGACCATGTGTCATTTGCCTACTCCGATGAGCCGGATGTCATGGTTTTAAAGGATGTGAGCTTTAAGGTTAAGCAGGGCGAGACCATAGCGCTTGTAGGCCCTACTGGTGCGGGAAAGTCCACGGTAATCAACCTTGTGAGCCGTTTCTACAATGCAACAAAGGGCAGGGTTTTAGTTGACGATACGGACGTAAAGAGCGTGACACTGAAAAGCCTTCGTGAGCAGATGGGAATTATGACGCAGGACAATTTCCTTTTTTCAGGAACAATCAAGGAAAACATCCGCTACGGAAAGCTTGATGCAACCGACGAGGAGATTATCGAGGCGGCAAAATCAGTCCATGCGCATGAGTTTATCACCAAGCTCGAAAAGGGTTATGACACCGAGATTAACGAGCGCGGAACAAGGCTCTCAAACGGTCAGAGACAGCTCATCGCCTTTGCGAGAACAATGCTAAGTAAGCCTCAGATACTTATACTTGACGAGGCGACCTCAAGCATCGACACCCACACGGAGGCGCTTGTGCAGAAGGGCATAGAGGCTATGCTTGCGGGAAGAACTTCATTTGTAATCGCGCACAGACTTTCGACAATAAAGAATGCGGACAGAATATTTGTCATAGATGACGGACAGATTAAGGAAGCCGGAAGCCACGAGGAACTTCTCGCGTCGAAGGGGGCTTACTACAACCTCTATGCGGCGCAGTTTAGAAATATAGTGTAGTACAATAATAATGTGGTAATTATAGCAATTCTAAAAATTTTAATGTAAAGCAATATCTTATATAGAAGTTACTATATAAAGCAATTTATGGAATTGCTATAAAAAATAAATAGTATTGATAGGAAAAGGCATGTCTGTTTGCAGGCAGAGCCTTTTTCTTATTGATAATTATGTTATCATTGTATGAGACATAAGGACTGTTGACAGTTAATGCGTTAAAGTGTATCCTGTCTATATTGAGTTTTTTAAATATAATGGCAGGAGGAATTGATTATGAAGTATTGTACACAGTGTGGAAGACCGCTTCAGGATGGAGAGGTATGCAACTGTCAGGCGGGAAAGCAGGCGGCAGATGACCAGCAGCAGTCATCCCAAAATCAGACGGCGCAGGCAGCTCCACAGCAGACTGCACAGGGGCAGCAGACTGTCAATGAACAGCAGACAGGACAAGGTCAGCAGGCAGCACAACAGTATACTGCCAATGCGCAGCAGGCATCGGCTCAGGCAACAGCGGCCAAGCCTATAATCACAAAGGAGCAGGCGACGGAGATTTCGCAGGGAATGTTGTCCTATGTAAAGAATTTTATTAAAGACCCGATTGGGGCGAGCGAGGCGGTTGTAGGTGAATATTCTCTTATGACGGCGGCAGGTCTTGTGGTTGTCAATGCGGCACTTCAGCTTATCTACGCTATTATAAGCATGATTGTAAGCGCTGCAAATGGCTGGCATTTTACTGTAGGTAACGTGATTATGAGAATTTTGCGTCCGATTATCTGGTGGGTGGCAATCCCGGCGGCGTTTGCGGGTCTTATATGGCTATGCGCAAAGTATGTCGAGGGCAAAAATGTCAGCTTTAAGAAAGCGCTGAGTGTGTTTGCAATTCCGGCACTTCCGCTTCTTGCATTTACGCTGTTGAATATTTTGTCACTTGTGCTTTCACATGCGTTTTTCAGAGTTATTTTTGGCGTTATACATGCGGCTATAACAGGTGCTATGCTTTATCTTACAGGAGTTGGCATTGCAAAGGTAATTCCTGTGTCAAAGAAGTTTATATATTCGATATCAATTATCTGTGCAGGACTTTACTTTGTAAATTGGCTTGTAACGCAGGCAATTTTCTAATATAATATATGGAGTAGTCCATAAAGCTCTTCGTCAATGCGTGTTTCGCTGTGGACGGAGAGCTTTTTTTGTAATAGGAAACTTCGTTCCTATTACAAAAAAAGCTCCGCGGGGATGCGCACTGCGACGTACAATGTAGATGTCGCAAGCGACCGTCGCAGGCGCGAGAATGTGCCAAGGCACATTCTTTGTTGTTTACGCGGCATAAGTCTGGCGGTGCCGGGATTATGAGAAGCGTTTTGTAAATGTGAACTTTTTAGTAAATGTAGAAATGCAGAAATGGAGAATTGCTATGTATCTGGAAAAATATGAGCAGTACCTTGGAACAGGAGAAAAAAATGCACAGGGTCTTGATTTAAAGACGTTTCTTGAGGAGTATAATCCTAAGCTTTATGACACTCCGGCTAACACTGTGGATAATCTGATTTTTACCTATATTGAGGAAAATGGAAAGAAGAAGATAGGAAAGCTCCTTCTTATAAAGAGAGGAAATCACCCGTCGATAGGCTGGTGGGCGCTTCCGGGCGGCTTTGTGGATTTTAGGGAAAATCTTGAGGTGGCTGCCGCGAGGGAGCTTGAGGAGGAGACCGGTCTTAAAGGTGTTAAGGGCGTTCAGCTCGGAAGCTACGGCGACTATGACCGCGACCCTAGAACGAGAATTATAACGACAGCGTATGTCTTTGTCGAGGAGGAGGGAAAGCTCACCGCCACAGCCGGAGATGATGCGGCGGACGCAGGCTGGTTTTCCATGAAAGTGAATAAGGCGGGCGAGGCTTCCGACAGCACCGAAGAGATTAAAAAAGAGTTTTTTGACATAGAATTTGAGTGCGGACAGATAAAGCCCACAGCGAGGGTGCTTGTCACGACGGACAAAACGGGCGTGCTTGAGAACAAGCAGTATAAGATAGTCAGCAACAATCTCATCGCTGCCGACCACGCAGCTATGATATTAAACGGATATGACTATGTGAATGAGCATCTCAACTAAATAGTTATTATATGTAATTGTGAGGCTTGAATTAAAAAATTAATAGTTATGTATTTGTGTTGATTTTTTGAAGTGGCAATATAGTAAAATAATACAACATTTTACATTGATAATTATGTTTTACAATTATTTTATATGGGAGGCAGGCATGGAAAAAAAGAAGATATTTGTGATTGGACACAAAAATCCCGACACGGACTCGATTTGCTCGGCGATAGCCTATGCACAGTTAAAGAACAGCATAGATGCGGAGAATGAGTACGTTCCGTTAAGGGCAGGACATATTAATGAAGAAACCCAGTATGTGTTAAAGCAGTTCGGTGTGGACGCACCGCAGTATGTGATGGATGTCAAAAGTCAGGTAAAGGATATCGAAATCCGCAAGGTTGAGGGCGTTGACAGAAGCATTTCAATAAAGGCTGCATGGAAGCTTATGAGGGATATGGGTGTTGTAACTCTTCCTATAACGAAGGACAACAAGCTTGAGGGACTTATCACCATCGCGGATATCGCGACATCCTACATGGATGTCCACGACAGCACGACGCTCTCGACGGCAAAGACCGTGTGCAAGAACATTGTGGAAACCCTTGACGGAGAGCTTATCATCGGCGATGAGCATCATGTTTTTGAGAGGGGAAAGGTGTTAGTCGCGGCGGCAAACCCCGACCTTATGGAGAGCTATATCAGAATGGGCGATATTGTCATCCTTGGAAACCGCTACGAGTCGCAGTTATGTGCGATAGAGATGCAGGCGAGCTGTATCGTCGTGTGCGAGGGTGCGCCGGTGTCAATGACGATAAAGAAGCTCGCCGTTGAAAATCACTGCACGATAATAAGCACACCTCACGATACATTTACAGCGTCCAGACTTATAAACCAGTCTGTCCCGATAAGCTTTTTTATGAGGACGGACGGACTTATAACATTCAGCACGGAGGCTTACACCGACGAGGTGCGTCAGGTCATGGCAAAGAAAAGGCACCGCGATTTCCCTGTGCACGACGAGCAGGGCAATTATATAGGTATGATTTCCAGAAGAAATCTCCTCGGAATGGGCAAAAAGCAGATTATCATGGTAGACCACAATGAGGCAAAGCAGGCTGTCGACGGAATTGACCAGGCGGAGATACTTGAGATAATAGACCACCACAAGCTCGGCGCGGTGGAGACGATGAACCCTGTATTTTTCAGAAACCAGCCGCTTGGATGTACGGCTACCATAATTTATCAGATGTACTGTGAAAATCACATTGAGATTTGCAAGGAGACGGCGGGGCTTATGTGCTCGGCAATCCTTTCCGACACGCTTATGTTCCGCTCGCCTACATGCACTCCGGCTGATATGAAGGCGGCAAATGAGCTTGCCGACATCGCGGGCATTGTGATTGAGGAGTACGCGGTCAAGATGTTTCGCGCGGGCAGCAACTTGAAGGACAAGACACCGCAGGAGATTTTTTCGCAGGACTACAAGAGATTTTCTGTAAATGACATAAATTTTGGCGTGGGTCAGATTTCCTCGATGGACGAGGGAGAACTTCTCGAGATAAAGGAGAAGATTATGCCGTACATGAAGCAGCAGCTTGAGAGTCAGGGAATAAACATGATATTTTTCATGCTCACAAATATGATTGCGACGGAGACACTATTGATAGCACTTGGAAACGGTGCGGGGGACGTTATAGAGAACGGTTTTGACGCGCCTAAGCTTGAGGACAATGTGTACAGGCTTGAGGGTGTGGTATCACGAAAGAAACAGCTTATACCGGAGATACTCACGGTGCTGTCGCAGGAGTAAAAAAGGAGGAGCGAATGGGAAAATTGAGTTGGAAGCCGGGTAACATGCTATACCCGGTGCCGGCAGTTATGGTAAGCTGCAAAAGGGAGGGCGAAAAGCCAAATATTATCACGGTTGCATGGGCTGGGACGGTGAACACCAATCCACCGATGGTGTCGATATCTGTGAGACCTGAGAGGTATTCATACAATATAATAAAGGAGACGGGGGAGTTTGTCATAAACCTTGTCACAAAGGAGCTTGTGTACGCGACGGACTTTTGCGGTGTGCGTTCGGGCAGGGATGTGGACAAGTTCGCACAGATGAAGCTTCATGAGGCAGAGTCTAAGGAGGTCAAGGCTCCGGGAATACAGGAGAGTCCCGTAAATATCGAGTGCCGCGTTGTGAGCGAGCAGCCGCTTGGCAGCCACACGCTTTTTCTTGCAAAGGTTGTCAACGTGCAGGTCGATGACCGTTACATGGACGAGAAGGGAAGATTTGACCTGAACGCGTCGGGGCTTACGGCTTATTCACATGGGGAGTACTTTGAATTGGGGAAAAAGCTCGGAAAATTCGGGTTCTCTGTGAACAAGAATGCCGACACCACAGGAAATAAGGAAGCTAAAGAGCCGTCAAAAAAGAAGAAAGAAACTAAAATATCAGAAAAAAAGAAAAAGCAAGTTGGTGAGCTGACAAAAAGTAAGAAACTTTCAAAAAAGAAAAGTGGGCATAAACATAATAAAAAATAAACACGAAAGGAACCAAGGAAAAATTTATGAAAAAGAGCAATGTGGTACTTATCGGTATGCCGGGAGCGGGAAAGAGCACAGTGGGCGTTGTGCTTGCAAAGCTTCTCGGATATCATTTTATTGACACTGACCTTGTCATACAGGAGAAGGAGGGCAGGCTTTTAAAGGATATTATTGCGGAGCAGGGCAACGGCGGTTTTTTGAGGATTGAGGACAAGATAAATTCCGAACTTGAGGCGGAGCACTCCGTCATAGCGCCGGGTGGAAGCGTGGTGTACGGCGAGAACGCAATGAGGCATTTTAAAAATATTGCCACGGTTGTATATCTAAAGGTGTCGTATGAGACAATAAATGAGAGACTTTCCAACCTTGAGGGCAGAGGAGTTGTCCTAAAAGAAGGGCAGACCTTAAAAAATCTCTACGATGAGCGCTGTGCCTTGTATGAAAAATATGCGGACGTTATAATCGACGAGCATGGAAGAAATTTGGCAGACACAGCGAAGGCGGTTGCAATAGCAGTCAGATAATGGACTAATAATTTCCATAAAATGTAAATTTAAACAAAAAATTCTAAATATTTGTAACATTTTGTAACATAATGCGTAAAAACATTTTGTTTTTTTGATAAAAAAACCTTTACAAATCTGGGATTTATTGTTAGTATGTATTTGTTACAAAATTGTTAAGTAAGCTCTTACATTTTTTGGAGGATATCATGAAGTTTACCAGGCAGTACAGAAAATTGAAAAATATCTATCTGAAAGTTGCAGTAGCTGCCTGCTTGTTTGTCATATTTATTGTACCATTTGCAACCCGTTTTACAGCGCCACAGGACGTTGAGGCGAGCGGACGTATGGCGCAGGGAACAGCAGGATATACAGTTGTACTCAACGGAACACCGATAGGATGTACACAGGATGAGATTACAGCTAAGGAAGCACTACAGAATGTCAGAGCACAACTCAATGCGGAATATGGAACAACAGTATATGCAGATACGGAACTTGAGGTATTTGCAGATGACAATATAAGAGGAGCTCTTCTTGATAGGGCAGAGCTTGAGAATGTAATGTATGATGCAGTCACATCGATGGCTTATGTACCGGATAACATTGTATATACGGTTCGCATAGATGACTACATGGTGACAGTCGGAAGCGAGGCGGAGGTCATTGAGCTCTTAGAGGCAGCCAAGAACAGGATTGCCGGGGACGACGCAGGTGCGTTTCAGGTTGAGCTTGTGGACAGCACGGACAACGGTTTGTCACACAAGACAGTCAATGTAGCCACAGCCGACATCACGATGAATGAGGCGGCGAAGGTTCTCGCGACGATAGACGGAACAGATACAGTTCAGGTAACGGATGACACGGTATTTGAGGACGGAGTCCTCTATGTGGGATTTCAGGAGAACATAGAAGTTATAGAGACAAAGGGCACGGCAAAGAATGTAATGTCGGTTGAGGATGCACTTGAGGACATAACCAAGGAGAAAGCTGAGAAGGGAACTTATGAAGTGCAGTCAGGCGAGTATCTCTCAGTGATTTCAGAGAAAACAGGCATACCGCTCAGTGAGTTGTACGAGCTCAATGAAAATCTTAGTGAGGAGAGCGTGATAATGCCGGGCGACCTTATCACGATAACAGTTCCTACACCGGAGATTTCAGTGGTTGTGAAGGAAGAGATTACCTACAGCGAAGAGTATGAGGCCGATGTGGTATATGTTGACAACAACAGCATGTATCAGGGGCAGGAGAATGTGATATCTCAGGGAACAACTGGTTACAGAGAGGTAATAGCGGTTGTAAGCTCCGTCAACAACAAGGAGTATGACAGAGAGATTATAAGCCAGAAGGTTGTCAAGGAGGCCACTCCTACAGTGATTGAGAGAGGAACACTTATTCCTCCTACATTTATAAATCCACTCAGCACAATGTATATCACATCTGACTATGGATATCGTACACATCCGGTTTCCGGTCAGGTGGGAAGTTTCCACACAGGAGTTGACTTGTATGTGCCTATGGGTTCAGCGGTCAAGGCATCATGCGGAGGTACGGTTACACTTGCAGGCTGGAACGGTGGATATGGCTGGTGCGTTGATATCAGCCACGGAAACGGCATCACGACAAGATATGGACATCTAAGCTCCATAGAGGTATCTGTTGGACAAACAGTATCTCAGGGACAGAGAATAGCCCTTTCGGGAGCGAGCGGAAATGTCACAGGTCCACATCTTCATTTTGAAGTTTTGCTTTGGGGAAATTCACAGAATCCAAGAGATTATTTGAACAAATAATGCGCACAATATAGAGCAGAGGAGAGAATAGCCTTTCCTCTGCTTTATTAGTTTAACCATATTTGCTGCAATGGCAATAAGTGCCAAAGCGGGTTGAAAATGCCCCGGATTATGTGGACAATCTGCCATAAATCAAAATTTCCTTTACAAAAAGCACTTTTATGCTATAATAGGATAGATGTGTGGAAACACAAGGAAATAACACAATTACATGGAGTCAGAGGTATGTAATGGAACAGTATGTTATTAAAGGGGGTAATCCCCTGAGCGGCGAAGTGAATATCATTGGAGCCAAGAACGCAGCTCTCGCTATAATTGCGGCGGCTATTATGGCGGACGAGACAGTTACGATAGATAATGTACCGGATGTAAGCGATATACAGGTTCTTTTTGGAGCAGTGGCAAGTATCGGAGCTGTTGTCGAGAGAATTGACAGACACACCTACAAGGTGAACGGTGCACTTATAAATACAACAATTGTTGATTATGAGAAGGCTAAGAAGATAAGAGGTTCTTACTATCTTTTAGGTGCCCTTCTTGGAAAGTACAAGGAAGCCCATGTGGCATTTCCGGGAGGCTGTAACATCGGCACAAGACCGATAGACCAGCATATCAACGGATTTAAGGCTATGGGCGCGGAGGTTGATACGGCTTACGGCATGATTACCGCAAAGGCGGACAGGCTTGTGGGCGGTCATATCTACCTCGATATGGAGTCAGTTGGAGCTACCATCAACATTATGCTCGCGGCAGTGCTCGCGGAGGGCTATACAATCATTGAGAATGCAGCCAAGGAGCCGCATGTTGTCGATGTAGCCAACCTTCTCAACTGCATGGGTGCCAATATCAAGGGCGCAGGAACAGATGTTATAAGGGTAAGAGGAGTTGCGAAGCTTCACGGTGCGACATACTCAATAATACCTGACCAGATTGAGGCAGCCACGTTTATGTGCGCGGCAGCGGCTACAGGCGGGGATGTCCTTATAAAGAACGTAATCCCTAAGCACCTTGAGGCTATCACGGCGAAGCTCACACAGATAGGCTGTGAGGTGTCTGAGTTTGACGATGCCGTAAGGGTTGTCGGATATCGCAATATGAAGTACACCAACGTGAAGACACTTCCTTATCCGGGATTTCCTACAGACGTACAGCCGCAGATTACGGTTGTCTTAGCTCTTGCAAAGGGTACAAGCATTGTCACGGAGGGCATTTTTGAGAACCGTTTCAAGTACGTTGATGAGCTTGCAAAGATGGGTGCGGATATCACTGTCGAGGGCAATACAGCCATCGTGAAGGGTGTTGACCGTTACACAGGGGCGGAAGTAACAGCACCGGATTTGCGCGCAGGAGCAGCACTTGTGCTTGCCGGACTTGCCGCTGACGGAATAACCGTTGTGGACGATATCAAGTACATTTTAAGAGGATATGAGGACTTTGACGCGAAGCTTAGAGACCTTGGCGCGAAGATAGAGTATGTACAGAGTGAGAAGGAACTCAGAAAGTTCGTGCTCAAGATATCGTAATGCATTGTTGTCACAGCACAATGGAGATAACTTGTAAACTGTAAAATAGAATGACAATTAAATAAGAAGAATATATGTAATTAAAAAACAGGATGGATGTTCAAATGAACGTCCGTCCTGTTTTTTATATTTATGATATGAAGCAGTAATAATTGCGAAACTTGAATTTTCAAAAAGTTTCGCAATTACATACTTGATGAAATCTTAGCGGAATTCAAACTGTGATATAAGGTTCTTTAATGTATCAGCCTGTGCAGAAAGCTCCTCGCTTGTAGCGGAGGTCTCCTGTGCGGATGCTGAGTTGCTCTGTACAACCTCTGAAATCTGCTCTATTGCCTTTTCTACCTGCTCAAGCATATCGGACTGCTTTCTTGCGGTCTCGCTCGACTGTGCTGCGCTGTCCGCAAATTCCTTCATTGAATCGAGGATGTTGTTGAGTATGTCTACAGTCTTCTTTGTTATCTCGCTGCCGTTCTCTATCTCGACAAGTGACCTCTCAAGAAGCTCTCTTGTGTTGACTGCCGACTTGGCACTGTCATCGGCAAGCTTTCCAATCTGGTCTGCAACTACACCGAAGCCTCTTCCGGCATCTCCGGCTCTTGCTGCCTCTATTGAAGCGTTGAGTGAGAGAAGGTTAGTCTGTGAAGCGATATCCTCAATCTCACCGATAATGTTCTGAATCTTTCTTGATGTGTCGTTGATGCGCTGCATTGCGTTGGTGAGGTCAAGAAGGTCCTGACGGCTCTTCTCGGCATCAAGTTCAGCCTGCTTTGCCTTCTCGGAAGCGGCATCTGCCTGTGTGGCTGTTGTAGCAGCGGAGGCGTTGATATTCTCAACTGTTGCGGTGAGCTCCTCGATAGCGCCTGCCTGCTCTGTAGCACCTTCGGCGAGTGTCTGTGCGCTCTCAGCGAGCTGTGATGAACCGATTGCAACCTGGTCGGATGCGGAGTTGATGTTGTTGAGTGTCTCGTTGAGCTTGCGGTTCATGTTTCTCATCGCCTCGATGAGTGATGTGAACTCTCCTACATACTGGTCTTCAATCTTGGTGTTGACATTGAAGTTACCCTTTGACATCTGTGTGAGAAGATGTCCTGCGTCGGTGGCAATCTCGTGGAGTGTGTGGCAGCTCTGTCTGAGGTTGTTGGCAAGCTTTCCGAACTCATCCTCGGACTGGTACTGGATATCAATGTCAAGCTGACCTTTTCTGAGCATGATTGCGGCTTTCTCAATCTCTCCCATAGGCTCCATGATAACTCTGACTAATGTGTTGCGGATACGTCCTGAAATTACCAATGCAACAGCGAATATGATAACTGTCAGAACTATTGAACCAATGCTGATTGCAAAGGCAAGTGCAAACTCATTTTTAGCTTTGTTTGAAGCGTCAGTTCCTATTTCAACAAGTATGTCCTGAACTTTCTCAGTTATATCATTGTACTCGCCGTTGAAAATCTCAAGCGCCTTGTCGTTCTCGTTATTCTTAGCATAGCTTAAAAGGCTTGTGCGGACTGTTCTCAGCTCAAGCATTGCATTATCGAGTTCATTGATAATCTGTGTGTTGTAATAACATGACTTTAACTTAGTTATATTGGAAGCGATGCTGTCGGAATACTGGCTTGCCATGTCAATCTTTGCTGTGGTCTGTGTCGTGTCGTCGGTTGTCACTGACCAGAGAACCTGCTTTCCAATCGCCTGTAAATCTTTTCTGATTTCCATCTGAACTACATCACTCTGGTAAGCAGACTGGTAAAAATTTCTGAACTGTATGACTACAGATGTGAGTGCAGCGATTGCTACAACAAAAATAACGGACGTTGCGACGAGGACAACGCTGAAAGCGTATTTAAGCTTTTTTGCAATGCCCATGTTTTTGATTTTTTCTTCCATAATAAAGTCTCTCCTTGGTTTTTTATGTAGGCATAAAGTTATCGTATGCTTGAGGCAAAGGTAAAAAATGCCCATGTTTTCGCTGTATTTAACTATATAGTACTTGTTTTTTGTTGTCAATTATTTGGTGTAAAAAAATCAGAAAAAATACAATTTTTTTGCGAAAAAAACATCCCCAAAACGTGAATATTCTCGTCTTGGGGATATGAATTTATTGCCAATCCTAGTCATAATTATCAAGGAATGTGCATTACTTTATTTTTTTACTTTCTCTCAAGAAGCTTGAATGCGCCTACCAAATTCTTGAGCTTCTCAGCCTGTGCGGCAAGCTCCTCGCTGCTTGCGGAGCTCTCCTCTGCCATAGCCGTGTTCTCCTGAACAACTGCGGCAATCTGGTCGGCAGCCTGTGAAATCTGGTTGAGGGCATCAGCCTGCTCTGTCGATGCCTTGGATATGGCACCTATGTTATCCACAAGTACATTGGTCTTGTCAACGGACTCGATAAGTTTAGCTGCTGTAGCGTCAACCTTCTTCTTGCCTATCTCGACGGCGTTCAATGCCTGAACGATGAGGTCGCTTGAGCTCTTAGCCGCTGCGGCACTCTGCGAAGCAAGATTTCCTACCTGTGTTGCTACGACTGCAAAGCCACGTCCCTCATCGCCTGCTCTTGCAGCCTCGATGGAAGCGTTGAGTGCGAGAAGGTTGGTCTGTGAAGCTATATCGTTGATGGTGTTGATAATTCCGCTAATCTGGTTGGCAGCCTCGCTGATTGTATCCATGGCGTGAACAACCTCCTGCATGTCGTCGTTGCTTGCCATGATGTCTGTCCCGACAACTTTAGCCATATCGTTGGCTGTGTTGGCGTTCTCTGCGTTCTTGTTTACCTGGTCGGACACAGTATCGATTGTGCTCTGTAACTCCTCAACTGCGCTTGCCTGGTCTGTTGCGCCCTCTGTTATTGACTGTGCGCCGTCAGAGAGCTGGCTGGCATTTGCCGATACCATGTCGGCTACCTCGTTAATCTCCGAGAGTGTCTGTGACATGTCTGTGATAAGCGCCACGAGAGCGTTTTCAATGTCCTTGAAGTCTCCGACATGCTCTACATTAGGTGCAATGTTAAAGTTACCGGAAGCTATCTCGTTGAGTCCACGGGAGATATCGGCAATAATTTCCTTGAGTCTCTTGGACATCTTTGCAAATGTGTCTGTGAGGTCACCAATCTCATCCTGATATACAACGTCGACGGATGCGGAGAAGTTACCTTCGGAGAGCTCGTTTGCAACCTCGACAACGCCGTCGATAGGCTTTAAGTACTTGACTGTAAGTCTGCTGCTTATGAATACTATTATTAAAAGAGTGATTACAGCTAAGACTAACATTATAACTACAAGTATAACGGTGTTGCGCGCCAAGTCAAAGGCTGAGAGGGCGCTTGAAGCCCACCATGTCTGACCGCTGGCGTTGATAGGTGAGTAGAAACGAACAACGCTTGAGCCGTCATCCTTCTTGGTGGAAACTGAGAAGCTCTTGCCTGTGTCGATGCCTGCCTGTATCTTTGCATACTGATTTGAGGATATGAGGTCTGTTAAACGCTGACCTACATAGTCACTCGACTCGCTGTCGTATACAATTGTGCCGTCCGATGTGAGAACATCGACGTACATGCTAGGGTAGTCGGAGTCGCTTGATGTGAGCTCCTCAAATGCGTCGACATTGATATCTACAAGAATTACAGCCTTCGTCTCGCCCTTATATACAATAGGAAAAGATGCGCTTACCATGTTGATGCCCTGGTCATAGTATGGGTCGGTGAAGGAGTTCATCTGGCTTGTGGCAGCATTCTTGTAGTAGTCATTTGAACTATAGCTCTCGTATGCGCCGTAGCTCTGTACGGTGTCAGGGTCGTCCTCGCTTATGTATATGGTGTAGTCCTTGATGGCAGTGTCAAACGCATTCGGCTCAAAGAACACGCCGACACCTGCAATCTTGTCGTTGGAGATTGCGGTTGTTCTTGCAATGCTTATAATAAAATCTTCAATCTGTTTGTTAAGTTCCTGAAGCTTTACATCGTAAACTGAGCTCTGCTCTGTACGTCCGCTGTAGCCGTTGCGGTTGTGCTCATCATACTTATCTACAATGTAATTTTGAAGAATATCTGCACAGTTGGTTGCGGTGGTGAGTACGTTCTGTACCATGACTCCGTTCTGCGCGGCTACGCCTTCAAATTCGCCCTTGATGCTTCTGCTTAAAAAGTTTGCTGCTAAAATGGTGCTTATTGCAATGAGCAGTGCAAGAAAGACACCTAACAGCACGCCGGTTGCGGCTGAGAGTTTGTAGGAAAGTTTTCTGTTTAGAAACTTTTCGTACACAGTGCTTGTTTTACTTTCGTTCATCTTCTTTTTCTCCGTTCTGAGGCTTTCTTTGCCTCTATTTTTTGTTTCGCGCCTGAGCTTTGTGACAGGTCGCATACATAATGGTATTATAACATCTTCTTTTTTTTAAGGCAATAATAAGGTGTACAAAAAGACGGAGGGATAATTGTAAAAAAGGCATAAATTTACATAATATTTGGCAATAAAAACCGCTTATTTTTGCACTATGCACTATTGACTTCTTAGCAGTTATATATTATAGTGTATGTGCGAAAAAGTTCATAGAGAGTTTATCCCTTATTCAGAGTGATGGAGATACATAGGATCGGTGAAGTCACGGCAACCCCGCAAGCGGAAGGTGCCAGCCTGAGCGAGATATGCCATATATTATATGGTTCGAACAATAAGAGGATTTGATTAGCCCTATTCAAGTCCACTTATGTGGGCTTTTTTTAAGCTTTCTATCCATGCGTATTCTATGTGGATAAGGCTTTGACTGTTACATTTTATTTTATATGTTTTTACAAATTTGAAAGGAGATTTTAATGAGCTACTTATTTACTTCCGAGTCAGTGACTGAAGGACATCCTGACAAAATCTGCGACCAGGTTTCGGACGCAATACTTGATGCTATGCTTGAGCAGGACCCGATGAGCCGTGTCGCATGTGAGACACTCACAAACACAGGTTTTATCATGGTAATGGGTGAGATTACCACAAAGGCTAATGTCGATATCCCTGCAATCGTTAGAAAGACGGTTACTGATATCGGATACGATAATTCTAATTACGGATTTGACGGCAACACATGTGCGGTTATGGTTTCACTTGACAAGCAGTCACCTGATATTGCCATGGGAGTTGACAAGGCTTTAGAGGCTAAGGAAAACCAGATGTCAGACGAGGAAATCGACGCAATCGGTGCCGGAGACCAGGGTATGATGTTCGGTTACGCGTCAAATGAGACAGAGGAGTATATGCCATATCCTATCGCCCTCGCACATAGACTTGCAAAGCAGCTTACAAAGGTGAGAAAGGACGGAACTTTAAAGTATCTTCGCCCGGACGGCAAGACACAGGTTACAGTTGAGTACGATGACAACCACAAGCCTGTACACCTCAACGCGGTTGTTCTCTCCACACAGCATGACCCGGATGTCACACAGAAGCAGATTCATGCGGACATAAAGAAGTATGTTTTCGATGAAATTCTTCCAAAGGAGCTTGTCGACGAGAGAACCAAGATGTACATTAATCCTACAGGACGTTTTGTAATCGGCGGACCTAACGGGGACAGCGGTCTCACAGGACGTAAGATTATCGTAGACACCTACGGCGGATTTGCACGTCACGGCGGCGGAGCTTTTTCCGGCAAGGACTGCACAAAGGTTGACCGTTCAGCAGCTTATGCAGCGCGCTATGTGGCTAAGAACATCGTTGCGGCAGGTCTTGCAGAGCGCTGTGAAATCCAGCTCTCCTACGCTATCGGTGTAGCACATCCTACATCAATCAATATCGACACATTCGGCACAGGCAAGGTATCAGACGATAAGCTCTCCGAGATAGTTGCCGAGAACTTCGACTTGAGACCGGCAGGAATTATCAAGATGCTCGACCTTAGAAGACCTATCTACAAGCAGACAGCAGCTTACGGCCACTTTGGTCGTCACGACATTGATGTGCCTTGGGAGAAGCTTGACAGGGTTGAGACTTTAAAAAAATATCTGTAAATGTTTATATTTAATTTATAAACTATGGTTTAATAATGTGTTAAAATGGACGTATAGGCGTGGCTTATACGTCCTTTTTTGTCGGATGGCGTAGGAGGCTGTGCAGTATTTGTGCCGTTGTGTGTCGGCGGAATGGGGACTTTTTTATGAAACTAAAAACCAAGATTCAGTTGGCGTTCTGCGCACTGTGTATCGTGCCGCTTATACTTGTGGTGGCTGTTCTCAGCGTTGGAACGTACAAATTAAAAACAATTTATCATACCTACAAGATAGATATGAATACCTACACGGTGATGTTCAATCCCATGCTGGCGTTTAACGCCGTCAATTCGAGCATAGAGGATGAGCTTGAGGTAGTGAGGGATGCCAACCCTGACCTTTTGTGTGATAAGGAGTATCTTGATGAGTACTATCAGGGGCTTACAAACGATGCGACGGACATCATTGTAAATCTTGACGGTGAGTATGTATATTCAAGCTATGACGATAATCAGGAGGAGGAGCTTTACAGGGAACTTGACAAGATGGAAAAGATGGGTAAGCTCGACGGATTAGAGGGCGGAATGTACCTTGGCGGGAATTTGCAGATGCTTGTAAACAGGGTTATGTTCGAGTGCAGCGACGGAAAAGAGGGAAGGCTCTACATCATAACGCACATTGAACATATGGTTCCGCAGGTAAAGAATATACTCATTATTTTCCTTGTATGTCTTGTAGCTATACTTGTCGCGGCGAGCGGCTGTATAAGCGTATGGGTGTACAGGGGGCTTGTATCTCCTATAAAGAAGCTTCGCGATGCAACGCACAACATAGCGGAGGGCAATCTTGATTTCACGCTTGAGAACAACAGGCATGACGAGATAGGCGAACTGATAGACGATTTTGAGGTTATGAGAAAGAGGCTCAAGGACTCCGCCGAGGAGAAAATCCAGAACGACAAGGAGAGCCGTGAGCTCATAAGCAACATTTCCCATGATTTAAAGACACCTATGACGGCGATTAAGGGCTATGTCGAGGGAATTATGGACGGTATCGCTGACACACCTGAGAAGATGGACAGATACGTCAGAACGATTTATAATAAGACTGTGGATATGGATAAGCTTATAAATGAGCTTACGCTTTACTCCAAGATAGATGCAAATAAGATACCGTACAATTTTAACAAGATTAATGTGGCAGAATATTTTGACGACTGTGTGAGCGAACTTAAAGTCGAACTCGACTCGAAAAATATCGAGCTTGGATATTTTAACTACGCGGATAAGTCCTCGGTCATCATAGCTGACCCGGAGCAGCTTAAAAGGGTAATCAACAACATCATAAGCAACTCGGTAAAATACATGTCCACGGACAGAAAGGGCATAATAAATATCAGGATAAGCGACGCGGACGATTTTGTGCAGTTCGAGATAGAGGACAACGGAAAGGGCATAGCGCAGAAGGATGTGCAGTATATTTTTGACCGCTTCTACAGAACGGATGCATCGAGAAATTCTGCACAGGGCGGCAGCGGAATAGGTCTGTCGATTGTGAAGAAGATTATAAATGACCACGGTGGTCAGATATGGGCTACAAGCATGGAAGGCACAGGTACGGTAATGCACTTTGTACTCAGAAAATATAAAAGTCAGGAGAGTGGAAAAAATGAGTAAGATTTTGATTATCGAGGATGAGGAGAGCATCGCAGAGCTTGAGAGGGATTACCTTGAGATAAGCAGCTACGAGGTCACAATCTGCAACGACGGCGAGAAGGGGCTGAAAGAGGCGCTCGACAACGAGTATGATTTGTACATTCTTGACCTTATGCTCCCGGGGGTTGACGGCTTTGAAATCTGCAAGGCAATCAGAAGCAAGAAGAACACACCTATAATAATGGTGTCGGCAAAGAAGGACGACATCGACAAGATAAGAGGTCTGGGTCTCGGCGCGGATGACTACATGACTAAGCCATTTAGCCCTAGCGAGCTTGTTGCGCGCGTGAAGGCTCACCTTGCAAGATATGAGAGACTTGTCGGAAGCGCAATGCCTGAGAACGATGTAATCGAGATAAGAGGTCTAAAGATTGACAAGACCGCTCGCCGTGTGTTCGTAAACGGTGAGGAAAAGACTTTTACAACTAAGGAGTTCGACCTTCTCACATTCCTCGCGCAGAACCCGAACCATGTGTTCTCGAAGGAAGAGCTTTTCAACAAGATATGGGATATGGAGTCCATAGGCGATATCGCGACAGTTACCGTGCATATCAAGAAGATACGCGAGAAGATTGAGTTCGATACCTCTAACCCTCAGTACATAGAAACTATCTGGGGAGTGGGGTATCGTTTCAAGGCGTAGAAAAGTGAGCCCCAAATAGTTTCAGAACAATCTGGGGCGTAGGATATCGTTTCAAGGCGTAGAAAATTAAGAAGGGGGGGATGCGTGTGTGTACTGAGATAGAGATTAATAATATATTGAAGGCTATCGTGGAGTGCTATAGAGATGTATATGGTGATGAAATTGTAGATATTGTGCTGTATGGCTCTTATGCAAGAGGCGATTATGATCAGGATTCGGATGTAGATATTGTGGCGGTTGTGCATGGGGACAGAGTGGAACTTCAGAAAAAATTGAAGATTGTATGGGATGTCTCCGCGCAGTTAGGGCTTGAGAATGATATTGTATTGTCTCCTACAGTTATCCCTTATGATGAATTTGTAAAGTATAGGCAGACGCTTCCTTATTATAGAAACATTGCACAGGAGGGGCAAAAAATTGGATGATTTGATACAATACCGCATTGAGGCTGCGTGTGAGAAATTGAAATCTTCAAAGCTTCTTTTAGATGCAGGATTATACAAGGATTCTATTGGAAGGTCGTACTATGCTATATTTTCGTCGCTTAGGGCTGTTCTTGCAATGAGACAGGTTGATTTTTCAAAACATGCAGGTGTAATTGCTTATTTTCAAAGAGAGTATATAAAAACAGGTGTATTTGATAAAAAATATTCTAAGTATATACAACAGGCTTTTCAAATCCGCAATAGTTGTGATTACGATGATTTTTTCATTGTGTCGAGGCAGGATGCGCAGGAACAATATGAGAGAGCTGAGGAAATTTTGGAGGTAATAAAGAACTATATAGATGGACAAATATAGTGAAGATATAATGGTGATGTATGAGAGACATAAGAGAACATATTATATATGAAGATAATGATATTTGCGTGTGCCACAAGCCGTCGGGCATGCTCACGCAGTCGGACAGGGGATTTTCGCAGGACTTAGCTAGCGCGCTGATGACTTATGAGAGAAAAAAGGGGAATAAGTCGCCCTTTATAGCGCCCGTGAACCGTCTGGACAGACCCGTGGAAGGGCTTGTGCTGTACGCAAAGAACAGCCGTAGTGCCGCCGCACTCACAAAGCAGATTACCAAGGGCGAGGTGGACAAGTGCTACTATGCTGTGGTCAAGGTGGCGGACTTGGAGGCGGTTGAGAGCGCGATGCGCGAAAAAAGGACAATAACCCTCGAGAATTACCTTTTAAAAGATGCAAAGACGAACATGTCGCGTGTCGTCACTGAGAACACCGAGGGCGCAAAGAAAGCTGTGCTGGAATATGAAGTTCTCAGCGTGAACGCCGACGAGAAAACGGCATTTTTAAAGGTAAAGCTTCATACCGGCAGACACCACCAGATAAGGGTGCAGCTGTCCAATGCGGGGATGCCTTTGGTGGGGGATACAAAATATGGTACTGTATGTGATACACAAAACGGTACTGTATGCGGTGTCAGTCTCGCTCTCTGCTCGTACAGGCTTGTGTTCGCGCACCCGGTTACAAAAAAGAAGCTGACTTTTGAGGTTATTCCAAAAGGGAAAAGTTTTGAGCCGTTCTTTGAAAATAAGAAGTAACCATTTGACAGTTGCTGCTTAATGTGAATGAGTGCAAATATTAAAAGTAAAGAGAAATAATACTATAAAGTAAAAAATGAATGTTAATCTACAAAAAGGTCAAAAAATTTATTTTGCATAAGTAAATACATGTGCGTACATACTACTCTATAGAATATTCGTGCCATTGCAGGTGCAATGACTGGGGGCAGTATGGGCAGAAGCAAAAAGAATTTTATTGTATATATAGGAGTTACAGCAGTTGTATATCTGGTTTTTAAGTATATTATGCCGCTGGCAGCTCCTTTTATTATTGCCTTTTTGCTGGCGGCGGGCTTGAACGGTCAGATGAGGTTTTTAAGTGTTAAACTAAAGTTTAAGAGAAGTATAGCGGCAGTTGTGCTAATGGTGTTCTGGGGCGGAATAATAGCCGTGGTGCTGTGGCTTCTCGGCGGGCTTTTGATTACACAGATTAAGAACGTGATAGACAATTATGACCTCTACTATGCTTATATAAATGACGGTATGTGCAATTTTTGCGCGGGAGTGGACGGCTTCATGGGCTTTGAAGGGGGAACGACGCTCGCGTATATCGACTCCGGGATTGTCGGGCTTATGGAGACGACGCGCGACAAGATAATGCCGTCAATAATGGGCGGTTCCATCGGTGCGCTAAAAGGCTTTATAACATTTTCGGGCGTGTTCGTGATTTTTTTTATGGCGCTGTATTTTTTTCTGAAAGATTATGACAAAATGTTAGAGCGCGCAGCTGTCTCGGAGTATGCGCAGGAGTTTGACTTTTTTTACACGAGAACAGGAAAAATTATATATACGTTCATAAAAACACAGTTTATAATTATGTGCATAACCATGATAATATGCGGCGCGGGGCTTTTATGGCTTCACAATCCCTACTGGCTTTTGCTCGGAGTGGTGCTTGGACTTGTCGATGCCTTGCCCGTATTTGGAACGGGAACAATCTTAACGCCGTGGGCGGTTGTGTCCGTTCTTTGCGGAAAATATAAATACGCCGCCGTTCTCATGGCAATGTGCTTTATAAGCTATTTTTCGCGCGAGTACCTCGAGCCGAAACTTATGGGAAAAGGGCTGGGGGCACATCCGCTCGGTATGCTTGCCGCGGTGTATATCGGACTTGTGCTATTTGGGGTGGCAGGAGTAATCACAGGCCCGCTCGCATTCATACTGATTAAAGAATTAATTTCATATATCCGCCAAAGGCAGGATTTACAGTAAATTTTTCTTGTATCATGGTGCTATAGTAGGTTATAATCTATGTACTTAATTTATTAAGAGGTAAAATCATGGTCTTTTCATCAGCAGTATTTTTGTTCGCGTTTCTCCCGATTGTGTTCATTTTGCACACCGCAATAAGGAACACAACCGCTAGAAACGTGTTGTTAATCGCGGCGAGCCTTGTGTTCTACGCATGGGGCGAGCCTGTTTATGTGCTTCTTCTGCTCGCCTCAATTCTTGTCAATTTTGTGCTCGGCAGGTTTGTGTGGGGGAGAAAGCCCGTGCTTGTCGCGGCGGTGGTGATAAACCTTGCATTTTTGATTGTGTTCAAATATGCGGGATTTATTGTTGACACGATAAATGCGCTGCCGTTTGTCAATTTGAGCGTTCCGGCGGTCAGTATGCCTATAGGTATCTCTTTTTATACTTTTCAGGCGATGTCCTATGTCATAGATACATACCGCGACGAGAAAAAGCGTCCGGGAAGTTTTCTCGATGTGATGCTGTATGTGTGCCTTTTTCCTCAGCTTGTCGCAGGACCTATTGTAAAATACAATTCCGTGAGGGAGCAGTTAAAGCACAGACAGGTGAGTGCGCAGGGAATATCTTCCGGAATACAGCGTTTTATCGTGGGATTATCAAAAAAGATGCTTATTGCAAATGTGATGGCTGTGGCTGTTGACAAGATGTTCGCGCTCGACGTGGCGCAGCTTGATATGGCATCCGCGTGGGTTGGCGCGGTCTGCTACATGTTCCAGATATATTTTGACTTTTCGGGCTACAGTGACATGGCAGTCGGAATGGGAAAAACGTTCGGCTTTACTTTTCCTGAGAACTTCGATTACCCGTACACGGCATGTTCCATAAGGCAGTTTTGGAAAAAATGGCACATATCGCTGACTTCATGGTTCAGGGAATACCTTTATTTTCCGCTTGGCGGCAACAGAAAAGGCAGGGCGAGGACTCTCTTTAACCGCTTTTTTGTGTTCTTGTGTACAGGAATATGGCATGGCGCGAACTGGACATTCGTGGTGTGGGGAATTTATCACGGACTGTTGACTATGATTGAGACTATATTTGCAGATAAAAAGAAGGTCAAAGCCGATAAAGCTGTTGATATGTCAAAGACAACTAAGCTGGATGAAACAGTGAGTACATCAAAAAGAGCACAAAAGGGCACAAATGCAGAGATATCAAATAAGAATATCGCAGGCGGAAATCTTGTGATAAGAGTGTTAGGTCACATCTACACATTGCTCGCCGTGATGATAGGCTTTGTGATATTTCGGGCTGACACCATGGGACAGGCGGTGCAGTTTGTAGTGAGCATGTTTTCATTTGGCGCGACGGCGGTGGGAACTATGACGGCGGCATCCGTGATGAGTCCGCTGTTTATAATAACCGCGGTTATTGCGGCGGTGGCGTGCACGCCCGTACTCAAAAAGCTGCCTGACAACACCGTAGCGCAGACCCTCGCAAAGGTGGCGACGGTGGTTTTGTATCTGCTCTGCATTATGGAGATTGCGGCGGGAAGTTACAATCCTTTTATATATTTCAGATTTTAACGCGAATGTGGATTTAGAATGGGTATTTTTATTGCCGGGACATGGAGGATTAGTGTGAAAAAAATAGACAAAAATACACTTCCAAATATAATATATATCGTGGTTTTTCTTGCAGTCAGCCTTGTGCCGCTTTTCCTGTTTTCGAGCAGGCAGGCGGCTATTGGAAATGAGACCAAGGCGGAGAAGCCAAAACTCTCGGACGGTGTTGAGCTGACCGCGAATATAGATGCGTATTTTTCGCAGAACTTCGGTTTTAGAAACAGGCTTGTGTATGCGAGAAATGCGCTTGAGCAGGCGTTTTTTAAGACTTCCGGGCAGTCGGATGTGATAGTGGGGGAGGACGGATGGCTGTTCTATGGCAGGGCGTTAGATGATTTTCTCGGCACAAGCGTGCTCTCCGACACGGAGCTTGACCGCATGGCTGTGGTTGTGGAAATGATGCAAAATTATGCAAAACGTGAGGGCAAGGATTTTATATTTGTGTCCGCGCCCAATAAAATGTCCGTGTACGGCGAGTACATGCCCTATTATTATATAGAAGAAAAAGGTCTGGGAAACTATGAGCTTTTGCATGAGAGACTTACCACGCTGGGGGTGAATACCGTACAGCTAAAAAATGCCCTGACCGTCAAAAAGCTTGAGGGGCAGCAGCTGTACCACAAGCTCGATTCCCACTGGAATAATTACGGTGCGGCGGCGGCTTATGAGGCTATGGCGGATAAACTTTTTGAGCTTTACGGTGCTGACTATTCGGCGTACACACATTACGGTGAAGTCCCATACAGCGTGAAAAATAATTTTTCGGGTGATTTGCAGTCGATGCTTCTTCCCGGTTCAAGCAAAAAAGATGCGCAGGTGGAGTTTGACATTGACGACGGCTTCGAGTATGTGAACCGTTTCCGCAGTGTGGAGGACTTGGTGATAACCACACAAAATCAGTCCGCCGCTGTGGATAAATCTGTCACCCTTTTCCGCGATTCATTCGGAAATGCGCTCTATTGGTTTTTCGCCAAAGATTATGCTTCGCTCACAGCGAAAAGAGAAATTCCGTACAATATATATCAGGCGGCGAAAGAGTCAGACCTTGTGGCAGTCGAGCTTGTCGAACGAAATTTGAAAAATCTTTTGGTTTATACGCCGATAGTTCCATCTTGGAACCTCGGGGCGGACTATTTTAGCGATGTTAAAATTTATGATTTAACGGAATTTGATGGTTTATCAGCTGACAGTTCAATTATAATTAAAGATACATCATCTGACAGCTCGATAAAAGTTGAACAATCAGCGAAAACAACGGATAGCGTAGAGAATTTGACAAATATGGAGGAATATCTTAATCGAGTATCTGATATTGTAATGAATGTAACCACAACCGCTGATGGTCTTACGCAGATTAGCGGAAGCAGCGATATTTTAGAAAATTTTGCATACATGTACATGAAAATCGACAGCACCGGGCAGACTTCGCAGGAACAAAACGCAGACAATATCGACAGCAATGAGCAGACCTCACAGGCTCAGAACGCAGTTATATATCAGCTTATCCCGGGACAGAACGGAGATTTCACTCTTTATCTGACCGATGAAGATGCCGATATATTTAAGGCTGACACGGCGGGCATTGAATATACAATTATAGTTAAATCTGGTAACAAATATATAGAAATTCCGATAAATGTCACTTTACAGGATTAGTGATATAATGTATATTTCAAGTTGGAAAACAGCATAAAAAACGCATGAATTTTTCCATGCAGAAAGGTAAAAGCAGATTATGAGAAACATAGGGAAAAGTATAAAAAAGGGAATTGCAATGGCAGCAGTTATGGCGATGATGACACTCTCGCTTGCAGCGTGCGGAAAGAAGAGCGGGGGAGATACCTTTGGATACAATAATGGAAGTGTCATGCTGACACCGGGCGAGAAGTTTGACGCGGGTGCGGACGGTATGCCTGAGACCACGGCTTATATGGAGGGCGCGAGCTGCTATTTTGACGGGCTTGACAAGGTGTTCACCTACGATGGATATGAGGTTACGACATATCCAAAGGCGGATGGAGACTACATTCAGGATGTAAGTATTTCATCTGATACGATTAAGACTGACAAGGGAATAGGTGTTGGCAGTACCATCGAGGATATCGAGAAGGCATATGGCAATGACTACACGGTTTCGGGAAAAATGTATGAATATTATCAGGACGATACGAAATATATGTATTTCTTTATTTTGAATGATGTGGTACAATATTATGGCTACGGGATGAATGTAAAATAATTCATTTTTGTAGAACTGATATTCATAAGATTAAGGATAGTGTGAAAAGAATATCTAAATCGGAAAAATACGCTGATTAGTATATTCTAAATTTTCACGATGGTTTGGCGTGGCTGAACTATTACTATTTGGGACGCTGCAAAGCAGTGACACGGAGGAGATTATCATGAAAAAAATGGGAATGAAAAAGGCTTCATTTATGGTGCTTTTCCTTGTGATTAGCATGATATTTGTAGCCGGGTGCGGCAAAAATCCCGATAAGGGTGCGGAGAGTGAGAATACCTCATCTGCCGGGAATTTGACAAACAATGAACAGACGACCACGCAGTCTAAGGCGGATGATACAACAACGGAAACTGCCGACGGGACGACAGCGGATAATGGCGTGGAGCAGACAACGCAGGTCAATGCCACAGATGCTACAGAGGTTCCGACTGAGACAACGGAAGCTGTCACAGAGACGACAACAGAGACCTTGCAGGTTGTGGAGGAGCCTAAGCCTTGGGATTTGTTGAACAATGAGCCGCTCAATCCGACAACATCGGGCTATGAGGAACTTGACAGACTTATAGACGCATATATGGCGATGTTAAGGAGTGAGGGCACGATAACGGACGAGATGTCCAACTATCAGAAGGTTCACAGCATATATGAATGGTTTATTAAGAGGATAACTTATTCAAGAGGTATGGAAGTTAATGTTGGTCAGTATTCTAGCTCTGACCCGTCCGTGACACCTGTTGAAGTGCTTTGGGCAACGGATTTGTTCAATACATATAAGGGATGCTGTTATAATTATTCATCGGCATTTATGTATGTTATGAGATATTTGGGATATGACGCACATCTTTTGTCAGGTCAGGTAGGCAAGTATGGCGGCGGAACAACACCTCATTGCTGGTTATATGTAAATCTTGGCGGAACCGCATACACATTTGACCCGGATGTGGACAGCAACTATTTCTGGCGCGCGCACCCGGACGGGGTTGGCGATGACACAATGGATACGCTGTTCTGCAAAAAAATGGATGACATGAACTACTTTTATACAATAGAAAAATATCATGACAACTAATTCAGTTAACGCAATTATATTAAGACATTGACATTAGTGTTTATCTGAATTTTATTTACACAAATTGTTTATTTAACAGAATTAAGTAAGTCCTATTAAAAAATATAATAATAAAAAATAAGGACTTAGTAAAAAAGAAGCAGAATACTCGCTTCAGGAAATATTGATATCAGAAATATGTAAAAATTATTATTTTTTATATTTAGAAATGGAGATTTGAAATGGCAAACGATAAGAAATTAGTTGAAGCAATCACTCCTATGGAGGAAGATTTCGCGCAGTGGTACACTGACGTGGTTAAGAAAGCGGAGCTTATGGCATACTCAAGCGTTAAGGGCTGTATGATATTTAAGCCGGCTGGCTACGCTATATGGGAGAACATTCAGAAAGAGATGGATGCGCGCTTTAAAAAGACGGGCGTTCAGAACGTATATCTTCCTGTATTTATACCTGAGAGCCTTCTCGAGAAGGAGAAAGACCATGTCGAGGGCTTTGCGCCGGAAGTTGCATGGGTTACACAGGGCGGACTCAATCCACTTCAGGAGAAGCTTTGCGTTAGACCTACATCCGAGACACTTTTCTGTGATTTTTACAAGGATGAAATTCAGTCCTACAGAGATTTGCCAAAGGTATATAACCAGTGGTGCAACGTCGTGAGATGGGAGAAGGAGACAAGACCGTTCCTTCGTTCAAGAGAGTTCTTATGGCAGGAGGGACACACAGCTCACGCTACAGCCGAGGAGGCGGAGGCAAGAACACAGCAGATGCTCAATGTTTACGCTGATTTCTGTGAGCAGGTGCTTGCAATGCCTGTCATAAAGGGTAGAAAGACCGACAAGGAGAAGTTTGCGGGTGCGGAGGCTACATACACAATCGAGGCACTCATGCACGACGGTAAGGCACTCCAGTCAGGAACAAGCCACAACTTCGGTGATGGTTTTGCAAAGGCATTCGGTATCCAGTATACAGACAAGGACAACACATTAAAGTATGTTCATCAGACATCATGGGGCTCAACCACAAGACTTATCGGTGCTATGATTATGGTTCACGGCGACAACAGCGGTCTTGTAATGCCACCTAGAATTGCTCCAATTCAGGTCAGGGTTATCCCTGTTGCACAGCACAAGGAGGGAGTTCTTGAGAAGGCGGGAGCACTAAAGGACAGACTTGCCGAGGCAGGATTTAGAGTAGACTTTGATGACTCCGACAAGACACCGGGCTTTAAGTATGCCGAGCAGGAAGTAAAGGGTATTCCAACCCGTATCGAGATTGGACCAAAGGATATCGAGAAAAATCAGGCAGTTGTCGTAAGACGTGACACAAGAGAGAAGTATGTCGTATCCCTTGACAATGTTGAGGAGGAGTTAAAGAAAATTCTCGACACAATGCAGACAGAGATGCTTGAGAGGGCGAGAGCACACCGCGACGCTCACACATATGAGGCTCACAACTATGAGGAGTTCAAGGACATCATTGCAAATAAGCCGGGATTTGTAAAAGGTATGTGGTGCGGCGAGCAGGCATGCGAGGATAAGATTAAGGAAGAGACAACCGCTACAAGCAGATGTATGCCATTCGAGCAGGAGCACATAAGCGATGTGTGCGTATGCTGTGGAAAGCCGGCTAAAAAACTTGTTTACTGGGGTAAGGCATATTAATAATAACTGCACTTCTCTAAAAGCCGCAACATATAAGATGATTTACTATAAATATAGTCTGCTTAGTGTGTTTTGCAGTGGAATTATGCTATTAAATGCGGTTAATCTCAGTAAATATAGTGACAGGTAAATATTAGGAAAGAGAGTGATACCTTGATTAAAATAGTTCTCCCGAAGGACGTAAAGTACATAATAGATGTTCTCACACAGAACGGCTACGAGGCATACGCCGTCGGGGGCTGTGTGCGCGACAGCATACTTGGAAGGACTCCGGGGGACTGGGACATAACGACCTCGGCACTTCCGATGCAGGTCAAGGCTCTCTTTCGCAGAACCATAGACACGGGCATACAGCACGGAACGGTGACTGTTATGCTCGGAAAGAACGGCTACGAGGTGACGACGTACCGCATAGACGGAAAGTATGAGGACTCAAGACACCCGGAGAGCGTTGAGTTTACGCCAAATCTTGAGGAAGATTTAAAGAGGCGTGATTTTACGATAAATGCGATGGCGTACAATGACGAGCACGGCATAGTCGATATTTTTGACGGCGTTGGGGACTTAGACAGAAAAATTATCCGCTGTGTGGGAAATCCGCATGACAGGTTTGACGAGGACGCTCTTAGAATACTCAGGGCAGTCAGATTTAGCGCGCAGCTCGGCTTTGAGATTGAAAAGACAACCGCGGCGGCGGCGAGGGAGCTTGCGCCGACGCTTGTAAAGATAAGCAGGGAGCGAATACACACGGAGCTAAACAAGCTTTTGCTCTCAAAAAATCCCGACTATTTCTCGGTTGTCTACAAGCTTGGTGTCATGGAGGTCATCATTCCCGAGCTCGCAGACGTAGACATGGACAGCATTTGTCACATCAAAGAGTTTATAAAGAGGACGAAACCTTGTCTGCCGGAGCGCTATGCGGCGATGCTCAGCTGTGTGGATGCGGATACGGCGGGCAGGATTTTAAAGGGGCTGAAGCTTGACAATGCCACGATAGCCATGGCTTCAAAGCTTGTGAAGTATCATGGTATGCCGCCTGTGACCGCCGAGCCGGATGTGAGACATTACATCAATAAGGTTGGAAGAGACGACGCACTTCGCATTGTGGATTACAATATATGCGTGTGCGGCGATTTGGACAATGGTTATACCGATATGCGAAAAACATGCGCTATGATTATGGAGCGCGGTGACTGCACCGAGCTTAGAACCCTAAAGATATCAGGCAATGATTTAAAGGAGGCGGGAGTTCCCGCAGGAAAGCAGATAGGGGCGGTTTTGCAGGAGCTTCTCGACGAAGTGCTTGACAATCCCGCGCTTAACGATGCCTCGTATCTCCTTGAAAAAGCCGTGAAAATGGCAGGTCGATAAAGCAGGTCTTTCCTATTCATAAAAGGCATATTCCCCTCATATTATTAGATAGTCCGTGGGCTAAGATGATATGAGGGGGATTTTTTTGTGGAAAATGGAACAAATGGAAGGCAGGCAAAAAGATACACAGTGTATGACATGGTGGAAGAAGCGCTGTACCATTTTGGGCTGAGCGGGACATATATGGGGCGTTTAAGAGGCGGTTTTATGTATAATACAAATAAGGGCATAGTGCTTGTGGATGCGTTTGACAAAAACAGGCAGAGGCTTGAGGCGCGCGCAAAGGTATGTGACGAGCTTGCAAAAAACGGTGTCCATGTGTCGTGCTATATAAAAGACTGCAACGGCTCATATTTTTATGAGAGCGAGGATGCAAATGTGTATACCGTATACAGTTTTTGCCCGTATCAGGAATGTAATGAGAAAAGACTTGAGGATGTATGCCTTTCCTTAAAGGCACTCGCAATGCTTCACAGAACGCTTGATGAAAAGATTTCCATGCCGGAACTTGGACTTACCGGGGATGAATTTCAGATTGCAAGAAGCCTTGTAAAAGAGTATGATAAGCATAATAAAGAACTCAAAATGATAAGAAATTATCTGTCGGGAAGAAAGACCAAAACGGATTTTGAACTGCTCGCGTTCAGGGAATGTAACAACTACCTTGAGGAAGGCTTAGATGCCATGGGGAGACTTAAAAATTCAGATTATGAGTTAAGATTTGAACAGGCTGTGAATGAAAATAAACTCTGTCACGGAGATTTTAATTATCATAATATATACACCGACGGCAGCAGATATCTTATCACGGGTTTTTCACAGATGAGAAAAGACCTGTATATCGTGGATTTGTACAATTTTATGAGAAAGCTCATGGAAAAGTATGACTGGGATATAAAGATGGGATACCTTATGCTTAGAGAGTATGACAAGGTTAATACTCTGTCAGCGCAGGATATAAGAATACTCGGGGCTATGTTTGCCTACCCTGAGAAATTCTGGAAAATACTTAATTATTATTTTAATGCCAATAAGGCGTGGATACCAAGCAGGAGCATGGATAAGCTGAAAACGGTTGTAAACCAGAACCGTATGCGGCGCGAATTTGTGAGGACGCTGTGCGGCTCCTAGCGGGACAGAAAGGAAACTTATAGATGAATAGCAAGTTACAGAACTTATTTTTGGGAGTGCTGATAGTTGCCGGAATTGTGCTGTGTGCTTTTTTGTTTGCATCAAAAAAGATTGAGAATGATGCGGCTGCATCGACTGCCGTGACAAAAACCAGCGCGGAAAAACCAACAGCACCGATAATCAACGCACCGACAACGGTGGCAGACCTTCACACCGAGATGGCGATAATCACATACGTTAACGCCGACGCGAAGAGCCTGTCAGTGAGGTCATACTATGAAGGTGTTGACCGCACCTTCTATATGGAGAAGCCCGCACTTATCTACACGGAATTTGGCAATGCGATGACGCTTGCACAGCTCTACGCGGGGGATGTAGTGAACATAACCTACGACACCATAACCAACACCGTGACGGAAATCCATATCTCGGATGAAGTCACATGCCACATGGCGGTGTCGGATGTGTCGGTAAACACCTCATACAGGAGACTTTCCCTCTATGGAAAGAATTATGAGTATGCGAGAAATGTGGTGGTTGTGTCGGACAATGAGCTCATAACTCCCGAGCAGCTCTCATCTCACGATGTATTTAACCTGTATGAGAAGGACGGCAAGGTCGTGTCAATCGTTGTGACAAGAGGGCACGGTTACATAACTCTGACGGGAATTGATTTGTTCGTGGGCGGCTATGTGAATATAGGAAGCGAGAACATTAAGACCTTAGAGAAAAATATGATGATTACCGTCAAGGAAGGAACCTACAAAGTGGCAGTCTCAAAAGACCAGTATTATGGGGCTAAGACCGTGACGGTCAACAGAAATCAGGTCACGATAGTGGATTTTTCTGAGTTTGTGGCGGACACGGTTGAGAACGGAAATGTGCTGTTTGACATTGATGTTGAAGGTGCAACACTGTATCTTAACGGTAAGGAGACGGACTACTCCGAGGGGATGTTAACTCTCCCTATAGGAAAATACACGGTGCGCGTGAGTGCCGACGGTTACGACAATTATCAGGATGAGATTGAAGTTACCGCTGATTATCAGAAGGTTAACATTAAGCTCAAAAAGGACGAGGAGACCACAACCGCGGAACAGACCACAACCGCGGCGGAGACGACGCAGGAGACAACCGCCTCTAACGGAGTGACTTCGCAGTATGAGACAGAGACAACTACCATTGTAAGCGAGAAGAACCGCGTGTATATCGACGGGCCTACGGGTGCTTTGATATACTTCGATGAGAGCTATCTTGGCGTTGCACCGCTCGACTTTGCGATGGTGACGGGACAGCACACCATTATTGTGGTGAACGGCACGACAATAAAGAGCTATACGGTGAACCTTGTCGAGGGCGCGGATGATGTGCGGTATGACTTTACCCCTAAAGAGTGACAGATATTCAGGAGAATTGACAATGAAAGACGCAGTACTGCAATATAGAAATGTTGAGAAAATGTTTTAACATCACAATATGTAATATTTCAATATGGCAGCAGCATACAATACATAAACAAACTTTTATTGCAGGTGATATGTCATTGTATGAGAAAAAAGGTATATTCGATGTTGCTTCTGGTCATAGTGACCGTGGGCATTGTGATGTCGGCTGTGGCTGTTTCAGGGTGTGCAAAGACAGGCGGTGAGGAACAGCTCACTCCCGTTGATTTTACGGTGGTGAGCTTTGACGATATCCCAAAGGATTTTCTTGCGCAGATTGAGGAGAAAAAGAGCGCGGATTTCCGGCTCAGCTACACGGCGGACGGCTGGCTTTACATAGCGCGCGGGTACGGGCAGCAAAGCAGCGGCGGATACTCGATAGCCATCAAGGAAGTGACAATGTCTGACAACGCGGTTTACTTTGACTCGGAACTCATAGGCCCTAATCAGGGCGAGGCGGTCAACAAGCTTGCGACCTATCCATATGTGGTTGTAAAGCTTGAGGATGCGGGAAGAAGCGTGGTGTTCAGGTAGCAGGCATAATTAAATCAAATCCCTCATATCATATAAAAGAAATATATGATATGGGGGATTTTTTGTGGAGATAGTTCGGAAAAATATAAGCATGAACCATATATGCGGCAGAGCGGACGCACAGATTACCTTGGATGACGATTTCATAGTGCCCGACAGCAAGCCGGATATATTAAAGAGAATAACGGATTGCGGCGAGGTTATCGTGGAGGGCTTAAAGGCGGGTGACGGCAAAGCGTCTGTTAACGGGAAGATGAAGTTTTCGCTCCTTTACAGGACGGATAAGGCGGGAGTTTCCTTTGACAGCATGGAGGGGAGCATTGACTTCGGGGAGACGGTGAATGTGCCGGGGCTTAGTGCCGGGGACACAATAAAGTGCACGGCGACGCTTGAGGACTTGAGCATAAGCCTTATAAATGGCAGAAAAATAAGTGTGTCAGCGATTGTTTCGCTTGAGCTGTACGGCGAAAATACATATATGTCATCGGCGGCAGTCGATATCGAGGACAGTGATATATGCTGCCTTAAAAAGAACATAGGAATGCTGGCACTCGTCGAGAACAAGAGGGATATACTTAGAGTTCGCGAACAGTGTGAGCTGTCGGCGAACAAACCAAATGCCGGGAGCGTAGTGTGGTCTGTGCCGGAGCTCAGAAACGTGGACACAAAGGCGGCATCGGATGAGCTTATTGTGAGAGGTGAGATACATATTTTTGCAATGTATTTCCCGGAGGACGACGACGAGAATGTGCAGTATATCGAGGAGACACTTCCGTTCACGGGAAAAGTGTCGCTTCCGGGGGCTGACGAGAGGATGCTCGCGGATGTGTCAATCGTGCCGTCACAAAAAACAGTGTCCATAAAGCCCGATTACGACGGTGAGCCGAGGGTGATTGAGGTGGAGATGGTTCTCGACCTCGATATAAAGCTCTACGATGAGCAGAACATTGACCTTTTGACGGATGTATACTCGCTAAAGAGCAGGCTTACTCCCGTTGTTGACAATGCAAGTTATGACAATCTTTTGATACACAACCATGTAAGGTGCAGGGTCGGCGACAAGGTAAAGCAGGGCGGCGGCAAGGAAAAAATATTGCAGATTATCAACAGCTGTGCAACGGTAAATACCGACAATATAAGCATTGTCGAGGACGGCTTGATGGTCGAGGGCGCGGTGAAGGTGGATATACTATACATATCCGACAGCGACGAGGACAGATTGGGGAGCCTCACAAGGGAGCTGCCGTTTTCACAGAAAATAGATGCCCTCGGCATAGAAAACGACTCTTTTTACACCGTGAGGATGGATGTCGAACAGCTCATAACGACAATGCTTGGCAGTGATGAGCTTGAGATTAAGCTCAATATAGGGATGAACGCGCTGATACTGACCCCGGGAGGCACACAGATTATAACGGATATCTCGCAGGAGGAGCTTGACTACAATCTGTTAAAAAAATTACCCGGAATATGCGGTTACATCGCAAAACCGGGCGATACACTGTGGGATATAGCGAAAAAATATTACACCACAGTGGAAAAGATAATGGATTTGAATAAGCTTGCATCCGAGAACATCAAGCCCGGAATGAAGCTTCTCATAACAAGGACGGTGAGTTAAAAAAATGCCCCAGAGCTAAAAAAAAGCTCCGGGGCTTATGTATTACAGAGGCTTACGGCACTTAATCTTGGTAAATTCTATTATTTCTTTCTTATCCTGCTCTGATATCTTGTCAAAATAGAATAATAACTCCTTCTCGAGACTAGTGTTGAACATGTACTTCCTCTTGTTTGACGGATTGTTGAAATACTCCAAAAATCCGGCTAGGTCGTTGCTCGTCTGAGAAGGAGCGGGTGCGTCGTATGCAACGCTTCTGTCGACATCCATAGTTAAGTGCATTAAATCGTCAATAGATATGTTGTAAAGTCCTGCCAGTTTGTACAATGCTGCTGAGTCCGGTTCACGTTTTCCTGTCTCGTAATGACTGTAAGTCTGTCTGACGACACCAAGTACCTCGGCTACATCGTCCTGAGTGTAGTTGTTAACCTTTCTCAACTCCTTTAGCTTTTGTGCCAGTTTCAAATTGCTCATAATGTTACCACCTTCAAATTAAGTATATTTTTATTGCGTTAATTCGCGCAACAAAACGTAGCAAAGACCATAAGACATGTTATATGCAAGACAACTTTTACCTTAATTTGGTAACAGTTTGTTGCGGAAATTGCGTTTTTATGAGCAAATGTGCACAAAAATCGGAATATTATACGATAACTAAATACAGGTATAATTGGTAAAATGCTACAAATCGTAGCGAAATGTAAAATAAAATGTTAACTTTCTGTAGCATTCGAACGATATATAAGGTGCAAGGGATAAAAAGTGGAAGTGAAATGGAAGTCAGACGGGTTGGTAAATAATTAACACAAAACGCAACATAATTAACATGGAGGTAACAATGCTTAAACTATCGTTAAAACAGGGACAATATCTTAACATTGGAGACGACATAAGGGTCGTATATCTTGGAGGAACATCGACAATCGGGCGCTTTATGATTGACGCACCGAGGGAGGTTAACATAGCCAGAAGCACAGTTGAGCAGAATCCTGAGCGAAAGAAAGACACCTACTACCCGGAGCACAAGATATCCAAGGAGGCGCAGGCGCAGATAAAGCGCATACTCTACGAGGAGAAGTTGAAGGCAGAGAAAGCCGGAGAGCAGGAACAGTAATTTAGGTAATGGGCGGAGATACACCCGGGATTCTCCGTTTATTATAGATAAACGCCGGGAAACGGATTTCCCAAGGCGAAAATAATAAACCCAACATATTGGGTCAAGGAGGAAAAAAATATGGTAGTACAGCATAATATGCAGGCAGTAAATGCCAACAGAATGTTAAACATTACAACCGGAGCACAGGCTAAGTCAACAGAGAAGTTGTCATCCGGTTACAGAATTAACCGTGCAGCAGATGATGCAGCAGGTCTTACAATTTCCGAGAAGATGAGAAAGCAGATCAGAGGTCTTGACCAGGCTTCTTCAAACGCTGAGGACGGTGTTTCCGCAGTGCAGACAGCAGAAGGTGCACTCACAGAAGTTCACTCAATGCTTCAGAGAATGAACGAGCTCGCAGTACAGGCTTCCAACGGTACTAACTCAGAGGATGACCGTAATGCAATCCAGTCTGAGATTTCACAGCTCACAACAGAGATTGACCGTGTTTCCGAGACAACTAAGTTCAACGAGACATATCTCTTAAAGGGCGACGCTGACGGCGCAACAAAGACTAACACTGTTGCAGCTCATGATGCAGGTCTCAACGGTACACTTGTTGACAATGGCGACGGTACATCAACTTTCACAGCTAACAAGTTAGCTAACGGAGATAAGGTTACAATCGGCGGCAAGGAGTACACAATCGGAACAAAGGGAAAAGGTACAGTGCTTGATGAAGATGACTTGAATACAAGTACGGATGGATATGACACAGCTGCAAATATTCTGGCTTCTACTGCAAAGTTAAAAGCAGGTGACAGCATTTCTTATAGTGGAAAGACTTATACACTTACCGATAAGATTGGCTTAGATGACATCACTTTTGCTGCAACTGATAAATTCAAAGTTGGTGATGTAGAATTTACAATTTCAAATAACGCTAATGATGCTGCAAAGATAGATGCAAATGGAGCTGGATCAATTGGTTTAAATAATGTAAAGGATTATATTAAAGCGGCACTTGCTGATGGAAAGCAGGTTACAACTGTATCAGGAGCGAAGGCAAATCAGGCTCAGACAGGTGCTGCTGCAGATCAGGCAAATGCTATAACAGGAGGTACCACAATTGTAGCGTCTCTTGAAAGTGGAGAGGTCAGCGCGTTTCAGGCAGGTGGAGCAAATGCAACAGCTGAATTACTTGCAAAGGCTGGAGCAAAACTTGGTGCTACAAAGGCAGAGTTTAAAGCTGGTGATACTTTAACAGTTTCTGGTAAGACGACAACAGCAACAGATAAGGACCCGCAGTCAGCAAAAGCTACTTACACTGCAATTAAGGCATTAAATGCTGGAGATACAGTTACAGTTGGTTCAGGTGTAGATGCAGTAAAATATACAATTGTTGACACCGAAGATGAAGAAGATGCAGATTCATTTAAAGCTACAATAGATACCATTCTTTCCAAGATTAAGGATGGAGCAACTGTAGATGTAAATGGTGCTGGTGCTAAGAGCGTTATCGGAGACATCGGTTCATCAGGAACAGCGGATGATGTTATCTCTGCAAAGAGTGCTTATGCTATGATGACACAGGAGTTAAAGGCAGCATCTTCAATCGGAACAGATACTGCAGCAACAGTAACAAACGAGGGAAGTGGTAAGTTCACTATCAAGCAGGGTACTGTTGAGGTTAAGGACAAGCTCTCCTTCAACTTACAGGTAGGTTCAGATGCCGATATGACTAACAAGATTAGCGTAAATATCGAGTCCATGAGCGCAGCAGGTCTCGGAATTAAGGGTATCAATGTATCCGATGATTCAGGTAAGGCAGCTACATACGCTATCGACGCTATCGCTGATGCTCTCCAGAAGGTATCAGAGCAGCGTTCATCACTCGGTGCCGTTCAGAACAGACTTGAGCACACAATCGACAACCTCGATAACGTTGTTGAGAATACAACATCCGCTGAGTCTCGTATCCGTGATGTTGATATGGCTGAGGAGATGGTTGAGTACAGCAAGAACAACATTCTTGCTCAGGCCGGACAGTCTATGCTTGCACAGGCTAACCAGTCAACACAGGGAGTTCTCTCCTTACTCGGCTAATCTTAGCTAAGTGGCGACACTTCCTAATTGGAATGAAGTTTCTGATGGGAATATAATTTTTAATAGAAATTAGTTTCTAATAGAAATACGATTTCTAATAGAAATACCATTTCTAATGGAGACATAGTTCCAAGTGGAATGACGGCATGAATTTTATAACGCTCCCATACTGGAGAAATCCGGTGTGGGAGCGTTTTTGGTTGAGCTAAAGTTATAGAAAAATTATACAATATTTAGTTGTATTGTATCAAAGAGGATATTGACATATTTAAGTGGTTGTGCTAATCTATATTCAGAGCATATTTCTTGGAAAATCTATATTTCTTATTTCTAGAGTGCGTGTGAAGTTTTGCATTGTATGGCAATGGTTTTATGATGACATGTAATGCAGCTGTAGATAATATTTGATGCTTATATAATAATG
>JBNMKO010000010.1:0-63722 GCA_050874385.1 Eubacteriales bacterium
GTGTTGTCGGTGCTTCTGTCGGTGCCTGTGTGGTGGTCTCAGGTTGCGTGGTCGGGGCTTCTGTTGGAGCCTGGGTTGTTGTCTCCGGCTGTTTCTCTGTAGCCTTTTCTGTTGTAGCCTGAGTTGTTGTTTCTGACTGTGTTGTTGAAGTCTGTGTTGTGGTCTCAGTCGGTGTAGTTTGTGTATCTGTAGACTTCTGTGCAGTACTTTCTGTAGTGCTTTCCTCTGTGGCTGTCTGTGTTGTAGTCTCCGTCACAACAGCCTTTGTTGAGGATGTCTGTGTTGTAGCTGCCGTTGATGAGGATGTACTTTCGCTGTCGGATGCAGTCGTTGTATCACTATCTTTCTTTGATTCCGAGGTTGTCTTGTCAGCCTTCTTTGAGGTCTCTTTTGTCGTGTCCTTGTCTGCTGCCTTTGTGGTCTCCTTATCAGCCTCGGTGCTCACAAGATTTTCACCTGATGTCTCCACAGATGTCCCCGCACCAGCCGGAAGGGTATCTATAGGGGTGGTTGTCTTACTACATGCGGTTGCCGTCATCGCCGCCGCCATAATAATCCCCGCGGTTAACAGTCTGTTGGATTTGAATTTTTTCATAATTTGTCCTTTCTTTTGTTGCGGTGTAAGTAGTTCTTTGGTTTCACCACATATTTGGTGTAGTTGTATACATTATACATGGTATATTTGAGCTTCACAATATGTATTCGCAATAAAATTACGATTTTTTTAGATAAAAATGTTGATAATATATATATCATGCTGTAAACATTTGAAAAGATTATTATTTTACGACGTATATAACTATTAAATTGTCAAGGAACGGTATAACAGTGCAAACATGTACAGAATTTTGTTAAAACAGTGCTTTTGCCGGCTTGTGTGAGAGTGGATTTTTGTAAGTTGGTATGCTATAATAAGCGGGAAAATGGTTTATATTAATTTCGCCGCATGCGGCAGAATGAGAGGAAATTACAGTGAGAGCATATGAGCGTTTACTTAAATATGTAAGTTATGAAACTACATCCGATGAGAGCAGCGAGAGCTGTCCGAGCTCACCAAAGGAGCTTGTGCTTGCAAATGTTTTGGTGGAGGAGTTAAAGGAGATTGGGGTTTCGGATGCACATGTCGATAAGGATGGCTATGTGTACGGAAGTATTCCTGCGACAAAGGGAGCAGAAAACGAGAAGGCTATAGGTCTCATCGCGCATATGGATACCGCCCCGGCGATGTCGGGCGCAGATATAAAGCCACGCATAATAGAGGACTATGACGGTGCTGACATTGTTTTAAATGAGAAGCTTGGGGTTGTGATGGACACGGTTACATTTCCACATCTTAGAAATTATGTTGGACAGAGCCTTATTGTGACGGACGGAACGACACTTCTCGGTGCGGATGACAAGGCTGGCGTCGCCGAGATTATGACGGCAGCGGCACAGATTATTGAGGCTGACAAAAAGGCGGATGGCAGTGCTTTTTCACATGGCAAAATCTGCATAGCGTTCACGCCTGACGAGGAGATTGGACGAGGCGCTGACCGATTTGACGTTGAGCATTTTGGAGCGGACTATGCGTATACTGTTGACGGCGGAATGCTTGGTGAGATTGAGTTCGAGAACTTCAATGCGGCATCCGCAAAGGTTCATATTAAGGGCGAAAATATCCATCCGGGTGAGGCGAAAAACAAGATGAAAAATGCGTCGCTTCTTGCCATGGAATTTAATTCAATGCTTCCTCCGGCTGAGATACCGGCGCACACGGAAGGCTATGAGGGATTTTTCCATCTTTGCGGAATGAGCGGTGATGAGGAGAACGCATATCTCGATTACATTGTTCGTGACCATGACATGGACAAGTTCCTTAAAAGAAAAGCTATGCTTGAGCGCATCGCGGCATATTTGAATGACAAGTATGGCGAGGGAACGGTGACACTCGATATGAAGGATTCCTATTACAATATGAGGGAAAAGCTTGAAGCAGATATGTATATAGTTGACCGAGCTGTGGAGGCTATGAGGGAGAACGGCGTTGAGCCTATCATTCAGCCTATCCGCGGAGGCACGGATGGCGCACGTCTGTCGTTCATGGGACTTCCATGCCCTAACCTTAGTACCGGCGGACATAACTTCCATGGAAAATATGAGTATGTCTGCATCCAGTCGATGGATAAGATGGTTGAAATTATAAAGTCTATAGTTGGGAAAGTCAATTAGTTATATTTTAAGATAACATAAACTGACGGAGAATATTTATGGAAAAAATTAGAATTATTACAGACAGCGCATCGGATATGCCTGTAAATTACAGAGGTGATGTGACGGTAATTCCTCTTCATGTGAGATTTGGGACGGAGGAATACTTAGACGGAGTAAATTTAAGCCACAGAGAGTTTTATGAGAAGCTTATCGAGAATGAGGAGCTTCCGACGACGAGCCAGGTGGCACCATATGCATTTGAGGAGGCTTATGAGAAAGCAAGACAGGCGGGTGAGCGGGTTATAGTAATAACCATCTCGGGAAAGCTTTCAGGCACATACCAGAGTGCATGTATTGCTTCTGCTGATTATGAGGATATGGTCAGCGTTATCGACAGCGAGAATGTGACGGTAGGTGAGAGGGCACTTGTGGAGTATGCCATAAGACTTATGGATGCGGGAGCGGATGTGCAGACCATTGTTGATACGATAAACAGGGAAAAGAAGAACGTCCATGTTGTAGGACTTTTAGACACACTTGAATATCTGAAAAAGGGTGGGCGCATATCAAAGACGGCTGCGTTTGTGGGTGGAATGTTGTCCATAAAGCCTGTTATATCCATTGAAAATGGAGAGGTTGCGATGCTTGGAAAGGCGCGAGGCTCTAAGCAGGGGAACAATCTTTTGGTGCAGCAGATTGAAAAGGCTGGCGGAATAGATTTTTCCAAGCCGTATTATCTAGGATATGCGGGGCTTGACGATACACTTTTGCAAAAATACATTGCAGACAGTTCGCATATCTGGAAAGAACATACCGACAGGCTTGAGATAATGTCTGTGGGTGGAGCAATCGGAACACATGTAGGGCCGGGTGCCATAGCGGTGGCATTTTTTGCGCTTTGACAAATTTGTGGCTTGGCAATGATATGAAAAAATAAGTCCCCTTTGTCGGGAGCATCCGATAAGTGGGACTTATTTATCAATGTCAATTTTAGTAAAAACGCTGTATTTTAGTGAAATCAAGTTCCTCCTCGGCTTCCTGAGCCACGCGCTTGTTGGTGATGGCGATGTGGTCGAGGTAGGTGATAAAGAGGTCTGCCACATCGAGGGAGTATTCCTCGGCTATGCGGTTAAGCTCAGGCATCATTATTGTGGTGTCTGGCACACCCGGCTGGTCAGTGCGCTCATTTTCAACGAAATCATCAATTCTTTTCATAAGTGCAAGCTTTGTATTTGTATCAAGTTCTTTCATGGGTATTTCCTTTCTAAAAACAGTTAATAATAGGTTTTGTCAAGGAAAAGACATCCTTTGACCCTGACAAATAGTATAACACAAGGTGTTTTAAAGTCAACGTGTGAGAAGATTTTCGGTGGATTGCAAATGTACTCTTGTTATGTAATTTTGAATGGTTAGGATTGTGAAATAAATAATTATGAATAAAAGTAAATTTATCTGGAACATGCTCGGCAGCGGCATATATTCGCTGGCGACGGTTATATTTGTTATGCTCGCAAAGCGTATTGTGGGCGAGGAGGCGGGGGCGAAGTTCTACATGGCTTTTACCACGGGACAGATGCTTCTGACGATAGGGTATTTTGAGATACGTCCTTTTCAGGTGACGGACGTGAGAGGGCAGTACAAGCCAAAGGAGTATTTTGGCTTCAGGGCGCTCACTAGTCTTGCGATGCTTCTTTGCGGCATTGTGGTCGGTTTTGTGTATGTGACAAACGGCAAGGCGGACGGGGCAGGCTTTGGGCTTATTATGACAATGTGTGTTCTAAAGATGTTAGACGGCGTTGCGGACGTGTTCGAGGGAGAATTTCAGAGAAATGACAGGATAGATATATCCGGAATGTCGATGGCTTTTAGGACGCTCGCGATTATGGCGGTGTTCTCGGCTGTGGCGTGGGTCACAAAAAATATATATGCAGCGTCAGCGTCAGCGGCGGTGACAGGGCTTGTAGGAGTAATCTGCGTTGCACTTGTGTGGAGCAGAAAATTTGAGAAACTGTCGATATCGTTTGCGGTGGACAAGATGAAGTCGCTCTTTGGAAGCACAATTTTGCTCTTTATCGGCTCTGCGATGTGCATGTGGCTTTGGAACGGCACAAAGTATGTGGTGGAGTGGACGTTAACGGACAGGGAGACGCTTGTGTACGGCATAGTTTTCATGCCGACCATGGTTATAAACCTTGGCAGCAGCTTTGTTTTCAAGCCGATGTTAACCACACTTGCAAGGCATTATGAGAACGGTGAAAACAAGAAATTTGCCGGACTTGTCGGCGTGCTGGTGGCTATAGCATCGGGGCTTACACTTGTAACTTTTGCGGCGGGAGCGTGGCTTGGAATACCTGTTCTTTCATGGCTCTACGACATCGACCTTTCAAGCTACAAGGCGGTCATGCTCGTGCTTATAGCGGCTGGCGGTTTTAACGCTGTGAGCATACTTTTTTACTATGCACTTACCGTTATGAGACTGCAAAAAGAAATTTTTGTAGGATATACGATAACATTTGCCGTGTCGATAATTCTCCCTATAGTGATGGTGAAAAATATGGGAATTATGGGGGCTGGCTGGGCTTATCTTATTGTGATGGCGCTTCTGACGGTGCTTTTTGCGGGGATGCTCTACATAAGACTTATAAGAGAGCGCAAATAATGCAAGCAAAATGTTTTTGTTGTATATGGAGTATGAACATTGAATGGGGATAAGAAAGAACTTTTATAAACTTGATGCTTGATAACGTGGACAGTCGGCAATGACTGCCATAAAAAAGGAGGAGCCCTGATATGTTATATCAGGGCTTATTATGAAAAAAATTCTTAAGTACTTGTGTCCTTAATCATTTATCTTTATGTCACTTATTATATGTGGCATAAGTGAAGAAAACGTGTTAATCCTGTGAAGGTTTGTTTAAATATAAATGAACGAATTGTGAACACAGAACTTGTAAATTTACGTTTTGTTTACTTTTCATCCTCCTGTGAAAATTATTAGACAGTCTCAGGTTCCGGATATTCAACTCCGAATGTCTCGACAGTCACGGACTCGATGCGCTGCTCCTCCATTGGGCGGTCACTCCAGTCTGTAGGTGTCTCTGCGATTGCGTTTACGACATCCTGTCCCTCGATAACCTTGCCAAATGCCGCATAAGCGCCATCAAGGTGAGGTGCTGCCGCGTGCATGATGAAAAACTGTGAGCCTGCTGAGTCAGGGTCCATCGCTCTTGCCATGGAGAGAACTCCCGGTGTGTGCTTTAAGTTGTTCTCAAAGCCGTTCTGTGAGAACTCGCCCTTTATTGAGTAGCCCGGACCTCCCATTCCTGTTCCCTCCGGACAGCCGCCCTGTATCATAAAGCCGCTTATTATGCGGTGGAAGATAAGTCCATCGTAGAAGCCCTTCTTTACAAGGCTTATAAAATTGTTGACAGTGTTAGGTGCAGTCTCAGGATAGAGCTCTGCCTTGATTGTGCCGCGGTCTGCGACGGTAAATGTAACTATTGGATTCTGTGACATTGTAATATTCCTTTCTTTGATTTATCATGGATGTGTTTTATTATAACTTTTTTGAGGTGTTTTAGTCAATGGACAAGTCGATGGATAGTGTGCATTTGTTTGACACGGTTGTGCTTATTTTGGACAGAACAAATGCGGATGTGGAAAAATATATCGAGGTCTCGCTTTCGGAGGGGCTTAGGGTGGAGCTTTGCTTGAGGGAAAACGTAAAAAGCGCGGGAGCTGATGAATGTAAGGAAAATGTGAAAAGTGATGAGAATGGCAAAACAGCCGTGGAAAACATGCTGCCGAAGTGGCTTTGTGAGCGGATGCGTGACAGCAATAAAGATAGCGATAGTGACTGGGCGGACGGGCTTTTAGTCATAACTGACGACGATTTGACTGCTCGGGAGCTTGAAAAAATGGGAGTTGCGGTGGCAGGCTACCGCGCGCCGGGATATGAGTATACAGGATTTTCCACGCGCTATGTCGTAGAGGAACTCCCGATGGTGGACGATGAGTACTTTAATCTTGTGTATATGAGGGCGCGGCACATTCCGGTTGTGATAGCGCAGACTGAGAGAATCCTGATAAGGGAGATGACCGAGGACGACCTTCCGGCAATGTATGAGCTGTATGCTGACCCGGTGGTGGAAAAGTGGTGCGAGCCGCTCTATGAATATGCCGAGGAGCTTGAGTTTACAAGAGCTTATATAGAAAATATGTACACTTTTTATGGATACGGGCTTTGGCTTGTCTTTGACAGGGAAAATGGGGAGCTTATAGGGCGCGCCGGGATAAGCAACCGTGAGATAGACGGCAGTGAGTGCCATGAACTTGGATATATCATAAAAGGTACAAGGCAGCGGCAGGGGCTTGGCTACGAGGTCAGTAGTGCGATTATGGAATACGCTGCGGACAGCCTTGGCATGGACGAGCTGTGGCTTTGCGTCGAGGAGGACAATGCTGCGTCAATCGCGCTTGGCAAAAAATTGGGATTTAAGCTGTGGGGGAGTACCGTTGCTGATATGGGATGTGAGGGAGAGAAAATTTATTATTTGTACAAAAAAAGTCCGATACTTTAAGTGCCGGACTTTTTTTGTATTATTTTTCGTAATCAATTATGTGCTCAAGGAATGTTATGACATTCTCCGGGTTAGGGGCGTTTGCGGCAACCGAGAATATTGGGTGTTCGTTTCCAAACACGAGAACGTCCGTGATGTAAGGAAGTCCGCCGAGGTCAATTCCCACAGCTTTCTCCTCCTCAGTCTCGCCGTCTACAAAGTATACCAGACGGTCAGAAACCTTGCTCAAAAGCTCATCCGGGAGAAATTCGGTGAAATCGACAAGGTATCCTGAGTTAGCCCATGTCTTTGTGAAAATGTCATCGCCAAAGTAACAGTCGCTGTTTCTTGCCACAATCATGACACTTAGTTTCTGTATTGAGGCGTATGCCTCCTCGGTTACGAGGTCGGGATTAATCTGGTAATAGCCGTCCACGCTCACACGGTTTTCGTCGCCGTCAATGCCAAGCCAGTCGGTTAAGTTGCGGTCAAGAATTTTTGTGCCGTCCCTCAAATCTATGGACACGCAGTTGACGTATGAGACATAAAGGCTGGTATTGTAATTGTTGGCCAGCATTGAGCGTGTGACGGATATGACTACCGCTACAATCACTATAATGGATATTATGGGTATCTTGTAATAATCCCAGATATATGAAGCCTTCGCCTTAATTCCCTTTTCATTTTTAATCTTTTCAATCTCTTTTTTTACGCGGACAGAAAACTTGTCTGTGAAGCCTGAAGCCATATTTTTTCTCCATTTCCATTTTTGGTTTAATCAGTGTTGTTCACACATTACCTGAAGCATATTGTTTTTAGGTTATTGCACAGTATCACATATTATTACACTGAGTTTTGCAATCATCTGATATTATTTCACTTAACAGGTGCATTATTAAATTGCCATGAGCAGTGATGTAAATATTCTAAGATTATAACATAAGAAAAAATCTTTGTAAGTGCTTTTATGAAAATTTAATAATGATTAATTTGCTTTTTACATAGTCATACAGTATAATATTTTTTAGGCTTTTCGCCGGATTTTAATTACAAAGTGAGGTAGAACATGAGCAGAATTTTTGATGCGGATAACGCCTTTTTCCGCTTTATGAGCAGGGTGGCGGACGCACTTATACTGAATTTATTTTTTTTAATCACATCAATTCCGATTGTGACCATAGGTGCATCGTACACAGCGATGTATTATTATTGCACTAAGGCGATAGGAAATGAGGAGGGCTACCTCTGGAAGAGCTACTGGAAGTCGTTTAAGACCAATTTTGTGCAGGGCTTTCTAATGGAAGTGTTCTTTGTGGTAGTTGGTCTTATACTGTATGTTGACATCAAGTTTTTGTATGGAAATGCCTTTAACGGCGGGGGCTTCGGATGGAGACTTTTGTTCTTCATCGTTGTGGGTATGGCTATTCTTGCGGTGGTTACATTTATGTATGCGTTTCCACTGCTTTCAAGATTTGACAATACGACTTTTAATATCATAAAAAATGCCGCATTTATGTCACTTCGCCATCTTCCGCAGACAGTGCCGCTTGTGCTTATATTTGCGCTCGCATTGTTTATCGGCTGGGCAATGTTCCCGGTATCCATATTTTTTATAGTCGGTGCGTGGGTGTATGTGAGCTCGATATTCTTTTATAAAATTCTTGACCGCTATATGCCAAAGGACGAGCACTATGACGAGGACTACTATTTGGGCGCTGATGGCGGACAGACTGAGGAAGCTGAGAACACAAGCAATATGGTCAACCGTGACACCATCGCAAATTTGACGGCTTCGGACGAGAATGATACAGCTGTAACATCATCGGATGAGGTGAACACGGATGCGACAGTTTCGGATGCGGGCGATAAGTCTGTGACGGGCGACGGTGCGCAGACTTCCGGCGAAGATGCCAATGAGGACGAAAACGCATTGTAAAATGTGGACGGGCAGCAGTCTGAGAGTGAAGATGACGGACAAGCCAATAATAAAAAAAGAATAAAAATTATAAAATTTTGTGTTGACAATAAGATGCTTAGGTGATATACTCCATCACATCAAGCAAAGGCGCTTTGGGTAGAACCCGAAGCGCCTTTTTTCGTTGCAGATTCACACCGGTTACTGCACACGAAAAAAAAGAAAAGGAGGAAGAATTATGGAAGAAGTATTAAGCGAATTATATGGCGTATGGTTTCTTATCGGTGCTGCATTGGTATTTTGGATGCAGGCAGGTTTCGCTATGGTCGAGACCGGATTTACAAGAGCTAAGAATGCGGGAAACATTCTTATGAAGAACCTTATGGATTTCTGTATAGGTACTGTTGTATTTATTCTTATCGGTTTTAGTCTTCTCCTGGGAGAGGATTTGGTTGGACTTATCGGAAAGCCGGGCTTTGATATCTTTACAGCCTATGAGGATTTTGACTGGTCAAATTTCGTGTTCAACCTTGTGTTCTGTGCCACAACGGCTACAATAGTTTCAGGTGCGATGGCAGAGAGAACAAAGTTCCTCTCATACTGTATCTACTCGGCAGTTATCTCGGCACTCATCTATCCGATTGAGGCTCACTGGGTATGGGGCGGCGGCTGGCTTGCACAGATGGGCTTCCACGATTTCGCCGGTTCTACATGTATTCACATGGTAGGTGGTACGGCAGCAATAATCGGCGCTAAGATACTTGGACCTCGTATCGGAAAGTTCACAAAAAATGACAAGGGAGAGATTGTAAAGGTCAATGCTTTTCCGGGACATAATCTTCCTATCGGTGCGCTCGGTGTGTTTATTCTCTAGCTTGGCTGGTACGGCTTTAACGGTGCGGCAGCCACATCGGTTGCGGAGCTCGGTTCAATATTTGTCACAACAACGATTGCTCCGGCGATTGCGACTGTTGTATGTATGATTTTTACATGGGTTAAGTATGGTAAGCCTGATGTCTCAATGTGTCTTAACGCTTCACTTGCAGGTCTTGTTGCAATCACGGCGGGGTGTGATGTGACAGATGCCTTTGGCTCGATAATTATCGGAGCCGTTTCGGGTGTGCTCGTGGTGTTCGGTGTATGGCTTCTCGATTACAAGTTACATATTGATGACCCGGTTGGCGCTGTGGCTGTTCATTTTATGAATGGTATCTGGGGAACGATTGCAGTTGGACTTTTTGCCACTGACACAGCTCCGGCATTTGCAAGAGGCTTTGGTGACGGAGTGAACTTTGGTGCCAACCAGATTGCAGGAAAGGGTCTTTTCTACGGCGGAGGCTTTGGACAGTTGGGATTACAGCTTCTTGGAATGATTGCAATTCTTGCATTTGCAGGGGTGACAATCACGATTACCTTCCTTATTATAAAGGCGACAATCGGACTTCGTGTCAGCGAGGAGGAGGAAATCCTCGGACTTGATGCTACAGAGCATGGTCTTCCGTCAGCTTATGCGGGCTTCAGCCTTATGGATATCTCCAACACAATGACGATGGAGGCAAATGAGAACACTGACCTTGGTGTCAGCGAGTACGACAAGGCATCCGACACTCAGAAGTCAGCGGCAGTCAAGGTTGTTGTGCCTCCTACAGTGGCAGCTGATACGGGTATATATAAGGTATCAATCATAACTAAGCTTGCAAGCTTTGAGAAGTTAAAGAAGGCGTTAAATGACCTCGGTGTTACAGGAATGACCATGACACAGGTTATGGGCTGCGGTATCCAGAAAGGTGCCGGCGAGATGTACCGTGGAGCCGAGATTGATGCGACACTTCTTCCAAAGGTTAAGATTGAGGTCGTTGTGAGCAAAATCCCTGTAGCCTCCGTTATTGAGACAGCCAAGAAGTCACTCTACACAGGCCATATCGGTGACGGCAAGATTTTTGTATACAATGTAGACCAGGTTGTAAAGGTTCGTACGGGCGAGGAGGGCTTTGCGGCACTCCAGGATGTAGAGTAAAAATGCTTTGCAGACCGGATATCCGGTTTGACATAATCTCCTTAAAGATAAGTGATAAAAAAATCAGACTGTTCATATTGAACGGTCTGATTTTTTACTGTCAAAAATTATTTGTTCACTGTCTTTGGCGCGTAAACTTTCTGGTATGCGTGGTAAAGTGTGATGCAGTAGTAGAAGCATATTATAAATGCGATGGCGGTCACTATTCCCGGTATTGGCTGCTTTAGCTTAACCGAGCACAGAAAACGCACAACCATGATTATTCCAAGCAAAATCCAAGGAGTGTTAAGTCCTAGCTTTACAAAGTTAATCTTTGCCTTTTTTGCGTCGAGCATTACACCCTCAGTAAAATAGTGTGTGGTGTAAATATAGTATATCGTGGTGATACCCATAGACACAAAGCGCACAGCCGTCTTGGTAGGAATGACAAATATTCCAAGCTCAGGCACAAATGACGCTAAAACCATCAACACATAGAATACAGTCAGCTTTTTTACGGATTTATATGCCGTCTTAAAATGGTTGTTCTCGTCGTGGATAAAAACTTTTACTCCTAGAAGTAAAAGAATTACGGATACAAGTCCGGTAAAGGGGATAAGATAATCAATGATATAAAGTGCAAAGGCTGCAATCACATATTTGATGGCAAGGTCTTTGTCCGGGTGTAGATATTTGTCTGCCATGGGGCGAAACCTCTCTTTCTTTTGCTGTCACGTTTACTTATGGATAATCATATATAACAGTCTTTTAGCAGTATATCACATATTTATATAAATGTATAATTAAAAAAACATTAAAAGCTATTGCATAAATCAGGTACATTGTATACAATAAAAAAACAACAAAATATTATTCAGAAGGAGAATATCACATGAAGAACTTTTTCAAAAGACTTAGTCTTTGCTGTGTGGTAGTGATGGTACTTTCTGCTGCACTGACAGGTTGTGCAGGCGGCAAGAAAGGAGACAGTCCGACAGAAAATCCTTCGGATAGTGTTTCCGAGACTACCGGGACAGAGACAACAGTTACCGGTGGGGAGGTTGTTGTAGGAATACAGCAGGATATCGATAGTCTTGACCCACATTTAGCAACAGCGGCAGGAACGAAAGAGGTATTGTTTAACATTTTCGAGGGACTTGTTGTCTCCGACGAGAATGGAAACGTGACACCTGCGGTAGCAAAGGATTATACCATATCTGACGACGGGCTTACCTATACCTTCAAGCTGAGGGATGGAATTAAGTTCTCCGATGGTACATCTGTCACTGCCGAGGATGTAAAATATTCTATTGAAAGATGCGCGGGGCTTCTCGACGGAACGCCTCTTGTAAAGGCACTTTCTATTGTTTCAAGCGTTGAAATTGTGGACCAGTCAACTATCAATATCGTACTCTCGGAGGCTAATTCGGAGATTATCTACTACCTTACGGCAGACATTATCCCGGCATCCTCAAGCGAAACAGGCGAGATTATAGGAACTGGTCCTTTTAAGTTGGACTCATATGTTCCGCAGGAGGGCATAGTACTTTCAAGAAATGAGTACTACTGGCAGGATGGACTTCCATACCTTGACAAGGTTACATTTAAGATTGTCGCAAGCGCAGAGTCAGCGATGATGGAGTTACAGGCAGGAAGCATTGACATTTATCCATACCTCACGGACGACCAGGCAAACGAGCTTGCATCCAACTTTAATATAGGAAGCAACGGCTCCAATGTCGTTCAGGGACTTTACCTTAACAATGCGGTTGCACCGTTTGACGACGTGCGCGTAAGACAGGCATTGTCCTATGCCATTGACAGGGATGCAATCAACGACTTTATTTTTGGCGGACGCGGCACGGTTATAGGCACGAGCATGGTTCCGGGCTACGAGTGCTATGTGGACACTGGCTATGAGCATGATGTTGCAAAGGCCAAGGAGCTTCTTGCGGATGCAGGATATCCGGACGGATTTGAAATGGAGATTACGGTTCCGTCTAACTACCAGATGCACGTTGACACCGCACAGGTCATTGTAGAGCAGTTAAAGGAAGCCGGCATTACGGCTACAATCAAGAAAGTTGACTGGTCAACATGGCTTGACGATGTTTACAAGGGAAGAAACTTTGAGACCACGGTTTGCGGAATAGCAGGCTCTCTCACACCAAGCTATCTTCTCGTCAGATACCAGTCCACGGCAAAGAACAACTTTGTCGGCTACAGCAATGAGAATTTTGACACTTTATATACAAAGATATCCACATCGCTTGACAGCGCGGAGATTAATGAGGGCTACAGACAGCTCCAGATTATGCTTCACGATGATGCGGCATCGGTCTACACCGTTGTGCCTCCTGTGCTTATCGCGATGAACAAAAAGTTGGCAGGCTACAAATTTTATCCTATCTATGTGCAGGATATGAAGTCTGTGTACTGGACGGAGTAAATACAGAACATGAAATATATTGTTAAGAAGCTTTTGACATTAATACTGACCCTCTTTTTCATATCGGTGCTGGTGTTTTTGATTTTTCAGGTCATTCCCGGCGACCCGGCGCTGTCAATCCTCGGAACGGAGGCGACAGACGAGCAGGTGGAGGCTCTAAGGGAGCAGCTGGGGCTGAATGACCCCATGCCCGAGCGGTATTTTAACTGGTTTACGGGCGTACTCACGGGAGATTTGGGAAAAAGTTACAGATATCAGGAGAGCCTTAACGAGCAGATGGCGGTTGCCAAGCTTATATCGGGCAAGCTTCCGGTAACGCTGACGCTTGCTGGGTTGTCTTTGCTTCTTATTATAATATTTTCAATTCCTATAGGAATACTGTGGGGCGGCACAAAAAGCCGCGCCCTCGACGGTGTTCTCAATGTGCTGGCGCAGTTTACAATGAGCGTGCCGTCATTTTTCCTAGGAATTATCATTATATATGTGTTCGGATTGATTATGAGATGGTTCACTCCGGGCGGATATGTAAGCTACAGGGAAGATTTTTGGGGATACATAAGATATATGCTTTTTCCGGCGATAACGGTTGCGGTTCCAAAGGTTGCGATGACTGCGAAGTTTTTGCGCAACTCGATAATAACGCAGCTTAGGTCGGACTATGTGAGGACGGCGTACAGCAAGGGTGCAAGAAGAATGAGGGTGCTCTTTGTGCATGTGCTAAAAAATGCCATGATACCTGTTGTGACTTTCATCGGCATTATCGCGGCTGAGATTGCGGCGGGAAGCATTGTTGTGGAGCAGGTTTTCGGTCTGCCGGGGATAGGAAGACTTTTGGTGTCGTCCATATCCACGAGGGATTATCCTGTTGTGCAGGCACTCATGCTGTATATCGTCTTTGCGGTGGTTATTGTGTATTTTGTCGTGGATATCCTTTACAGGTATATTGACCCGAGAGTGGAAGAGCAGTGAGATTTATGAAAAAAAGCATACTAAAATCAGAGAGCAGAACAAAAGGACAGATTAGCGGTATAATGAAAAGGAAATCAAACAGCAAAAAGACAAACGCATATTTTATATCGGGTGCAGTCATTACCATAGTATTTGTTATTTTGATGCTTGTAGGTCTCATACATACACCCTATGACCCTAATGCGATGAGCGGGGCAGAGAAGTTTTCTTCTCCGTCCCTTTCTCATATTATGGGAACGGACAATTTCGGAAGGGATATTTTCAGCCGTGTCCTAAAGGGAATAAGCATGACGGGGCTTGTGGCTGTCACGACAGTCGCAATCGGAGGAAGCATAGGAACTATAGTGGGAGCCATAACAGGGTATTATGGCGGAATAGTCGATGAGATTGTGATGAGAATTAACGATGCACTCAACGGTTTTCCGAGCATTCTCATCGCGCTTATCATTGTAAGTATAATAGGCCCGGGAAAATACAATGTTATACTTGCGCTTGGAATTTTGTTTATTCCAAGCTTTGCGCGCATTGTGAGGAGCGAGTATATAAGCCTAAAAGAGCGCGATTTTGTCAAGAGCGCGAGACTTATGGGCGCGGGGGATATGCGGATTATTTTCAGGCATATATTTCCAAACGTGCGTTCGACACTGTTCGTGACAATCACGATAGGTTTTAACAATGCGGTGCTTGCGGAGGCGGGACTTAGCTATCTTGGAATAGGAATACAGCCGCCGGACGCGAGCCTTGGAAGCATGCTCTCGGACGCGCAGAGCTATCTTTTTACAGCGCCTTGGTATGCAATCATGCCGGGAATGACGATTGTGCTCTTTGTGCTGGGATTTTCGCTGCTTGCGGAGGGAATACGCATAAAGGCTGAGGGAGAGAACAATTAATCAAGGAGGGGCGGCAATGCTTGAGATAGAAAATCTGACTGTATATTTTGGCGACAGATGTGTGCTGGACGATGTGTCGCTGTCCGTAAAGAGGGGCGAGGTCTTAGGGATAGTCGGCGAGTCAGGTTCGGGAAAGACTATGACGGTGCTGTCCGTTATGGGGCTTTTAAACCCGGCGGCAAGGATAGCGGGCGGAAGCATGAGGCTTGACGGCAGGGAAATTATAGGGCTTGACGGGCGCGCGATGTCCGAAATCAGGGGAAAAGATATTGCGATGATATTTCAGGAGCCGATGACAAGCCTCAATCCGACAATGCGCATAGGGAAACAGCTTGCGGAGGCTGTGCGGCTTCACTATAAAAAAAATGGTGATATTGACAAAAAAGCCGATGATGGGAATGATTGTGTAAGAGCCGAGAAAGTGAAATCCGGCACCGGAAAATCAGGAATTAAGCTTTCAAGGCAGGATATCAAAAAGAGAGTTCTCGACGCGCTCGCCGATGTAAGGCTTCCTGAGCCTGAGCGGGTGTATAACAGTTATCCGCATGAGCTCTCAGGCGGAATGAGGCAGAGAGTTATGATAGCGATGGGAACGATATGCCGACCGGGATATCTTTTGTGCGACGAGCCGACAACCGCGCTCGATGTCACGACGCAGAAGGGCATACTTGAGCTTATCGACTGCATGAAAAAGGAGCATGACATGGGGATTGTGTTCATAACGCACGACCTAAAGCTCCTCAAAAATTTTGCGGACAAGGTTGCCGTCATGTGTCAGGGAAAGGTGGTTGAGCGCGGAACTGTCGAGGAGATATTTGCATCGCCAAAGCAGGATTACACCAAAAAGCTTATAGCCGCCATACCTGACAGGAGCAGGCGAATGGCGAAAACGTCAGTGTAAGCATGAAAACGCCATGTCTGCTTTGCGCTTTATTTTAGGAAGAGTATCTGACAAAATGTAAAATATCGTATTTGTGTAACAACACATTAGTTTTGGTGAAATGGTCACATGGAGAAGTGATTTTGAAATGGAGATGAATATGGGAAATATTCTTGAGGTAAAAAATCTTAATGTGTATTATAAGGCTAAATCCAAGTCCATCTTTGCGCGCCCAACAAAGAAGCAGGTGCTCTTTGATGTCAACTTTGATGTAAAGGACGGCGAGATTTTTGGAATAGTCGGCGAGTCGGGATGCGGTAAATCCACATTGTCAAAGACGATTTTGGGGATGAACCCACTTTATGAAGGTAGCATTGTGCATAACTCCACAAAGCCGCAGATGATTTTTCAGGACCCATATTCATCGCTAAATCCGGCGTGGACTATAGGAAGGATACTAAGCGAACCGTTACTGTTGTCGGGGATGAAGGACAGAACAGATGTGAAAAGCGCAGTTTTTGACATGCTTGGCAGAGTGGGGCTTGATGAGTCATATTATGGAAGATATCCGTCACAGTTGAGCGGTGGTCAGCGCCAGCGTGTGAGCATTGCGACATCGCTCATAGCAAAGCCTAAGCTTGTAATTGCGGATGAGCCGCTGTCAGCTCTCGACGTGACCATTCAGGCGCAGATTATGGAGCTTCTCATAGAGTTAAAGAGACAGCTTGGACTGACCTATATATTCATATCGCATGATATAGATGTGGTGTACCAGCTATGTGACAGGATTATGGTGATGAAAAACGGCAGGGTGGTCGAGATGGGGCAGACACAGGAACTGTTTGATAATCCAAAGGATGCGTACACAAGGCAGCTTATAGATGCGTAAGTGTGGAGATTAGTTTGGCAGCTTGATTGATGGAAAATATGCAAAAAGCAGAGCCTTTTCGTTAGTGTTTGTGGAGATTAGTGCCCAGTAAAATGATGGCTGTATGCAGTTTATGACATCTCAAAAATGGTATCGTATAATATGCAGAAAAATTTCTTTAAAAAAAATTAAAAAAATTTGAAAAAAGTACTTGCATTTTTCTGAGACATGATATATAATCAATATCGTTGTAGCGAACGAACACAAAACACTCCACAGAGCGGATGTGTTCAACAGAGTACACATTGGGCTATAGCCAAATGGTAAGGCACTGGACTCTGACTCCAGCATTTCCAGGTTCGAGCCCTGGTAGCCCAGTCAAAGGCATCACGTCAGCGTGATGCCTTTATTGCTATAAAGGGTCTGTGGGATGGCTATTGACTGTCCTTGCAGATGGGTTAATTCCTGTTGATGGAATTTTCATAATAGTATGGAAACGTATCGAAGTGGCCATAACGAGCTTGACTCGAAATCAAGTTGTCGGGCAACCGGCACGCGGGTTCGAATCCCGCCGTTTCCGTTTGCGTCAGGCACATTATGGGAGACTGTAATGTGCCTTTTTTAACCGCAGAAAGGAGATTTTATGTACAGCTACGATGCAAGAATAAGGTATTCGGAGTGCGGGAGTGACAGAAAGCTTACCATTCCGGCTCTCATCAATCTTTTTCAGAACTGCTCTTCATTTCATTCGGAGGATGCCGGTGTGGGAATAGATTATGTGACGGAGCGTGACGGGGCGTGGTTTATTTTAAACTGGCAGATAGATATTGACAAAATGCCTTCTTTCTGTGATTATGTGAAGGTGTGTACAGTTCCGTATGAGTTCAAGGGATTTTTTGGAAACCGTAATTTCTGGCTTGAGGACGAGCAGGGAAATATTCTTGTGAAGGCGGCGACGCTGTGGTCGTACATGAACATAAAGACACTTAGACCTATGAGACCGGATGGAGAGCAGATTGAGCACTATGGTCTTGGTAAAAAGCTTGACATGGAATATCTTCCGCGAAAGCTTGCACTTCCCGAGGGGCTAAGTGCAGGTGAGCCGATAGCTGTGAGGGCTGATATGATTGACACCAACAACCATGTCAACAACGGGCAGTATATCAACATTGCGATGGCTCTCATGGCACAGGAAGAGCCGGAGTGCGCAGGAAAGCCTGTGAGGCGCGTGCTGGCCGAGTACAAGAAGTCAGCGGTTATGGGTGACACATTCCATCCGTATACGGGACTTGTGGACGGCAGATATTATGTGTGCCTTAAAGATGACATGGGCAATATCAATGTGATAGTTATTTTTGAATGATGACTTTGCGACTGATATTTAAAATACATTGTCGTGCAATTTGTTTTTGAGCGAAAGCAAATTGAGCTGACGGCAGATGAGAAAATGCCCGTGCGGGTTTTCCATAGCCTTTTGTGACAAGTCGCTCGGAAATGAGGATTAGATATGATTAAAATTGGAGAAATTCAGGATTTAAAGATAGTAAAGAGAACGGACTTTGGCGTGTATCTCGGTGACGAGACGGAGAGAGTGCTGCTTCCGAGAAAGCAGGTGCCTGAGAACGCACAGATAGGTGATGAGGTTACGGTTTTTATATATAGGGACTCCCAGGACAGACTTCTCGCGACGACGAGAAAGCCTATGCTTGTGCTTGGACAGGTTTCAAGGCTTGAGGTCAAGGACACAGGAAAGATTGGAGCATTCCTCGACTGGGGACTTGAGAAGGATTTGTTTTTGCCGTTTAAGGAGCAGACCTACAGAGTGCGCCCGGGCGACAGCTGTCTTGTGGCGCTCTATGTCGACAAGAGCAGCAGACTTTGCGCGACGATGAATGTCTACAAGTATCTCAAGGGTACGACGCAGTACAAGCGCGGGGACATGGTGAGCGGAACAGCGTACCAGTATATAGAGAAGTTCGGAATGTATGTCGCTGTCGACGATATGTATCAGGGACTCATCCCTAAGAAAGAGTGCTATGGCGTTCTAAACGTGGGCGACACCTTAAAGGGACTTAGAGTTACAAATGTCACTGCGGACGGCAGACTTGAGCTTGCGGTGCGAGAGGTTGGATATCTCCAGCGCGACGACGACGCGGCTAAGATACTTGAGACGATAGAGGAGTTCGACGGGGTTCTGCCTTTCAGCGACAAGGCATCACCGGAGGTTATAAAGCGTGAGCTTGGCATGAGCAAGGCATCCTTTAAGAGAGCGGTTGGAAAGCTTTTGAAGGAAGGAAAGATTGAGCTGTCAGACACTTCAATCAGAATTAAGTAAATAGAATTAAGTAAAACTTCCAATGGGATATATAATCCGCATTGCATGTGTTACAGCAATATATCAGAAGTGGCTTGTATTACAATCTTTGATAGTATAAAAAATGCTGCTGTTCCGAAATCAGACCGGAACGGCAGCGTTTTTTGTTATACATTATTACAATAATACATTAAGTATAGGGTATTACACCTGAACATCGATGTTGGCACCGACATTCGGGTCGACGGACATCTCCATCATCTTTTTAACACCGTCACCTAATGTCTCCATTGTGTCGAGGTTTTTTGCGAGCATCGCAATTCCGATATCCGTGTTAGTGTTCGCAAGACTGATGCCTGAAGAAAGTGCTGTTATTTCCATAAAAATTCCTCCTTCCCCATAAAAAAACAACAAAACACATACACTTTATATATAACACATATGATAAAAATTAACAAGGGATTATTGAAAAAATCATGTAAAATTTATATTTTTTTGTATAAAATGTAACAAAAATGTAAATAATATTATGTCTATATACAAAATCACCAAATTATAGATGGTATTTTCGGCTATTTGAGGTATGGCATTTAAACAAGTATTATTGTAGAATAAAATATAGTGAAAACGGAAAATACTTTAGGAGGTATAATAATAATGGCTAGTTTATCACTTAAAAATGTATGCAAAGTATATTCTAACGGTTTCGTGGCAGTTAAGGATTTCAACCTTGAGATTGAGGATAAGGAATTTATCATTTTCGTAGGACCATCCGGTTGTGGTAAGTCCACAACTCTTCGTATGATTGCAGGACTTGAGGAAATCAGCTCCGGTGAGCTTTGGATTGGTGACAAGCAGGTTAACGATGTAGAGCCTAAGGACAGAGATATCGCGATGGTATTCCAGAACTACGCTCTCTACCCACATATGTCAGTTTACGACAACATGGCATTCGGTCTTAAGTTAAGAAAGGTTCCTAAGGCTGAGATTGACAAGCAGGTACATGAGGCTGCTAAGATTCTTGATATCGAGCATCTCCTTGACCGTAAGCCAAAGGCTCTTTCAGGTGGTCAGAGACAGCGAGTTGCCATGGGACGTGCTATCGTTCGTAAGCCAAAGGTATTCCTCATGGACGAGCCTCTCTCTAACCTCGATGCAAAGTTAAGAGTACAGATGAGAATTGAGATTTCCAAGTTACATCAGAGACTTCAGACAACAATCATCTACGTAACTCATGACCAGACAGAGGCTATGACACTTGGTACAAGAATTGTCGTTCTCAAGGATGGTATCATTCAGCAGGTAGATACACCACAGAACCTTTACAATTCTCCACAGAACGTATTCGTAGCAGGTTTCATTGGTTCTCCACAGATGAACCTTATCGATGCAAAGCTTGTTAAGAACGGCAGCGACATGGTTCTTATGTTCGGCAGCAACTCAGTTAAGTTACCTAAGGCTAAGGCAGATAAGCTTGGCGCTTACGTTGACAAGACAGTTGTTATGGGTATCCGTCCAGAGGACCTCAACGATACAGAGGTATTTATCGCTAACTCTCCGGACAGCGTAATCGAGGCAGAGATTCGTGTATACGAGCTTCTTGGTGCCGAGGTTTACCTTTACTTTGATATCGAGGATAAGAGCTGCACAGCAAGAGTTAACCCTCGTACAACAGCTCGTCCTGGCGACAAGATTAAGCTTGCTCTCGATATGACAAGACTTCACCTCTTCGATAAGGATACAGAGCTTGTAATTCCTTGCTAATTGTTGGGTACTGTTATATTGTACATATTTAGATTGGTCTGACAATGTGAATATAATGTGAAATATTGAGGAAATGCACTAATTTTAGTGTATTTCCTCTTTTTTTTTCATAAATTTGTTTTACAATGAATAGTGACAATTTATAACCATTTTTATGTATTTTATATAATGAAAGTAGAGGTTACCGCATGATTTCAAATCAGATTTTACAGAATACAATAGAAGGTCTCAAGTCAATAACCAGAATTGACTTGTGCATAATGGATACAGAGGGAAAGACCCTTGCAACCACATTTCCTGAATCTGATGGCTATGAGGAGGCAGTACTCAGCTTTGCAGGTTCACCGGCTGACAGCCAGGTTATTCAGGGATATCAGTTCTTTAAGGTGTTTGATGACAAGCAGTTAGAGTATGTGCTGCTTGCAAAGGGCGGCAGTGATGATGTATATATGATTGGCAAGATTGCAACTTTTCAAATTCAAAATCTTCTTGTGGCATACAAGGAGAGATTTGACAAGGACAATTTTATCAAAAATCTTCTCCTGGATAATCTTCTTCTCGTTGATATATATAACAGGGCAAAAAAGCTTCACATTGAGACAGATGTGAGAAGACTTGTGTTCATAGTCGAGACAAAACATGAGAAGGACAACAACGCACTTGAGACGCTTAGAACGCTCTTTGCATCGAAGTCCAAGGATTTTATCACGGCGGTTGACGAGAAGAACATTATAATTGTGAAGGAACTCAAGGCAAATGAGAGCTATGAGGAGATGAACCAGGTGGCTCTTACAGTTCTTGATACACTTAATTCCGAGGCTATGAGCAAGGTACATATTGCTTATGGCACAATCGTAAATGAGATTAAGGAAGTTTCAAGGTCATACAAGGAAGCCAAGATGGCTCTCGATATCGGCAAGATTTTCTATGGCGACAGGAATGTCGTGTCATACACCAAGCTTGGTATCGGAAGACTTATCTATCAGCTTTCAATGTCACACTGCAAGATGTTTATCAAGGAGATATTCGGCGGACAGAACCCGGACGATTTCGACGATGAGACACTCACGACAATCAACAAGTTTTTTGAGAACAGCCTCAATGTGTCCGAGACCTCGAGACAGCTCTTTATACACAGAAATACACTTGTGTACCGTCTTGACAAGATACAGAAGAATACAGGGCTTGACCTCAGAGTGTTCGATGATGCGATTACATTTAAGATTGCGCTTATGGTTCGGGATTATATGAAATATATGGAATCACTTGATTATTAATTGCATGTCAGTGTATAATGGCAGTATCGTGGTCGCTAATCATAGACCACAAAATGGAAAAACTGGTATTGCCAGTAAGACCGCATAAGAACTTAGGGGAGGCATAAGAGACATGCTTATATTGGAAAATGTATGCAAGACGTACTCAAGCGGCTTTCCGGCACTCAACAACATAAGTCTCCGTGTGGAAAAAGGGGAATTTGTTTTCATTGTCGGGCAGAGCGGCGCAGGTAAATCGACGCTTATCAAGCTGCTTCTTAAAGAGCTTGAACCAACGTCGGGGCACATATTTATTAATGGAAAGAACCTCGGAAGAGCCAAGAGAAGGGAGCTCCCGCTCATAAGGCGTGATATGGGAGTTGTGTTTCAGGATTTCAGGCTTTTAGAGGACAGGAATATCTACGACAATATAGCTTTCGCGCAGAAGGTTATCGAGGTGCCTAACAGAAAGATACGTTCTGAGGTGCTGTCGATGCTCTCGATGGTCGGACTTCTTGAAAAGTACAGAAACTTTCCGTCACAGCTTTCAGGCGGTGAACAGCAGAGGGCAGCCATCGCGAGGGCGCTTATCAACAAGCCGGCAATACTGCTTGCGGACGAGCCGACGGGAAATCTTGACAATACCAACTCATGGGAGATTATGAAGCTTCTCGAGGAGGCTAACAGAAGAGGAACAACGGTTGTCGTTGTAACACACAACATGGATTTGGTGCAGACAATGAAGAAAAGAGTAATCACCATCGACCACGGTGAGATTGTCTCGGATGAGAGATGGGAGGATTACGGCTATGAAGATTAGTTCGCTTGGCTACTGTATAAAGCAGGGCTTTAAGAATATATACAGGAACAGGCTTTTTTCGCTTGCATCCGTTGCAACCATGTCGGCGTGTATCTTTCTGTTCGGCGTGTTTTTCTGCGTTGCACAGAATGTATCGTATATGGTGACAGAAGTAGAGAAAAATACTTGTATCACGGTATTTTTTGACGTGGGGACAAGCGATGCGAGAATTGAATCGATAGGAAAGACAATCCAACAGATGGAACATGTCTCGCTGATAGAATACACCTCGGCTGAGGAGGCATGGGAAAAGTATAAGGTCAAGTATTTTGGCGACAGGATGGACCTCGCGGACGGATTTGAGGAGGACAATCCCCTTGCAAATTCAGCGTCCTATACGGTGTATCTTGACAGCGCGGACGCTCTCACCACGGTTGCCGTGAGCGTGGAGAGAATAGACGGCGTGCGTTCAGTGAAGCGCTCCGAGGTGACGGCAAATTCCCTCACGGATGTGAGCGGGCTTGTGAGTATGATATCGCTTACAATGATAGTTGTACTTTTCCTCGTGGCGTGGTTTCTTATCGGAAACACAGTCTCAGTCGGAATTGCGGTGCGCAAGGAGGAGATTGCGATTATGAAGCTTATAGGAGCCAAGAATGGCTTTGTGCGCGCTCCGTTTATTGTTGAGGGAGTTGTGATTGGCTTTGTGGGTGCGATGATTCCAATGGTGGTAATCTACTATCTTTATGAGAATGTTGTGTACTACATTATCAACAGATTTACATTTTTGTCAAACATACTTGCGTTCCTTCCTGTAAAGACCGTATTTTCCACACTTTTGCCGGTGGCAGCCGTTTTGGGAATAGGAATAGGCTTTTTGGGAAGTTACACAACTCTCAGAAAGCACCTTAAAGTGTGATGGGGAAAATAAAGGGAGGAATTATTTTGAGAAAAAGAAATTCTTTTAAGTCATGGACAAAAAGGTTTTTGTTTGTCGGACTGCTTGCCATAATGCTTCCTTTAAAGCCGGATGATTATGAGGCAATTTCGGAGGACGATGTAAAGCAGGCGGAGCGCGAACTTGATGCGGCGAAGCAGCAGGCAGACCAGCTTGACAATAAGTTAAATGAGTTAAACGGTGATATTTCCAATACGGAGGCATATATTAATCAGGTTGACAGCTGGATTTCTGATGTGACATTGCAGATATACAATCTCAATCAGGATATAGAGGCAAAGCAGGCTGAGATTGACGCAAAGCAGGCTCAGATTAATGAAACGCTTGATAATATCAATGTTGTTACTAATAATATAGCACAAACGGAGATTGATTTGGAGGATGCAAAGGAGACAGAGGCAAACCAGTATTCTTCCATGAAGCTTAGGATACAATATATGTATGAGAACGGCGACGAGAGCTTTCTTGATATATTGTTCTCGTCCGACAGCATGATTGATTTTTTGAACAATGCGGAATATATCTCTGAGATTTCACAGTATGACAGGCAGAGACTTATAGAGTATGGCGAGACAAGGGAGCTTGTGAGCGAGCTTTTGTCAAGCCTTGAGACACAGAAGAGTGATTTGGAGACCCAGGAGGAGCTTTACGAAAACCAGCTTGCCGAGCTTGAGCAGCAGAAGTCGGTTTTGGACTCGAACAAGGCTGAACAGGAGGTGCTTCAAGCATCGTATACCGATTTGTACAATGCAAAGAGCAATGAGCTTGCAAATCTTGAGTCACAGCAAAGCGACACCGAGTACAAAAAGCAGCTTGCACTCAAGGAGGTTGAGGAGCAGGAGCAGATTCTTGAGCAGACAAGAAGGGAATATCAGGCATGGCTTGAGGAGCAGGCAAGGCTCAAGCTCGATGCGAATGCGGCGGTTGCTGCCAAGCTTGCCGAGATAAACGTGACAGGATTTACATGGCCTGTTCCGGGCTTTAACACGATTACGTCGCAGTTTGGAATGAGAATGCACCCTATTTTGGGCTATGAGAAGCTGCACGATGGAACGGATATTTCAGGTGCGGGAATAAACGGAACGCCAATCCATGCCGCATACGGCGGTACGGTTATACTTGCCCAGAGCTACTGGGGATATGGCAACTGTGTAAAGATAGACCACGGCGGTGGAGTTGTGACACTTTATGCACATGCCTCCTCAATTCTTGTCTCGGTGGGACAGAAGGTTAACGCGGGCGACACAATCGCGCTTGTGGGAAGCACCGGAAATTCGACAGGCCCACACCTTCATTTTTCATTGATTATCAAGGGTGAGTTTGTAAATCCGCTTGACTATGTGACGGTTCCATAGGTATGGTAAATGTTGGTAAAAGTTTTTTGACGGAAATGAGGACTGAGAATGGAAAATATGAATGACACTAACGAGGTTAAGAAGGAGAAAAAGAAAAGTCCCGGCTTTTTTAAGGGTGTAGCTGTCGGAATGATGTCGGCGGTGCTTATGATTGCCGTGCTTGCGGGGTGCAGTGGGATTTCTTCTTTGATAGGACCCGGTTCGGACAGTAAAAATCAGGTTGATGAGAGCACTACATCGGACAATTCTGACAAGAAAAGCAATTCATCAACCGACAGCCAGAAGTCGGATAGCAAGGCAACTTATGGAAAATACACTCCTGTGAGCGAACAGCTCTCCGATGATGTTATAAAGAAGATTGACACACTTATTCAGACAATTGACTATTATTATCTTTATGACTACGACAAGGATGAGATGGTTGACGCTGTGTACAAGGCTGTGTTGGATTCGCTTGGCGACCCGTATTCAGTTTACTACACCAAGGAGGAGTACGACTCTTTTCTTGAGGGCTCATCGGGAACATACTGCGGAATTGGCGTTGTGGTGCAGCAGAATATACAGACGGGCATTGTGACAGCCACGAAGCCTTATGAGAACTGCCCGGGCTACGAGGCAGGAATAAGAGCGGGTGACAGAGTTCTCGCCGTGGACGGAACGGAGATAACGGGCATGGATTTGAGCTCCGCGGTTGCGCTCATAAGAGGCGAGGAGGGAACAAGTGTCACAATAACCCTTCAGCGCGACGACGAGGTGTTTGATGTTGAGGTTACGCGCCGCCAGATAGATGTCGAGACGGTAAACTACAGAATGATGGATGATAATATAGGATACATCCAGATAGACGAGTTTGACGAGGTCACGGCAAAGCAGTTCTCAGATGCGTTTGATGCGCTCACAGCACAGGGCATGGAAGCGCTTGTAATAGATGTGCGTAATAATCCGGGCGGACTTTTAAACATTGTTGTGGATATACTCGACGACCTTCTTCCGGAGGGAGTAATCGTCTCTGTCAAGGACAACAAGGGAACGGCGGAGGAGTACACATCGGATGCGGCGACAAAGCTTAACGTTCCGCTCACGGTTCTTGTAAATGAGAACAGTGCAAGTGCGTCGGAGATATTTGCAGGTGCCATAAAGGATTACGGTGTTGGTACACTTGTGGGAGAGACGACATTTGGAAAGGGAATAGTTCAGACAATATTCTCACTCAAAGACGGAACGGGCATGAAGCTCACCATAGAGGACTACTACCTTCCTAGCGGCAAGAGCATACACAAGGTTGGTGTTGACCCTGATGTAGAGATAGACCTTCCGGAGGATATCAAGATGTATACTAATATACCGGAGGAGCAGGACACACAGCTTCAAAAGGCAGTTGAGGTATTAAAGGAACAGTTACAGGAAAATTAGTACTACAGACAGCAGCGCGGGTGCCGTTGTGCATCCGCAAAATGGGGAAATTTATGAAGGTATTAAAATTTGGAATGAGGTATTGGAAAAAATATCTCCCGGCGGCAGTTGTGGCGGAGCTTATAAGTTTTATGGTGCTGACCGCTGATTTGCTTATGCCGTTGTTTTCAGAGATGTTTATTGACTATTGTATAGGGGATAGCGAGCCGGATACGAGTGGAGTGTTCGGCTTTCTCCTTACCGGAAAGTATGGACAGGTTCATACTTTCCGGCTTTTTGGCGTTTTAGCGGCGTGTCTTATGGCGATACTTTTGGCGCGCTGTGTGCTGGTGTATATAAGAAACACCATGCAGCAAAAACAGGGACTTGGACTTGAGACAGACCTTAGAATGGCGACCTATGACAAGCTTATGCAGCTCGACTCGGAGACCGTTACGGAGTATAACACGGGTGAACTGTTAAATATTCTCTCATCCGATACAATAATGTTCAAGGAAATGTTCTGTCACATGATTCCGTACATCTTAGACAGCATTTTTGCCATAGCGGTGGCGGTGTATTTTCTGTGGAAGATAGATTTGGCGCTTTTGTGGATACCTGTGATACTTGCGCCCGTCTTTACGCTTGAGCTTATGCGTTTTAAAAAGCTTGCAAAGGAAAAATATACTGTTATAAGAAAAAATAATTCGACCTTGAGCTTAAAGGTTCAGGAAAATATTGAGGCGGTAAGGCTTGTGCGCTCATTCACCAACGAGGGTGTTGAGGAGAAGCAGTTTGACGAGATTAACGACAGGCTCAAAGCCTCATACATAGACCAGATATGGCTCTCAACCAAGTTCGAGGTTGTGTTCGGTGTAATAAGACAGGCGGCATATATAGGAAGTATAGCGGTTGCGGCGGTGCTTGTAATAAACGGGCAGATTAAGGTCGGCTATCTTGTGGCATGTACGAACTATGTGTTAAAGATAATGAGCTTTCTGACGCAGATTAACAACTATATATTCCAGATGCAGCAGCAGCTTGTGTCAGGGGAGAAGATGATGAATTTTGTTGAGAGACCTCTGGACATTGCGGGCGGTGCGGTGAAGGCAAAGGACACGGAGCCTGTGAATTTAAAGCTCGACCATGTGTCTGTCACAATAGGCAGCAACAAGGTTCTGGACGATATCACGGTTGACATTCCGTGGGGGAAAAAGATTGGAGTTGTAGGTGAGACCGGAAGCGGAAAGAGTATTCTTCTCGAGTCATTGTCAAGAATACATGATGTGTCGTCAGGTCAGATTACTCTAAACGGCATCAACATAAAGGACTACAATCTTGAGTCGCTTAGAAGCCGTTTTTCGTATGTATTTCAGGATGTTTTTCTATTTTCCGATACCATAGATGCAAACATATCTTACAGTGAGCCGGCGGCGCGCCACGCGGAGGTTGTGAATGCCGCACGCCATGCGCAGGCACACGGTTTTATTATGGAGCTGCCGGATGACTATTCGACGATTGTGGGCGAAAAGGGAATAGGAATATCGGGAGGTCAAAAGCAGAGAGTTGCAATAGCAAGGGCACTGTTAAAGGGCGCGCCGGTGCTTATATTTGACGACTCGACGAGCGCACTCGATGTCCGCACCGAGAGACAGCTTCTAGGGGAAATCAGGGAGTGCTACAAGGATAAGACGGTTATCATATCCGCACATCGCCTCTCGAGCGTTGTGGACTGCGATGAGATACTATATATGCAGGACGGAAAGATTATTGAGAGAGGTACTTTTGACGAGCTCATGAAGCTTGACGGACATTTTGCCAAGGTGTACCACATTCAGGAGAATGCCAAGTACAAGGAGGTAGTGTGAAAAATACATCTAAGACAATAAAAAACATTGTCTAAGATGTATTACGATTTCACAATAGTTCAGCTATCTGAACTATTGGAAAAACGTAAAAAGCACGTTTTTCATTATTATTTTAAGTCACTGCAAAGCAGTGACATGGAGGATTAGCGTGATGGCAAAGCGCAATACATATTTTCAGGATGAGCAGATAGAAAAAAAGCCCGACATGGGGCAGTTTAAGAAGATACTCAGGTATGTCTACCCTTATAAGAGCATGTTGATTATGAGTGGTGTGTTCATGGTGCTCGCATCGCTTGTGTCCATGATATCGCCGCTTCTTTTAAAGAGGATAATCAACAGTGTCGTGTACAATGAGGACTACCGCGAGCTTGTGCTTGTGATTGCGGGAATGGCAGTTCTTGCGTTCCTTGAGATTATGCTCAACTTCTTTGAGCAGCGGCTTATGGGAAAGGCGGGGCACAATATAATCGCCGCTGTCAGGCAGGAAGTATTTTACAAGCTTCAAAAGCTCCCGTTTGAGTACTTTGACTCGAAGCCCGACGGTAAGATTGTGGTCAGGGTTACTGACTATATAAATGACCTTGCTAACTTTTTCACATCACAGCTTGTAATGTTGTTCGTGTACATTATGAAGATAGTGCTGGTGCTGTTTTTCATGGTCGCAATCAGCCCTCAGCTCACGCTTGTCGTTATAGGCGCGGTTGTGCCGATGATGGCATGTATTTTTGCACTCAGAAAGTCAGTCAGAAAGCTTTTTCCGGCGCACAGGGCAAAGTATTCCAACAGGACAGCTTTTACCATCGAGTCGATTATGGGCGAGAAGGTCATAAAAAATTTTAACAGGGTTGAGCAGAGCGAAAAGACATACATGGATATCCACATGCAGAGCGTTGACATGTGGATGAAGATTGTCAGAAGAAACGAGCTGAACACTCCTATAGTCATGCTGTTTTGGAATGCCGGAATGATAGCGCTCTATGGCATAGCACTTCTTCTCATAAAAAATGGGAACGCCGCGGTAAATGCCGGAACGGTTGTCGTGTTTACCAACTACATGAGCCTGTTTTCCGAACCGCTCACAAGAATTGCGAGCATAATCCAGCAGCTTGCGCAGGTCAGCTCCAACCTTGAACAAGTGTTCGATACAATAGATTATCCGGTGTCAATAGAGGACGAGAAGGATGCGGCTGTGTTGTCGAATGTCAAGGGCAGAGTGGATTTTGACCATGTGTATTTTGAGTATGAGGAGAACGCGCCTGTCTTGGAGGACTTCGATTTGCATGTAACTCCGGGGCAGACGATAGCGCTTGTGGGGCCTACTGGCGCAGGAAAGACCACGGTTATAAATCTTTTGACGAGATTTTACGATGTCGATAAGGGCAGTGTGAGAATTGACGGCAAGGATGTAAAGAGCGTAACGCTAGAATCCCTCAGAAAAGAGGTCGGAGTTCTCATGCAGGACCCGTTTATCTTCAAGGGTACAATAATAGACAATATCCGCTACGGGAGACCTTCGGCATCGGATGAGGAGTGCATTGCGGCGGCGAGACTTCTAAAGATAGAGGACAGGATAAATGCTTTTGAAGGCGGCTTCTACCACAAGCTCGACGAGAGAGGACAGGGACTATCAGCAGGTGAGAAGCAGCTCATAAGCTTCGCGAGAATTATCCTCAAAAATCCGTCGGTTATAATTCTCGACGAGGCGACCAGCTCAGTAGACACCGAGACGGAGGAGCTTATACAGCAGGCACTTGCCATTGTGCTTAAGGACAAGACCGCTTTTATCGTGGCACACCGCTTGTCTACAGTGCGCGATGCGGACAGGATACTCTACATTTCCGACAGGGGAATTGCGGAGAGCGGAACACATGAGGAGCTTATGAAAAAGAAGGGGCTGTATTACAAGCTCAATATTGGAAGATAAGTAATTGTGAAACTCAGCATGTAAATGTCGGAGGTTGTGAAATTTGTGTTTTGCAATTAATAAAATAATTTGGGTGTCAAAAAATGCGGATTTAATTTGCGAGTGTATAACGAGTTATACACAATTAAGTTTCCAGAGCATGTTTTGGCATCAAAATCTTAAAATGTAATAAATAAGTGAGGTTTTTATGTTGGAATTGAGAAAGATAGGTGTGGAGAGCTTTGATGCGGTGTTTGACATCATGGAAAAGAGCTTTCCGGATGACGAGTACAGGGACTATGAGGGGCAGCGGGCGCTGTTTTCAAATCCTGAGTACAGCATATATGTTGTGGATGGAGAGGGCGGCGACGATATAAAGGCGTTTATAACCGTGTGGGATTTTGGCGGGTTCGCCTATGTGGAGCACTTTGCGGTCAATCCAAAGTACAGGAACGGCGGCATCGGCGCGCAGGTGCTTGAAAGTCTTCACGAGCTTATTGGCAAGCAGATGTGTCTTGAGGTGGAACTGCCTGAGAATGAGCTTGCCTGTCGGCGAATTGGTTTTTACACAAGAAATGGTTTTACACTGAATGAATATGACTACATACAGCCGCCTCTTGCACAGGGAAAAAATCCCGTTCCACTGTTTATCATGACCTCAAAGGAGGCGATAGACGAGGAGCGCTTTAAGCTCTTTAGAAGTGTTCTGTACGAAAAAGTGTATGGATGTGGTTCAATGGAATATATTCAGTGATATTTTGGGACAAAAGGGTCAGCCTCAATACCGTTTAGTTAACGCTTTTTGTCCATGTTATACCATAATCAACTGGTTGCAACAGACATATTCCTAAGATAATATAACATTTTTTGTATAACAATAAGATGGATGTTTACATCTGTCTGCCACCTTTTTTCAAGTATAGCTGTTTTAAGTCATAAGTCGGAAATGTGTATAGACATGGTAGGTATTATCTGGGCATGAATTTACAGATATAAAAAATGAATTAAAAAAAATATTTTAGGAATACTTGAAAAGACCTAGCACATATGATATATTATGTATAGGCATAAAAGGATATAAGTGCTTACAGTTAGCACAAGCAAAACCCCAGAGAGTTGCAGCTCTCTGGGGTTTCTTGTTCGTTAAGGAGAACAACGCCTAGGCTAGTTACCGATTAAAATTCACCATCTAACCATTTGCAAATGTAATAGGCAATTACACTCGCCATGATGGAGAGTAAAAAGGATATAAGTAAACTCACAGCTAACACCCCCTCTCTGTTGCCAGTTTTGGGGCGGTAACAATGAAATTATAGCATATTTTACTATTGATGAAAATCTTTTTAAAATTAAAATTTAATTTCAAAAATATCTGTAGCCACTTGGGACGGTGTTAGTGGCCTCTTTGTCTGTCCCTGATGGTACAGTGAGGATTTATTTTTTTTTGGGACACAGGGGTCTGAACCCTGTGTCCCAAAGTGCAAAGAGATAAATTGGTGCAGCGAGTCTGGCGAGGAATGAATTAAAAAGTTTCGCGCCTTGAATAATAAATGCCCCGAAATTATATAATGAAAATACTGTATATTTTTCTCTGTACAATTAAAAATTATGTGGTATACTATTGATATCAGAACATGCGTTTGATTTTTTTATAAAATATTATTTATAGGAAGTTGGGCAGGTTACAACTCTGCATTTGTAAAACTGCCCAAGATGGAGATTATATGGACTATTTTAAGCTTCATTCGGAATATCAGCCTACGGGCGACCAGCCGCATGCCATCGAGGAGCTTGTTAAGGGCTTTAAGGAGGGTAATCAGTTCGAGACGCTTCTTGGAGTGACGGGTTCAGGCAAGACCTTTACGATGGCTAATGTCATAGCGGCACTCAACAAGCCGACGCTTATCATCTCTCATAACAAGACGCTTGCGGGGCAGCTCTACGGGGAGATGAAGGAATTTTTCCCGGAGAATGCGGTTGAATATTTTGTGTCATATTATGACTATTATCAGCCGGAGGCATATGTGCCGTCGACAGACACTTATATAGAGAAAGACTCGTCGATTAATGACGAGATAGATAAGCTGCGCCATTCAGCGACGGCGGCGTTGTCGGAGCGCAAGGATGTCATAATAGTCGCGAGCGTTTCGTGCATATATGGACTTGGAAGCCCAATCGATTATGAGAGCATGGTTGTGTCGCTTCGTCCGGGCATGGAGAAGGACAGGGATGAGATTATAAGTAAGCTTGTCGACAACCAGTACACGAGAAATGACATGGATTTTAAACGAGGCTCGTTCAGGGTCAGGGGCGATGTGTTAGAGATATTTCCGGCGGCATCCACGGACAGGGCTGTGCGCGTGGAGTTTTTCGGGGATGAGATAGACAGGCTCACGGAGATTGATGTGCTGACGGGCGAGAAGAAGGCGGAACTCTCGCACATTGCTATTTTTCCGGCATCGCACTATGTTGTGCCGCGCGAGAAGATGATAGAGGCTGTTGCCAACATCAAGCAGGAGATGGAGGAGCGCGTGGCATACTTTAAGAGCGAGGATAAGCTTTTAGAGGCGCAGAGAATTAAGGAGAGAACCAGCTTTGACGTAGAGATGATGCTTGAGACAGGATTTTGCTCGGGTATCGAGAACTATTCAAGGCATCTTGCGGGGCTTGCGCCGGGCACGCCGCCTTATACGCTAATAGATTATTTCCCTGAGGATTTTCTTATAATAGTTGATGAGTCGCACATCACGATACCGCAGATAAGGGGAATGTACGCGGGCGACAGGTCGCGAAAGACGACACTTGTCGATTATGGTTTTCGTCTGCCGTCGGCACTTGACAACAGACCGCTCAATTTTGAGGAGTTTGAGGGAAAGATTGACCAGATGCTCTTTGTGTCGGCTACACCGTCCGACTATGAGGCGGAGCACGAGCTTTTGAGGACGGAGCAGATTATAAGACCTACGGGACTTTTAGACCCGCCAATTACCGTAAAGCCCGTGGAGGGACAGATTGATGACCTTATAGGCGAAGTCAACAGGGAGGTCGATAAGCACAACAAGGTTCTCATAACCACACTCACCAAGAGAATGGCAGAGGATTTGACAAACTATATGAAGGAAGCGGGTATAAGGGTGCGCTATCTTCATTCGGACATTGATACGCTTGAGCGTGCACAGATTATAAGGGATATGAGACTTAATGTGTTTGATGTGCTTGTGGGAATTAACCTTTTGAGGGAGGGTCTTGATATACCGGAGATTACTCTTGTAGCCATCTTAGATGCGGACAAGGAGGGATTTCTGCGCTCGGAGACCTCACTTATTCAGACAATCGGACGAGCCGCGAGAAATGCTGACGGCAGGGTAATTATGTACGCCGATGTAATCACCGACTCGATGCGCCGCGCCATAGACGAGACGAATAGACGTAGGGAAATACAGAAAAAATATAATGAGGAGCATGGAATTACGCCGACCACGATTAAGAAGGCTGTGCGCGACCTCATCGCCATATCAAAGGCGGCAACGGAGTCTAAGGCTGATATGGAGAAGGATATCGAGTCCATGAGCCACAAGGAGCTTGAAAAGCTGTTGAAGGAGCTTAGCAAGCAGATGCACAAGGCAGCGGCGGAGCTTGATTTTGAGAGCGCGGCACAGCTTCGTGACAGGATAATAGAGATTAAGAAAAGTATGCTGGAGGAATAGAAGATGGCTTTGTATTCTAGAAATTATATCAAGATAAGAGGGGCAAGAGAACACAACCTCAAAGGGATAGATGTCGATATACCGCGCGACTCATTTACCGTTTTGACGGGAGTGAGCGGTTCGGGTAAGTCCTCCCTCGCATTTGACACGATATATGCCGAGGGCCAGAGAAGATATATGGAGTCGCTGTCATCGTATGCGAGACAGTTCTTAGGGCAGATGGAAAAGCCTGACGTGGACAGCATTGAAGGTCTGTCCCCGGCAATCTCCATCGACCAGAAGTCAACCAACCGCAACCCGCGTTCTACGGTTGGAACGGTGACGGAGATATACGACTATATGAGACTTCTCTATGCCAGAGTGGGCATTGTGCACTGTCCTAAGTGCGGCAGGGAGATAAAAAAGCAGTCGGTTGACCAGATTGTCGACCAGATTATGGGACTGCCCGAGCGCACAAAGTTTCAGGTGCTTGCCCCTGTTGTCAGAGGGCGAAAGGGCGAACATGTCAGGGTGCTTGAGAGCGCAAAAAAGAGCGGCTATGTGCGTGTGAGGGTTGACGGCATAATATATGAGCTTTCCGAGGATATCAAGCTTGAGAAAAATAAAAAGCACAATATAGAGATAGTTGTGGACAGACTTTCTGTCAAGGAGGGCATGGAAAAGCGTCTCACGGAGTCCGTTGAGAGCGCGCTTGCACTTGCGGACGGACTTGTGATGATAGACGTTATCGACGGCGAGACCTTAAATTTCAGCCAAAGCTTTGCATGCCCTGACTGCGGTATCAGTGTGGAGGAGGTTGAGCCGAGAAGTTTTTCCTTTAACAATCCTTTCGGCGCATGTCCTGAGTGCTTTGGTCTTGGCTACAAGATGGAGTTTGACATTGATTTGATTATTCCCAACAAGAATTTGAGCATAGATGAGGGTGCTATCACGGCTTTGGGCTGGCAGTCCTCTACAGATGAGGGAAGTTTTACAAGAGCCATTTTAAATGCGTTGGCGGATGAGTACAACTTTAGCCTTGACACGCCTTATAAGGACTATCCGGATGAGATTAAGAATATTTTGGTGAATGGAACAGGCGGACATACTGTGAAAGTGCATTACCGCGGACAGAGAGGTGTCGGCGTGTACGACATTGCGTTTGAGGGGCTTATACGCAATATGCAGAAGCGATACAGGGAGACGGCATCCGACAGCATGAAGCAGGAGTATGAGACGTTTATGAAGATTACGCCTTGCGAGGTGTGTAAGGGGCAGCGCCTCAAAGCAACCTCACTTGCGGTAACTGTGGGCGGCATCAATATTTTCCAGATGACGGACATGTCGATAGTGAAGCTTGCGGCGTTTCTCGACAATCTCACACTCTCACCGATGCAGCAGACCATAGGAGAGCAGATACTAAAGGAAATCAGGGCAAGGATTGGTTTCCTTGTGAATGTCGGGCTTGAATATCTCACTCTTTCAAGAGCCACGGGAACACTGTCGGGCGGCGAGGCTCAGAGAATAAGGCTTGCCACGCAGATTGGTTCGGGACTTGTCGGAGTTGCTTACATTCTCGATGAGCCCAGCATCGGACTTCACCAGAGGGACAACGACAAGCTTCTCTCCGCGCTTATGAAGCTAAGAGACCTTGGAAATACACTCATTGTCGTCGAGCATGACGAGGACACTATGCGCGCGGCGGACTATATTGTGGATATCGGGCCGGCAGCAGGTGAACACGGCGGCGAGGTAATCGCCACTGGCAACGCCGAGGAGATTATGAAAAATGAGAACTCCATAACAGGCGCGTACCTTAGCGGAAGAAGAAAGATACTTGTGCCGGAGGAGAGAAGAAAGCCTACAGGGTATCTGACAATCAAGGGTGCAAGGCAGAATAACTTAAAGAACATTGATGTGGATATCCCACTTGGAATATTTACATGTGTTACAGGTGTATCAGGTTCGGGCAAGAGCAGTCTTGTAAATGAGATTTTGTATAAGCGCCTTGCAAGGGATTTGAACAGGGCGAGAACCATACCGGGGGAGCACGATGACATAATCGGAATAGAGAAGCTCGACAAGGTTATCGCCATCGACCAGTCACCTATCGGCAGAACTCTGCGCTCGAACCCGGCGACATACACGGGGGCATTTGATTTGATACGAGATTTGTTCGCATCGACATCTGACGCGAAGGCGAGGGGCTATTCCAAGGGTCGTTTCAGCTTCAATGTCAAGGGCGGACGCTGTGAGGCATGCGGCGGCGACGGAATAATAAAGATAGAGATGCACTTTTTGCCCGACGTGTATGTGCCTTGTGAGGTATGCGGGGGCAAGCGCTACAACAGGGAGACACTTGAGGTCAAGTACAAGGGAAAGAGCATTTACGATGTTCTGAATATGACTGTCGAGGAGGCGGTCAAGTTCTTTGAGAACGTGCCGTCTGTCAGAAGAAAGATTGAGACGATGAATGAGGTTGGTCTTTCCTATATAAGACTTGGACAGCCATCGACAGAGCTTTCCGGCGGCGAGGCGCAGAGAATTAAGCTTGCCACGGAGCTTAGCAGACGGGGAACGGGAAAGACAATATACATCCTCGACGAGCCTACAACCGGGCTTCATTTCGCGGACGTACACAAGCTTGTCGACATACTGAGGAGACTTTCCGACAGCGGCAACACTGTGGTCGTGATAGAGCACAACCTCGATGTGATTAAGACAGCAGACTATATCATAGATATAGGACCTGAGGGCGGAGAAGGCGGCGGAACCGTGATTGCAAAGGGAACGCCGGAGGAGGTCGCTGGGAATGAGAAGTCCTATACAGGGCAGTTTGTGAAGAAGTATCTGTAAAAATGTGATTAGTTATAAATAGCCGCCCAAGTTTACCGTACTTGGGCGGCTATTTGTTTGTTTTATGATTATTCTTACTGAATGTGTATCCGATAAGAGCAGATTACTCCAATATCTCCCCATCAGTGGATATTGTATACACCTGCCAAGGTATGAACTTTCCGCTCGCCTTTAGCGCGTTCTTTGCCGCATTTTCTATTCCGCCGCAGCAAGGAACCTCCATGCGGACGATGGTTACACTCTTTATATTGTTGTTTGCAATAATCTGTGTGAGTTTTTCGGTGTAGTCAACGTCGTCAAGCTTTGGACAGCCGATTACAGTTATATGGTTCTTTATAAAACGCTTGTGGAAATTGCCGTAAGCGTAGGCTGTGCAGTCCGCCGCAATGAGAAGGTTTGCGCCGTCGAAGTATGGGGCGCATATCGGCACAAGCTTAATCTGTACAGGCCACTGCATAAGCTCACTCGTGTTTGCATTAAAATTGTCCAAATTGCTGTCATGTGAGCCGTCTGCGACATTGCTTTTATCGGAAGCTGCGCTTGAGCCGTGATTATTCTGGGCATGAGATATCACTCTTGAACGTGTTCCCGGGCAGCCGTGAAAAACAGGAGTTTGTGCCTCTGCTTTTGCCTGCTTTGCAGCCTTTGCCGCGAGAACTGCTGCCTCGTCGTATGCCGGAGCCTCTCGCTGTTCAAAATGTATTGCGTCCACAGGGCAGGCTGGGAGACAGTCGCCAAGACCATCGCAGTAGTGCTCCCTGACAAGCTTTGCCTTGCCGTCTATGATATCAATAGCGCCCTCGTGACATGCGGTTGCACACAATCCGCATCCGATACATTTTTCCTCATCAATTTTAATTATCTGTCTGACCATACATATTCTCCTTGTAATATTATTTTAGATGATTGCGAAAATCAAATTTGGGATTGAACACATGTGTAATTTCCATATATTGTACCATGTCTGCCATAATGATAAGTCTCGCAAAAACCTATTAATTATTGAAAATTATTTAGCGTAATTTCATTTTCTCGGTGAGTTTGTTTATTGATTTTGCTCCCATATAATAATATAATTGAATACATAAATCGGTTGTTATTACAACATAATATGATATAAGTCAAAAAAATCTAAAGTTTGAAAGTAAAACTTTCAACTGTTTATTGATAACAGTACAACAAGCAATGCTTGTGGTATGCAAGGGTAATTTTATGAATATGGAAGAACATATTGAAGTTATAAAAAATCTGCCGCTTTTCTCTGGTTTGTCCGATAAGGAACTTGAAGCTATACTGAATGGTTGCGGTATGCACAGGCAGCAGGTAAAATCCGGGGACAATATTATAAGGCTTGGAAGCAAGGTAAGGGAAATTGGAGTTTTGCTGTCGGGGAGTGCCAGGGTTGTGAAGGATGATTTCTGGGGAAATTCCACGATACTTGCGCATCTTTCACAGGGGGATATATTTGGGGAGGCATTTGCATGCTCGGGTCTGGCGGCTACAGTCGATGTGTACGCCGACAGCGATGCCGCCGTGCTGTGGCTTCCGTATGTCAGGCTTATGGAGGCGGATGTCAGCGGCATAATAAGCAGGCGGCTTGTATATATGTTTGCGAGAAAAAATGTCTTTCTCACCAACAGGATTGAGCATCTGTCGCAGCGCTCATTGAGGGAGAAAATTTTGTCGTATCTCAAAGAGCAGGCGATAGAGGCTGGCAGCAACAGTTTTGTGATAAGCCTTGACAGGGCGGGAATGGCAGATTACCTTGCGGCGGACAGAAGTGCGGTTTCAGCGATGCTTGGAAAGCTAAAAAAAGAAGGAATTATAGAGTACCACAAGAATCATTTTGTCTTGCTTGGGTTTGATGGTGTTTGTGGGACTATAGATGGCAGAGATAATCAAAACTATAAATGAGCAGTTATGAAAAACTGCACAGGAATAGTTGATATTTGCTTGAATTTAAAATAGATTTATTTGTTTTTAAAATAAAGAAATGGAGACATTATATGCGAATAGGTTTTGACTGTGCCAAGCTTGTAAAGGGTACAAGCAAGAGCATCGGAATATACAACATAACAAAGTCGGTTGTGACAAGGCTTGCAAAACAGCTTCCTAAGGAGCATGAGCTTGTTGTCATCGGAAATGAGAATAACAGGGACGATTTCGATGTCGAGGGAGTGGAGTTTCACCCGGTGGAGCTTGATATAAACAGCACGAAGGCGATACTTTTGTGGGAGACGGTGAGGGTCAACTCTTATATTAAGAAGTTAAAGCTTGACGAGATAGTTTTTCCGAGGGGCTTCACATCACTTTTTTGTCCGGTCAAGGATGTTATTATTGTGCATGACCTAATTCCTTTCTACTATGACAAGCATTTTCCGGGCGTGTTAAACCGAGTTCAGAACGCCTATGTGATGATGAGAATGAAAAGTTCAATCAAAACGGCGGACAAGATTATAACCATCTCGGATTATTCCAAAAAGGATATCTTGGGAATTGTGCCAAAGGCAGAGAAAAAGACCCATGTGATACTTCACGGCTATGAGCCGCATAACAGGGAGATAGAGGAACTTTCGGACATTCCCGAAAATTATTTTTACGGGATAACCTCGAAACTTCCGCACAAGAATGCCGTCGGACTTGTAAAAGCATATTCGGAGTATTATAAAATGACGGACAAGCCGTATGACCTTGAGATTGCAGGACTGCCCGATTTGTCGGCAGTCGAGGAAAAATTGGACATTGCTTTGTCCGATGAGGTAAAAAAGCATATCCATTGCAATAAATTTATGGATGACAAAAGGTTTTATTCGCTCTTTGCGCACTCTAAGGGGCTTATATTTCTATCGCTTATTGAGGGGTTCGGGCTTCCGCCGCTTGAGGCGATGGAGCTTGGTGTTCCGGTAATCTGCTCAAATGCCACATCGCTGCCGGAGGTTGTGAGGGATGCCGGAATTATGGTAGACCCTGAGAATGTACAGAAAATCGCGGTTCAGATGAAGCGCCTTACCGAGCAGCCGCAGCTTTCTAAGGATTTGGTTTCTAAGGGCTATGCAAATTTAAAAAATTTCAACTGGGAGGAGAGAATAGAGCAGTATATAAAAGTTCTTACCGGAAAATAGAATTTTTTATGGAGGTGTGCCGCATGATGACAGGAAACATTATGGATTATCTTGAGTGGTATGGCGATTTTGATTTTTCCGTCATGCCCTTTAACGAGGTTGACAATCTTATACTTGCAGAACTGAGCTATGCAAGTCTTGACGGCATAGTTCCCGAACCACAGCTTGGGAGAAGGCTCACCACGATATCCGTGAAGGAGGCGGCACATCGCCTAGAGGAGAGCGGCAGGCTGGAAAAAAGCTGTAGGCTTGAGCGCAATGCGGGGCTTCTTCTGCTCGAGATGGCTAAGGGCAGACGCTTCTCGGACGCGGTGCTTGCCGGATATGTTGACAAGCATGATTTTGAAAATCAGGAGCAGTTCTCAGCGTTACATGTGTATCTGTCAGATGGGACGCTTTTTGTGTCATATTCGGGTACGGATGACACGATACTAGGGTGGAAGGAAGACCTAAACATGGCGTATCAGATGCCCGTCCCGTCGCAGGAGGAGGCGGTTGAGTATCTTGAAAAGACGGTGCCGCACGATGGCAGACCGATAAGGATAGGCGGTCATTCAAAAGGCGGCAATCTCGCAATCTACGCCGCGGTTATGTGCTATGACAGGCTGAAACGCCGGATTATAGCCATATATAACAACGACGGCCCCGGTTTTCTTGAACCGATGCTTGAGAAAAAGGCATACATTGAAATAAAGGACAGGATAAGAACCATAGTCCCGGAGACCTCGATTGTCGGGATGCTCTTAGAGCATGGGGACAGCTACGAGGTTGTAAAAAGCACCGGGAAGGGGATTATGCAGCACGACGGGCTTAGCTGGCAGGTGTACAAAAACGGTTTTGTAAAGCTTGATGAGCGCTCAAAGGAGAGCCTTGTTATAGATAAGACCATAAGCACATGGGTCATGGGGCTTAGTGATGATGAGAGGGCAGCTTTTGTGGACGCGGTATACAACATGCTCACAAGGGCGGGGGTCAATTATCTGTCAGACCTTGAACAGTACAAGCCGGCGATGCTGAACAGCATGGTTAAGGAAATGTTTTCAATAGAGCCCGACAAAGCTAAGATAGTCAGAAGGATAATGAGAGCACTGATAAGCGAGTACGGCAGGAATGTGGTCAAGGGGATGCGGGAAAATAAGCAGGTGGCAATCAAAGAAAATAAGTAATTGTGAAACGCATTGTGTGAATGCCGGGCATTGTGCGGATTTGACAACTGTTGAGTTATAAAATTGAGTTTCACAATTACCTAAATATTAAAGAAATAAGTGAGGTATTGACAGGTGAAGAAGATAACTGTATATGAGAATGAGGTTACAAAAAAACTTGGGGATTTGTTTGGCATCTTTTTTGAGGATATCAATCACGCGGCGGACGGTGGACTGTACGCGGAGCTTGTGCAGAACCGCTCGTTTGAGTTCGACCCTATCGACAATAAGGCTTATAACAGTCTGACCGCATGGGAAAAGTCGGACTTTGTGGAGTGGAGTGTTGAGAGTGAGCAGCCTTTAAATGAGGAAAACACACATTACCTCTGTGTGAGCGGCGATGAGGGCGGCTATATAAGAAATCTCGGCTTCAACACGGGAATATATGTCGAAAAAGGAAAACAGTACGACTTTTCACTGTATGCGGCAGTTACAAAGGCTCTATCAGGTGAGGAGAAAATAGAAAACGCAGAAAATACAGTGGATAAGGATGATAAAGAAGATATATGCATCAGGAAAAATAATGGCGATATTGTACTCAATATATCCATCCGTGACGATAATGGCAACATATTCGCCCAGAGCGAAGTTGCAGTAAATTCATGTGACTGGCAAAAGTACAGCACTGTTATGACGGCACAGGAGACCACCGCGGATGGCAGACTGTACATAACCTTTACAGGCAAGGCAAAATTAAAGCTCGACATGGTTTCGCTTTTTCCAAGAGAGACATTTAAGGGCAGACAAAACGGCTTGAGAAAGGATATTGCCGAGGCTCTTGCGGTGATGAAGCCGCGGTTTATGCGTTTTCCGGGCGGCTGTCTGACACACGACGGAAGCCTTGACGACCACGCGCGCAATTCCATGTACAGATGGAAGCGTACACTCGGCGATGTGGAGAAGAGACCGACATGGAGAAATAACTGGGGCTACAATCAGACTTTAGGACTTGGCTACTATGAGTATTTTTGCTTTTGCGAGGATATAGGGGCGAAGCCGCTTCCGGTTCTTCCGGGTGGATTTAACCCGCACAAGGGCGAAGGTGTTCCGATTGAGCAGATTGGCGCGTGGGTTGACGATGCGCTTGATTTAATTGAGTTTGCAAACGGTGACAAGACCACAAAGTGGGGCGGCATAAGGGCAGAGCTTGGACATGAAGAGCCGTTTGGACTTGAGTATATCGGAATAGGAAATGAGGAGATTGGCGAGGGATTTTTTGAGAGATACCCATATTTTCACGAGGCAATCCGCAAAAAATACCCTGAAATCAAGATTATAAATACGGCAGGACCTTTTGCCGTCGGCGAGGGCTATGACGCGGGCTGGGCTAGCGCAAAAAAGTACGGTTCGGATTTTATAGACGAGCATTACTACAGCTCGCCGGAATGGTTTATGGCAAATATGCACCACTACGACGACTACGATGCGTCGGGCACGAAGGTATTCCTTGGCGAGTATGCCACATGGGGAAATACATACTACAACGCGCTTGTTGAAGCCGCTTACATGACACATCTTGAGAAAGCACCCGTCGTGGGGCTTGCCTGCTATGCACCTATGCTCGCGAACAAGGATTATGTAAACTGGAGACCGGACATGCTCTTTTACGACAATCATCAGGTTGTAAAGACCGCCAACTATCATGTCCAAAAGCTTTTCATGCAGCATCAGGGGGATTATGAGCTTAAAACACAGCTTGAAGGTCTTGACGAGATAATACCTCTTATTGATGAAAAAAATATTGCGGGAAATATCACTCTCATAGGAAACGATGTTGCGGGAAAAGTCTGGGATATAAGGCTTACAGACATGACGACGGGTGAATGTACAAAAATTGATGAGTTTGATGTGACGACGGCAAATGAGAGCCACGATATCGGCGATATAGACAGCGCACATTACAGTCTTGAGTTAAAGTTTGCTCGCTCCGAGGGCAGAAAGGGATTTAAGCTCCTCTTTGGAAAACACGATGAGAAAAATTATATCATGTGGGAGTTTGGCGGCTGGGACAACTGGGATTGCAATATATCGAGCTTCAAAAATGGAAGAGCCTCCGCGATTTCGCACAGAATATTCCATGTGACGGACGAAGAGTACACGCTGCGCCTTGAGATAGAGGGAAGAAGGATAAGAACCTATGTGAACGGTGCGCTCTACAACGACACGGTTGACAGACTTCCTGAACTCGAGGAGCTCTATGTGTCGGCATCTAAGGACACGCAGGGAAGAACGATTGTGAAGGCTGTGAACCTGACCGGTGAGGAGAAAAAGGTAAGCGTGAGCATAGACGGCGCGGCAAAGAGCAAAGTCACAGCTTACCAGCTTGCCGACTGTGCGCTCACGGCAGAGAACACATTCGAGCAGTCGGATATGGTTGCACCGAAGGAGACCGAGTGCGCTGTGGAAAATAACACATGTGAGTATACTGTAAAGCCTCATTCAGTGAATATGTTAGTATTTGAATAAAACTAAGAGGATTTTAATAGCTCGGAAATATATATGGCAATTCCATAAATTATTGCATATCTATTGAAATATTGCTTTGGATAGTAGGTTCATTAATTTGTAGAATTGCCATAAATCACAAAATTAGATATATCCTCCGTCGAGCACGATGACCTGCCCGGTGAGATAGCTGCTTCCCTCGCTTATCGAGAGCGCGAGTGCGGCAACCTCCTCCGGGTTTCCCATCCTCCCGGCGGGGATTTCTTCTATTATATTCTGCATTTCTTCCTCATTGAAACAGTGGTTCATCTCGGTATCTATAACTCCGCAGGCGATGGCGTTTACATTTATGCCGGACGGGGCAAGCTCCTTGGCGAGAGCCTTTGTGAAGGCGTTTATGCCGCCCTTTGTGGCAGAGTATGCGACCTCGCAGGAGGCACCCGACACACCCCACACCGAGCTTATGTTTATTATTGAGCCGGAGCCTTTTCTTATCATGTTAGGCATGGCGAGCTTGCAGCATGAGAACACGGAGGACAGATTAATACCGACTATATTATTCCACTCCTCGATGCTCATGTCTTGCAAAAGTCCGATGTGCGATATCCCGGCGTTGTTTATAAGCACATCTATGCCGCCAAAACGCTCCACGGCTTTGGAAAACATCTCCTCAACCTCCTCATATTTTCCAACATCGCAGGCAACAGCAAGACAGTCTGCTCCAAGCGATAAAATTTCATCTTCCACAATTTTAAGAGTGTTTTGATTTCTTCCGCATATCACGACATTGTATCCTTTTTTTGCGTATGCGAGCGCGATGGCGCGTCCTATTCCCCTTGATGCCCCGGTGACTAATACAGTTTTATTCATGCTTTTAACTCCATTTCATATTTTACCATATTATTGTAAGGACAAACGAGAAAAATACAATCCCCTTATAGCTTTTAGCAAAATGTTTTCGCTGGATAAATCTCATCCTTTTTGGTACAATATTCACATTAAAAATTATAAGGAGATTTTTACATGTACGATTTGATTATAATAGGCGCAGGTCCGGCAGGAATGTCGGCGGCAGTGTACGCGGCGCGCGCAGAGCTTGATTTTATAGTTATAGAGGGAAGCATGATGCAGGGCGGTCAGGTTCTGACAACCTACGATGTGGATAACTACCTCGGACTTCCGGGGATAGGTGGATTTGAGATGGGAATGAAGTTTGCGGAGCATGCAAAGAAGCTCGGGGTGAACTTTGTCACTGAGAATGTAGTGTCGATGGACGCGAAAGGCGATGTAAAAAAAGTTGTCACCGACAAGAATACTTACGAGACCAAGACTATAATTATAGCCACTGGCGCTGTCCACAAAAAGGCACAGATACCGGGCGAGGAGGAGTTTAACGGGCGTGGCGTTTCATACTGTGCTACCTGTGACGGGGCTTTTTTCAAAAATAAGGTCACGGCGGTTGTCGGCGGAGGCGATGTGGCTGTTGAGGATGCGCTTTATCTTGCGAGACTTTGCAGCAAGGTGTATTTAATTCACAGAAGGGATGAGTTCCGCGCCGCAAAAAGCCTTGTGAGCAAGGCAAAAAATACGGAAAATATCGAGCTCGTGCTTGACAGCACCGTCGAGAGGATAAGCGGCGAGACAAAGGTGGCATCGATAGAGATAAAGAATAAAAAGACGGGTGAAGTCACACAAAAGGCGGTGGATGGTGTGTTTTTTGCCGTGGGAATGCAGCCTGTAACAGCCTTTGTGGATGCCGGGATAGAGATGAATGAAACAGGATATATTGTAGCGGGTGAGGACTGCGCGACCAACATAGCGGGAGTGTACGCGGCGGGCGATATCAGAACAAAGCAGCTTCGCCAGATTATCACCGCGGCGGCTGACGGGGCGAATGCGGTGACATCTGTTGAAAAATATATACAGTAGATATATGTGGTAGTTTTGAGAGTTGACTGACATAAGATATTTTGACTGCGATGACAAAAAATATGCCATTTGTGCAAGTTGCACAAAAATTTTGAAAGGGCTGTGAAAGGGAAGAACGAGTTATCCACAAAAACTCTAGTTATCCACAAACTTATCCACATTTAAATTTGCTGAATTTTAAGCATTTCTGACTTATACACAAAGTTATCCACATTATCCACAATGAATTGTTGAGACTGATAAACGCAATCTCTTAAATGATAACACGAAAACATGTTTTGTGAAGTTCTGATAAATCGCAATTTTTGACAAAAATCGAGGGAAAAATACTTGACAAATAAATAATTATTGTTTATCAAAAGTTCACACAAAGTTAATAGAATAAGGGATATTTCTCTTGAAAATTTACAGATATATGATATAATATTCACATATTAGGTAGTCAATATTCACACAATTAACGGGTTAATTTGTTAATTGGGTGTAATGACCTCGAAGCTATCTGATAGATTAAAGGGCAAAGGAGTTGGTAGTATGCGTTTTACAATTACCGGTAGAAACATCGAAGTCACAGAGGGGTTAAGAAGTGCTGTTGAGAATAAGCTTGGAAAGCTTGAGAAGTATTTTGATAAGGATGTAGATATTAATGTAACACTTAGCGTTGATAAGGACAGACAGAAGATTGAGGTTACAATCCCGGTTAAGGGCAATATTATTCGTTCAGAGCAGACTAGCTCAGATATGTATGTTTCAATAGACCTTGTAGAGGAGGTTATCGAGCGCCAGTTAAAGAAGTATAAGAACAAGATTATACAGTCTAAGCAGGCAGCCGGAACAGCTTTCACACAGAATTATATTGACAATGAATATGAGGAGGAGGCAGAGGTTAAGATTGTGCGTTCCAAGAGATTTGGAATTAAGCCTATGGACCCTGAGGAAGCATGTATCCAGATGGAACTTCTCGGACATAACTTCTTTGTATTCTCCAACGCTGAGACAGGCGAGGTCAATGTAGTCTATAAGAGAAAAGGCAATACATACGGACTTATCGAACCGGAACTTGATTAATATATATCTATTAAGTTAAGTATGGCAGTTTGACAAAGGAATGTTATTCTATAGAAGAAGATATTTTATGTAGGAGTTGCATTAATTTTTTGGCATTGCCAATAATATGTAATAGAAATATTGTATGAAATAAGACAGCTTTCACGAAAACTTGTGAGGGCTGTTTTTATTTTTATCCTCATTCTTTGCCAAAAGCAGACGAAAACTTCCTTTACAAACCATATATATCGGTGTTAGAATACTGATAATTGGGACATTTTATATTTTTAGGAGATAAATTAATGGGAATTATTCAGAAGTTATTCGGAACACATAGTGAGCACGAACTAAAGAGAATCTATCCGATTGTGGATAAGATTGAGGCACTCCGCCCATCAATGCAGGCTCTCACCGATGAGGAACTCAGGGCTAAGACGGATGAGTTTAAAAAGAGACTTGCGGATGGACAGACTCTTGATGATATACTTCCAGAGGCATTTGCCACAGTGAGGGAGGCTGCTAAGCGTTCCATAGGAATGGAGCACTACAGGGTACAGCTCATGGGTGGTATCATTCTTCATCAGGGACGTATCGCAGAGATGAGAACAGGTGAAGGTAAGACACTCGTTTCAACACTTCCGGCGTACCTTAATGCGCTTGAGGGCAAGGGCGTTCATGTCATCACCGTAAATGATTACCTTGCATCCCGTGATGCGGAGTGGATGGGTCAGGTTCACCGCTTCCTTGGACTTAGTGTCGGCGTGGTTTTAAACAACATGAAGCCGGAGGAGAGAAGAGAGGCATACAAGTGCGACATCACTTATGTTACGAACAATGAGCTTGGATTTGACTATCTCAGAGACAACATGGCTGTATATAAGGAAAATCTTGTTCTGCGCGATTTGAGATATGCAATCATCGACGAGGTCGACTCGGTGCTTATCGACGAGGCGAGAACACCTCTTATCATTTCAGGACAGGGCAATTCCTCCACGAAGCTCTACGAGGTATGTGATATCCTTGCAAGACAGCTCGAGAAGGGCACAAGCAACAATGACGATATATCCAAGATGGATATTCTCATGGGTGCTGGCTTTGAGGAGACAGGAGATTTTGTTGTCAGCGAGAAGGACAAGACGGTCAACCTCACCGAGCAGGGAACAAGAAAGGTTGAGAAGTTTTTCCATATTGACAATCTTGCAGACCCGTCAAATCTTGAGATACAGCACAATGTAATACTTGCACTGCGCGCACATTACCTTATGTTCCGTGACCAGGATTATGTTGTGAAGGACAATGAGGTTCTCATCGTCGATGAGTTTACTGGACGTATCATGCCGGGCAGACGTTTTTCGGACGGACTTCATCAGGCTATCGAGGCGAAGGAGCATGTTAAGGTAAGACGCGAGAGCAGAACCCTTGCCACAATCACATTCCAGAATTTCTTCAACAAGTTTGAGAAAAAGTCTGGTATGACCGGTACGGCGCTCACGGAGGAGAAGGAGTTTAGAGAGATTTACGGAATGGATGTCATCGAAATTCCTACCAACAAGCCGGTGGCAAGAATTGACTACGATGATGTAATTTATAAGACGAGAAAAGAGAAGCTCCATGCAGTTGTCGAGGACGTTGTCGAGGCTCATGCAAAGGGACAGCCTGTTCTTGTAGGTACAATTACCATCGAGCAGTCCGAGGAGGTGAGCAATCTCCTCAAGAAGAGGGGTATTAAGCACAACGTACTCAACGCCAAGTTCCATGAGCTCGAGGCTGAGATAGTTGCTCAGGCAGGACAGCACGGCGCAGTCACCATCGCAACCAACATGGCAGGACGTGGTACGGATATCAAGCTTGACGATGCCGCAAGGGAAGCAGGCGGACTAAAGATTATCGGAACTGAGCGCCATGAGTCCAGACGTATTGATAATCAGCTCCGTGGACGTTCAGGCCGTCAGGGAGACCCGGGTGAGTCACGCTTTTATATATCTCTTGAGGATGACCTTATGAGACTTTTCGCCTCCGACAAGCTTATGGCTATGTTCAACGCGTTAAAGATACCTGAGAACGAGAGACTTGAGCACAGTATGCTCTCAAAGGCTATCGAGGGAGCGCAGAAGAAGGTTGAGACTAACAACTTTGGTATTCGTAAGAACCTCCTCGACTACGACCAGGTTATGAATGAGCAGAGAGAGACAATCTACGCTGAGAGACGCAAGGTGCTTGACGGTCAGAACCTTAGAAATGAAATCATCAAGATGATGAAGGATAAGATTGAGGGCTACATCGACTACTCCATCAACGCTGACACAGACCCGTCAGAGTGGAAGTATGCGGAGCTCAATGAGAACCTCATAAGACTTGTGCCGATTGAGCCTGTGACACCGGAGGATGGCTACAAGAATAAGAAGGAGCTTATTCAGGGCGTTGAGGAGCGCGCAGTGAAATTCTACGCCGAGAAGGAGGCAGAGTTCCCTGTTCCTGAGCATATCCGCGAGATAGAGCGAGTATGTCTTTTAAGAGCAATAGACACCAACTGGATGAACCATATTGACGATATGGACCAGTTAAGACAGGGTATCGGTCTTAACGCTTACGGTCAGAAAGACCCGCTTGTCGAGTACAAGATGCAGGGCTATGACATGTTTGACAACATGATTTCAAGAATACAGGAGGACACTGTAAGACTTGTCACACATGTAAAGATTGAGCAGAGGGCAGAAAAGCGTGAGCAGGTTGCAAAAGTTACGGGAACCAACAGGGATGACACATCCGTAAAGGCTCCGGTAAAGCGCGATGACAAGAAAATTCAGAGAAATGACCCATGCCCATGCGGTTCAGGATTAAAATATAAGAACTGCTGCGGGAGAAATGCGTAACTGTACTACGCTAAAACATTAAAATTTTAATTGCAAATAATTAACTTTAATGTATAATTAAAAATAACAAATTTAAGGTGGTGAGATTAGTGGTCGAATTAGATCAGTTTAAGTTCCGCTTGGGCGGATATGAGAAGCCATTAACCGAATTGAGGGATTCACTTTGACTTAGCTAATAAGTCAAAGAGAATTGAGGAGATTGAGCGTCACATGGAGGAGCCGGATTTCTGGGACAATCCTGAGAAGTCCAACGGCTACATGAAGGAGCTCAAGGGACTAAAGGCTGATATAGAGGATTTTAAGAAGCTTGAGAAAGATAAGACGGACGCGGAAGAGTTTATCGAGATGGCTTATGAGGAGAACGATGAGAGTCTGATACCCGAGATAGGTCAGCTTGTGGATAATTTTGAGGCGCTGTTTGAGAAGCTTCAGATGGAGACATTATTGTCAGGAGAGTATGATAAGTGCAATGCCATTCTTACACTTCATGCGGGAGCAGGCGGAACGGAGTCGTGTGACTGGGCATCAATGCTCCTTAGAATGTATACACGGTGGGCTAACAGCAAGGGCTTTACGGTTGAGACGCTTGATCTGCTTGAGGGCGATGAGGCGGGTGTCAAGTCTGTCACCATTCAGGTCAACGGGCTTAACGCTTACGGATATCTCAAGTCGGAGCATGGAGTTCACAGACTTGTGCGTATATCACCGTTCAATGCTGCCGGTAAGAGACAGACATCTTTTGTGTCCTGCGATGTTATGCCGGATATAGAGGAGGACTTGGATGTTGATATCAATGAGGACGATCTGCGCATTGATACCTACCGTTCAAGCGGAGCGGGTGGTCAGCATATCAATAAGACCTCATCGGCTATACGAATTACGCATATTCCTACCGGAACGGTTGTCCAGTGCCAGAATGAGCGTTCGCAGCACCAGAATAAGGACAAGGCGATGCAGATGCTGAAGGCAAAGCTTTTCCTCTTAAAGCAGGCTGAGAATGCGGCAAAGACGGCGGACATCCGCGGTGAGGTTATGGAAAACGGCTGGGGAAGCCAGATTAGAAGCTATGTACTTCAACCTTACACCATGGTTAAGGACAACAGAACAGGCGAGGAATCGGGAAACGCAGCAGCCGTTTTAGATGGAGATTTGGATCGTTTTATGGGTGCATACCTTAAATGGCTGAGTCTTGGCAAAAAAGGAACCACAGAAGAATAGAGGAGGATTATTATCATGGCAGAGGCTTTAAAACCTATTGTGTTCAGAGTTGGAAATGAGTTGTATGGCATAGATATAAAGTACGTCAATGCTATAGAGAAGGACCAGGACATCGTCCGTGTCCCTAACACATCAAGCAGCATAAAGGGAATTATCAATTTGAGAGGCGACATCATTCCTGTATATAGTCTCAGGGATAAATTTAAGCTTCCGCAGGCACCGGGACAGACAAAGCTCATAATAGCAAATCTTCCTGATATGAAGCTTGCCATTGAGGTCGATGAGGTCGAGGAGATTGACGACCTTCAGGAGGAGGAGATAAGGGATTTCCCAAGCATTGCAACCAACCATGACACAGCATATTTTGTCAAGGTTGCCAACAAGGCGGGGAAGCTCATACTCATAATAGATATTCACAATTTACTCACCGTTGATGAGGCGGAGAACGCAAAGCAGCTTATGGAGGAAAAGTAGAATGGTAAATGTAGCAGTTCTAGGTTATGGTACAGTAGGCTCAGGCGTAGTTGAAGTGCTGAGCAGGAATGCAAAAGTGCTTGAAAAGAGTGCAGGGCAGGAGATTAATCTTAAATATGTTCTTGATTTGAAGGAATTTCCGGGAACACCTATTGAGAAGAAGGTTGTCCACGATTTCAACATTATTCTCAATGATGATGAGGTTTCCATTGTGGTTGAGGTGATGGGCGGAGTCAATCCGGCTTATTCATTTGTAAAGTCAGCTCTTTTAAAGGGAAAGAGCGTGTGTACCTCCAACAAGGAGCTCGTGGCAAAACACGGTGCTGAACTGCTAGGAATTGCCAAGGAGAAGAGTGTCAATTTCTTCTTTGAGGCGAGTGTTGCCGGAGGAATACCGATTATAAGACCTCTCGAGCAGTGTATAACTGCCGATGAGATACTTGAAGTATCGGGAATTTTAAACGGAACAACCAACTTTATACTCACAAAGATGGAGAAGGAGGGCGCTTCCTACGATGAAGTGCTTGCACAGGCGCAGAAGCTTGGCTATGCAGAGAGAAATCCCGAGGCGGACGTTGAGGGCTTTGATGCCGGACGCAAGATTGCCATTTTAAGCTCCATCGTAAGCGGAAAACAGGTGGATTTTGAGAGCGTATACACGGAGGGCATAACAAAGGTCAGCGCGGACGATTTTGCGTATGCCGCTAAGCTTGGCGTTACAATTAAGCTTGTGGCTAAGAGCTGTGTCACACCTGATGGAATGTATGTCATGGTCACACCTAGAATGTTGCGCTACGGCAAGCCGCTTGCGTCGGTGCATGATGTTGTAAATGCTGTGTGCGTAAAGGGCAATATGCTCGGCGATGTCATGTTTTACGGCGCAGGAGCAGGAAAGCTTCCTACAGCAAGTGCGGTTGTGTCAGATATCGTGGATGCGGTTCGCCACACAGGAGAGTATGTAAACAACGGCTGGTCACAGGAAAAGAAAGAGCTTATATCCATTGACGAGGTTGAGAACAGTTTCTATGTGCGCATGGAGGGCAATGCAGCCGAGAAGGAGGCAGAGCTTGAGAAGCTTTTTGGCGGAGTTACGATATGTGACAATGTGATTGACGGGGAATTTGCATTTGTCACAGGTTCTATCAAGGAGGCAGAGTTTGCCAAGGCGGCATGCAGCCTCAAGGGTATAAAGAACACAATAAGAATAGAATTATAAAAATAGAAGCTTAGGTTACACGGAGGATATGAAAATGTTAAAGGTTGTTAAGTTCGGTGGAAGCTCACTTGCGAGTGCGGAACAGTTTAAGAAGGTAGCCGACATCATCCACGCTGATGAGTCGAGAAGATATGTTGTGCCTTCTGCTCCGGGAAAGCGTTTTAAGGAGGATGTAAAGGTTACGGACATGCTCTACGACTGCTACGGTGTAGCGTCAAAGGGCTACGATTTCTCGGATATCTTTGCCGACATCAAGGCCAGATATCAGGAGATTATTGATGAGCTTGGTCTTGATTTGTCTCTCGAGAAGGAGTTTACCAATATTGAGGCGGCTTTCAGGGCGAGAGCAGGACGCGACTATGCGGCTTCAAGAGGTGAGTACCTTAATGGTATCATACTTGCCAACTATCTTGGCTATGAGTTTGTGGATGCCGAGGATGTAATCTTCTTTGACACCAACGGAAATCTCGACGCGAAAAAGACCAATCAGGTGCTCTCAGAGAGACTTTTAACCGTTGACAGGGCTGTTGTTCCGGGATTTTACGGAATAAGACCTAACGATACAATCAAGACATTTTCACGCGGTGGTTCCGATATAACGGGAGCTATAGTTGCGAGGGCTGTCAAGGCTGACCTCTACGAGAACTGGACGGATGTGTCCGGTTTCCTTGTGGCTGACCCTAGAATTATCGACAATCCTAAGCCTATTGTCACGATAACATACAAGGAGCTTCGTGAACTGTCCTACATGGGGGCGACGGTTCTTCACGACGAGTCCATCTTCCCTGTGCGCAAGGAGGGTATTCCGATTAACATCCGCAATACCAACAAGCCGGAAGACCCGGGAACGATGATTGTCGAGAGCACATCCCGCAAGCCTGAGTATGTCATAACAGGTATAGCTGGAAAGAAGGGCTTTACCGTTGTAAGTATCGAGAAAGATATGATGAACTCCGAGATTGGCTTTGGACGCAAGGTTTTGGAGGTGTTTGAAAAGCAGGGACTTTCCTTTGAGCACACACCGTCAGGAATTGATACGATGTCAATAGTAATTCATCAGGATGAGTTTGTGGAGAAGGAGCAGGAGGTTCTTGCCGGACTTCACAGAAATGTACACCCTGATGCGATAGAGATTGAGTCAGGTCTTGCGCTTATCGCCGTTGTAGGACGTGGAATGAAGTCGAGCCACGGCACAGCGGGCAAGCTCTTTACAGCACTTGCAGACGAGAACATCAATGTCAAGATGATTGACCAGGGTTCATCCGAGCTCAACATCATCGTAGGTGTCAAGGAGGAGGACTTTGAGAGAGCTTTCAAGGCAATCTACAAGGCGTTTTACGAGTCATAATTCTACGATATTTCTATGATACTTCTATGATATAGAGTCAAAAAAGGTCAAAGAGCTGTGCGTGTTTGCATGACAGGGATTTTTGACCATAACATTATCTTAATAAGTGTATTTAGCGGCTGCCCTTGCATTGATGTGCACAGGGCAGTCTTTTGTTTTTAAGATAATAAAAAATGTATACTGAAGTTTTTTTAGAGAAATTCTTTGTAATAGACATTGCTAAAAAAATGCTATATAATGTTTAGGAGAAAAGCGGCACAAAAGTTTTTTGGCAGCAGTTTTAACGCAGGTGAACATGCCGTTTTGTCCGGCATGGAGGCACAGGCGTGGCAAAGTTAGAATACAGGACTAAAAAGAAAGACGGAAGGAATTTTTTGACATGGATATTATAAAGGCGATAGCCTACGAGCTTAATGTTAGAAACGCTCAGGTTGAGGCGGCGGTCAAGCTTATAGATGAGGGCTGCACAATACCATTTATCTCCAGATACAGGAAGGAAGCCACAGGGGCATTAAACGATGAACAGCTTCGCAACCTCGACGAGAGGCTTAGGTATCTTAGAAACCTTGAGGACAAGAAAGTGCAGGTCATTGCAAGCATTGAGGAGCAGGGGCTTTTGACCGATGAATTGAAAGGTCAGATTGAGAAAGCTGAGACGATGGTGGCAGTGGAGGATTTGTATCGTCCGTATCGCCCTAAGAGGAGAACGAGAGCGACTATCGCAAAGGAGAAGGGCTTAGAGCCGCTTGCCAATGTTATACTCCTTCAAATGACAAAGGAGCCGCTTTTAAAGACAGCACAGGCTTATGTAAATGAGGAGAAGGGCGTAAATGCGCCGGAGGATGCCGTTGCGGGAGCAATGGACATTATAGCGGAGTCGATATCTGACAATGCCGATTACAGGACAAGGATAAGGGAGATTACATTCAAGGAGGGCATTTTGAGCTCGACAGCTAAGGATGCCGAGGCAAAGAGTGTCTACGAGATGTACTATAATTTTACTGAGCCTGTCGCAAAGATGGCAGGGCACAGAGTTCTTGCGGTCAACCGCGGCGAGAACGAGAAGATACTCACGGTGAAGATAGAAGCGCCGGAGGATAAGATTTTATCTTACCTTGAAAAGCAGATTATAACAAGGGACAATGCGTACACAACGCAGGTGTTGAAGGACACCATACAAGACAGCTATGAGAGACTTATAGCGCCGTCGATAGAGAGGGAGATAAGAAACCAGCTCACGGAGACAGCGGAGGACGGGGCAATCAAGGTATTTGGAAAAAATCTTGAGCAGCTTTTATTACAGCCGCCTATATCGGGTCATGTAGTGCTTGGCTGGGACCCGGCATTTAGAACCGGCTGTAAGCTCGCGGTTGTCGATGCCACTGGAAAAGTTTTAGACACAACAGTAATATATCCTACAGCGCCGCAGAATAAGGTCGCCGAGGCCAAGGCAGTGCTAAAAAAGCTTATAAAGAAATATAATGTAACACTAATCTCCGTCGGAAACGGAACTGCCTCAAGGGAGTCTGAGCAGGTTATTGTGGATTTATTGAAGGAGCTTGACACGCCTGTACAGTATATCATCGTAAATGAGGCTGGTGCGTCGGTGTACTCGGCGAGCAAGCTTGCGACGGAGGAGTTTCCTAACTTTGATGTTGGACAAAGAAGTGCCGCCTCGATAGCGAGAAGACTTCAAGACCCGCTTGCGGAGCTTGTAAAGATTGACCCAAAATCAATCGGAGTAGGACAGTACCAGCATGACATGAACCAGAAGAAGCTGGGCGAAGCGCTCGAGGGCGTTGTTGAGGACAGCGTTAACAAGGTCGGTGTCGATTTGAACACAGCGTCAGCCTCACTTCTCGAGTACATTTCCGGAATTTCCAAGACTATCGCTAAAAACATAGTCATATATAGGGAGGAGAACGGCAGATTTGACAACAGAAAGCAGCTCTTAAAGGTCGCAAAGCTTGGGCCAAAGGCGTATGAGCAGTGTGCCGGATTTATGAGGATAACGGGCGGAAGCAATCCTCTCGATGCCACGAGCGTGCACCCGGAAAGCTACGACGCAGCGGACAGGCTTCTAAAAAAGCTCGGCTACAGCGCCGATGACATAACGGCAGGCGGACTAAAGGGGCTGTCCGGCAAGATTAAGAATGTGCCTGAGCTTGCAAAGGAGCTTGAGGTGGGAGAGCTGACCCTTAGAGATATCATAAAAGAACTTGAAAAGCCGGGACGCGACCCTAGAGATGAGATGCCTAAGCCTATACTGAGAACGGATGTCATGGAGATGAAGGACTTGACACCGGGAATGGTTTTAAAAGGGACTGTCAGAAATGTTATAGATTTCGGGGTTTTTGTCGATATAGGAGTACATCAGGATGGTCTTGTGCATATATCGCAGATAACCAACAAAAAGTTTATAAGGCATCCGCTTGAGGCTGTGAGCGTGGGCGATATAGTCGAGGTCAAGGTGTTGAGCGTTGACGAGGCTAAGAAGAGAATACAGCTCACAATGATTATCTGATGGAAACGAGGTCTAGTGTGAAAAATACATCTAAGGCAGTAAAAGACACTGCCTAAGATGTATTACGATTTCACACAAGAAAAACGTAAAAAGCACGTTTTTCATTACTATTTGTGCCGCCAGCCGAAGGCGGCGGAGTGGAGATTTTTATGAAAGTAGAATTTAAAGTAAAGCTTACAAGAAAGGAAATGTTTTCTTTTCTTATAAACAACGCATACCGCAAACCTATGGGAGTGATTTTGTTCCTTTTTGGCATAGGCTGTTTTGTGGTTGCGGGAATTACATGGAGGCAGATGGGGCTTCAAAGTACATTGCTCCTCATTTTGCTCGGCTCGATTTACACGATAATACAGCCGATTATGCTGTGGAGAAACGCTGGGAGACAGATTGCAAAGAACCCTGTATACAAGGACGAGCTAAATTACGTTTTTGATGACAATGGCATAACCGTAAGTCAGGGCGAGAGCGTCACCTCAAAGGGCTGGGACGAGTGCTATAAGGCGGCGGACTATGGGAAAATTGTGATTATATATATCACCGTGAACAACGGAATAATACTTCCAAAGGCGGCTATTGGCGGGCAGTACGGCGAGTTTGTGAAGCTTGTCGGCGCGCATCTGCCGGGAAAATTGAAGTGATATAGAACTTTTGATGGAGGAAAAAGTGAGCAGTGAAGTAAGAATTATAGAGACATTTTCATATGATGACACATACCGCCTTGGGCAGCAGCTCGCAAAGGAGGCTGTTCCGGGGCAGGTTATATGCCTTACCGGAGACTTGGGAACCGGGAAGACGGTTTTTACACAGGGCTTTGCAAACGGACTTGGAGTCAGGGATTATGTTGACAGCCCGACTTTTACCATAGTCAAGGAGTACCACGACGGGAGGATGCCGTTCTATCATTTTGATGTCTACCGCATAGGCGATATAAGCGAGATGGACGAGATTGGCTATGAGGAATATTTTTACGGCGACGGAGTGTGCATTGTGGAGTGGGGACTTATGATTGAGGAACTGCTCCCTGATGACTGTATATTTATTGAGATTAAGAAAAATGTTGACAAGGGCTTTGACTACCGCCTTGTGAGCATTAAGGAGGGACGATAAAAATGAAAATTCTTGCGATTGAGAGCTCATCGCTTGTTGCCTCCGCGGCAATAGTCGACGATGATATTCTTGTGGCAGAGTACACGGTTAACCATAAAGTGACACATTCACAGACATTGCTTCCGATGATAGATGAGATACTAAAAATGACGCAGACTGACAAGCACTCACTCGACGCGATTGCGGTGTCGGGCGGGCCGGGCTCGTACACGGGCTTGCGAATTGGCTCCGCGACGGCTAAGGGGCTTGGAATGGCTCTTGACATTCCTCTAATACATGTCCCGACCATAGATGCAATGGCTTACAATGCCTACGGGTATGCCGGACTTATCTGTCCTATTATGGACGCGAGACGCTCACAGGTGTACACTGGAATATATGAGTTTGTGGATGGCGAGTTTAATACACTTCTTGAAAACAGTGCGATAACATTTGACGAGCTTATGGCAAAAATTGATGAGGTTAATAAGTTAGGAAAAAAGGTAATGTTTATCGGAGACGGAATACCTGTGTTCAGGGAGAGGATTGATGAGCACTTTAAGGGCACAGGATATGAGTTTGCACCAGCCTCGATGAACAGGCAGAGAGCGGCTTCCGTTGCCGTGTTAGGGGAGATATACTATAAGGCAGGAAAGACCGAGCCGGCTTCGGAGCATCTTCCTGATTACCTTCGTCTCTCACAGGCGGAGAGGGAGCTTGCCGAAAAGAGGGTTTTAAATGGCTGATATCATTATTGAACCGATGAAGCACGAAAATGTCGACGAGGTAGCTGCGATAGAGGCGGCATGTTTTTCGACACCGTGGAGTAAAAATGCGTTTGCCGACGCGGTGGACTCACAAAACTATGAGTATATAGTGGCTCTCGACGGCAGTAATGGAAATGTTGTCGGGTACGCCGGAATGCAGGTTGTCCTAGACGAGGCTGAGATTACCAACATAGCCGTCGATGAACAGTACCGAAAAAGAGGCATTGCAGGTAAGCTGCTTGAAAGCCTTGAAATCCTCTGTGACAGGCGGGATGTAAAATATCTTCACCTTGAAGTCAGGGAGAGCAATACTGCGGCGAGAAGTCTCTACGCAAAGTGCGGATTTGAAATTGATGGAATGAGAAAGAACTTTTACCAGAAACCGACGGAGAATGCGGTTCTTATGACAAAAGTGTTATAAAATATGCCATTTCTGCAACAGATTTCCACTGGAAAAATGAATATTTTTTTATTTATAATGACATTGCAAAACAAAACTACACTGCGGTTATCAAAATCAAGACATGATTTCGGCAGGGAAGGGACGATGTGATATTTATGAGAAAATATAAGGGAAATTATTTGACAGCGGTTGCATGTAACTGTTGCGGCAAAAGTCTGATTGTGGCTAATGGCATTGTCAGGGAGGGCGTTGTGCACATATGCGCCGAATGGGATTATTTTTCGGAGAAGGACGGGGAAAACCACAGCTTTGATATATGTGAGGAATGTTATGATAAATTTTTATCAAACTTTAAGTACCCCGTCAATATCACACAGCGCACAGAGCTTTTGTGATGTTAAATACATTTATTAAAGCATAATTAAGTTGTTGAAATTAAGGAGGAACCACATGCTTGATGTTTGTCTGCTTGGAACAGGAGGAATGATGCCGCTGCCCGGAAGGTGGCTTACTGCGTTGTCCTTGCGCTACAACGGCAGCCAGTTGTTGATAGACTGCGGCGAGGGAACGCAGGTTGCCATGAAAAAGGCGGGAATAAGCTCCAAGCCTGTAGATATAATATGCTTTACCCACTATCACGCTGACCATATAAGCGGACTTCCGGGTTTTTTGTTGAGTATGGGCAATGCGGAGCGCACAGAGCCGCTAACTATAATAGGGCCAAAGGGCGTTGAGAGAATTGTAAATTCTTTGCGCGTGATTGCGCCGGAGCTTCCGTTTGAAATCAAATATATTGAGCTTACACAGCCGGAGCAGGAGATAAGGATTAACGGCTATGTGATAGATGCGTACAAGTTAAACCACAGCATACTGTGCTATGGCTACAGTGTCCGCATTGAGCGCGCCGGCAAATTTGACGCTGTAAGGGCGCGGGAACTTGACATACCTATAAATCAGTGGAATGTTCTTCAAAAGGGCAATACAGTGGAACTTGACGGTGTCACATACACACCGGATATGGTTATGGGCCCTCCAAGAAAGGGTATAAAGGTGACCTACTGCACGGACAGCAGACCGACGGATGCAATCGCAAAGTATGCCGAGGGTGCGGATTTGTTTATCTGTGAGGGAATGTATGGCGAGCCGGACAAGCTTTCAAAGGCGAAGGAGTACAAGCACATGACAATGTATGAGGCAGCGACCATTGCCGCAAGAGCTAATGTCCGTGAAATGTGGCTTACGCACTACAGCCCTTCTATGGCGCACCCGGAAGAGTTTATGGATAAGGTCAGGGAAATATTCCCTTCATCGGTTGCTTCTAGGGATGGAAAGAGCACGACTTTGAAGTTTGATGAAGATTGATTTTTTATGAAACAGTGACGATATACTAAGCAGGTAGCACTGAATTTTCAAAGTCCTACAAGACACTGTAAGAAAGTGAATGTCACAAAGTGTAAATGGCTTTGGAAGTATAATAAAATATACTAGCTGAAAAATGTGCGTTAAACACGTTTGTCTATTAAAGCACAATAAATTATGTTAAAAATAAGGAGGATTAGCTATGAAGGATAATGACAATAAGTGGAAAATATTGAAGCCAATTCTTGTGATTACGCTTATGGCTGGTGTTATTTTGGCAAGCTACATTAAATTGACCTCAAGCCCGTCATCTAACGATGAACCAGTGGCGGATACATCGGAGGTGGGACAGATTTTGTCAAAGGATATGAGTTTAAATTATCCTGCAAATCCTCACGATGTTGTTGTGTTTTACAGCAGGGTCATAAAAGCATTCTATGACGGCGATTACAATGATGACCAGCTCAACGGTCTTGCGCAGCATGCGAGAGCTACATTTGACGACGAGCTTTTGTCATACAATGATTACGATGAGTACATGGAAAGACTGAAGCTTGAGATAGAGTCGTACAAGTCGGCAAAGAAAAAGATTGTGGAGTACACTATTCAGAGAGCCTCAGATATAGAGATGCTTACCGACAATGGCGTTCAGTATGCAAAGGTCAAGGCTGTGTATTACACGGCGCAGGATGGCGGAACAAGGGAGAGAGTGTATGAGCAGTATACCCTCAGACAGGATGACAATGGACAGTGGAAGATTTTGTTCTGGGAGGTCATTCCTGAGACGGGTGTGCAGGGGGATTAGAGTACATATTTTTTGTGGACATGTAAGACAGTAAAGAACGATGTTTTTGATGTATTATGATTTCACAATATTCATAATAGCCTGACTATTAGAAAAATGTATAGAGTGGACACATACAGATTGAAATGAAATAATTGAAAAAATAAAAAGGAAGCATAAATGTCATGAATGATACCATAAAAGAGGAAAATAAGGATGTTCTGATACTTGCCATAGAAAGCTCATGCGATGAGACGGCAGCGTCGGTTGTGAAAAATGGGCGCACGGTGTTATCAAATATAATATCATCACAGATAGACCTGCACACACTCTACGGCGGCGTTGTGCCGGAGATTGCATCGCGAAAGCACATGGAACAGGTAAATCAGGTGACGCAGCAGGCGTTAAAGGAGGCGGGAGTTTCTCTTGACGATATAACTGCAATAGCCGTAACCTATGGCCCGGGACTTGTCGGGGCATTGCTTGTCGGAGTGGCTTTTGCAAAGTCACTTGCCTTTGGCGCGGACAAGCCGCTTGTGGGAGTGCACCACATTGAAGGGCATATAAGTGCCAATTACATCGAAAATCCTGACCTTGAGCCGCCTTTTACTTGTCTTGTCGTGTCCGGCGGGCACACCAATATTGTGCTTGTAGAGGACTACGGTGTGTATAAGATAATCGGAAGGACGAGGGATGACGCAGCAGGCGAGGCATTTGACAAGGTTGCGCGCGCGGTGGGTTTAGGGTATCCCGGAGGACCTAAGATAGACAAGCTTGCCAAGGAGGGTAATAAGGACGCTATAGCTTTCCCTAGGGCAAAGGTCGAGGGCTCACCTTATGATTTCAGCTTCAGCGGAATTAAATCTGCTGTGCTCAATTATATAAATCACTGTGAGATGAAAAATGAGGAGATTAACAGGGCAGATTTGGTGGCATCATTTCAAAATGCCGTTGTAGATGCCCTTGTTTCCCGTGCTATTATGGCGGCAAAGGAGAACGGATGCAGAAAGCTTGCCGTTGCTGGCGGCGTGGCTGCCAACAGTGCGCTAAGGGCGGCGCTTGAGAGCGAATGTGCCAAAAATCATATTAAATTTTACCATCCATCTCCTATATTCTGTACGGACAACGCTGCAATGATAGGTTCAGCGGGATACTATGACTATATGGCAGGCATGCGTGCGGGATGGGATTTGAACGCAGTTCCGAACTTAAAGCTTGGGGAAAAGAGTCTCAGAGGCAGAATTGATGCCTGACAGGGGGATAGGAATAATGTGTAAAATACATCTAAGGCAGTAAAAGATACAGCCTTAGATGTATTACAATTTCACATTAGCTCAGATATGCTGAACTATTGGAAAATACGCAAAAGGGTGTTTTTCATTACTATTTGAGTCACTGCAAAAGCAGTGACATGGGGGATTATTATGGAAAAGTGTATGCACATAGCCATAGTGCTTGCCGGTGGAAAAGGCAGCAGAATGAAGACCAGCACGCCAAAGCAGTACCTTATGCTTAACGAAAAGCCTGTGCTGTATTACTCTCTAAAAGCCATGGAGGACAGCTTTATTGATGCTGTCGTACTTGTCTGTGGTGCAAATGAGGGACAATACTGCCAAAAAGAGATAGTCGAAAAGTATGACCTGAAAAAAGTACGCTCCATAGTCGGTGGCGGAAAAGAGAGATACAATTCAGTATACAATGGACTAAAGGAGATAGAGCGTCTTTGCATTGCGGGGGATGGGGCATTTGTATACATCCATGACGGTGCGCGCCCTTGTATAGATGCAGAGCTGTTAAAAGAATGTAAAAATTCTGTGGAGCAGTATGGAGCATGTATACCCTCAGTGCCCGTAAAGGACACAATAAAGCTTGTTGACGATGAGGGCTTTTGCGCTGACACACCTAATCGCGCGTTGCTAAGGGCTGTACAGACACCTCAGTGTTTTTTGTTTGATAAGATTTTGGGTGCTTATTCGGCGCTGGAAAAAGCGGCGGCGGACGGGGATGATGTGAGCGACGTGACGGATGACGCTATGGTTGCCGAAAGATTTGCCCACATGAAAGTAAAGCTCTGTGCGGGCTCGTACAACAATATAAAGATTACCACACCGGAGGATATACCCATGGCGGAACAGATTTTGCAGCCGTGAATTGAATATAAAATATCTTTTTTCAAAAAAAATAAAAAAATTTGTAAAAACCTGTTGACATTATGGAGGAATAGTGCTAATATAAATCTCGCGCTGAACAAAGCGTATAAAACTTGGAGAGGTACCGAAGCGGTCATAACGGGGCGGTCTTGAAAACCGTTTGTCTTCACGGGCGCATGGGTTCGAATCCCATCCTCTCCGCTCTGGTCCGGGAATCTGGATTCGATAACAGAATAATGACTTTACGTCAGGCTGTTTGGAGAAGTACCCAAGAGGCTGAAGGGACACCCCTGGAAAGGGTGCAGGTCGTTAACAGCGGCGCGAGGGTTCAAATCCCTCCTTCTCCGTTCGATTCCGGAAGGAATCAGAAAAAGTCGAAAACTTTTAAAAAAAGTTCTTGACAAATCACTTACAAAGTGATAATATGAATTTCGCTGCGGCGGGAACAAAGCTGAGAGCTGGAAAGTTAAACTGAAAGCTGTGAAGCGTCCAACTTAACACTTCAAAACATAATTATGAAACGGCTTTGATTAGCAGATGGTTTTCAAAAAAAGTTTTGAAAAAAAGTTAAAAAAGTTCTTGACAAAGCAAAATGAACATGATATAATAAACAAGTCGCTGACACAGCGACGGACAAGTTCTTTGATAACTGAACAGTAAAACAACCCTGAAAATTCTAACGGGTTTCAAAGTGGTTTCTGCTTTGAAAAGCCCGAGAATATTCAGAAACGAACAAAACCTTAAAAGACGAAAGTCTTTCAGACTATCGTCGGGTAAATAAACGGAGAACGAAAGAAACTTCTTTTTTATAAGAGGCCAGAGTAGTTCTGACGGAATTAAACTTTTTATGAGAGTTTGATCCTGGCTCAGGATGAACGCTGGCGGCGTGCTTAACACATGCA
>JBNMKO010000011.1:0-58479 GCA_050874385.1 Eubacteriales bacterium
ATTTGTAATTATTTCATATTATCTTGATTAAGATTACTCTTATTCTTTTATAATGTGTGTGGCTTCGTTTAAAAGCCGCGTAAACTTGTCAAGTGTGGTTACAAGCGCCTGCTTTTCCTCATCCGTCATGCCATTTAGCGCGGCATACTCTGCTTCCCTTGCCTTCACAACGGTCTTATCTACAAGTTCACTGCCTGCTGCCGTGAGCATTATCTTCTTGCTCCTTCCGTCATCCCCCGGAATAAGTGTTATTATGCCGTCCGTCTCAAGTTTCTTGAGAGCCGAATTGATTGTCTGCTTTGGAAAGCAAGACATAGTGCATATGTCCCTCTGGGTTATGCCATCCGGATAGTCATACAGCATATATAATATCCAGAATGTGCTGTCGGATATTCCAAGTATCTTGGCGGCTTGCTGATACCAGTCATCATTCTCTTTCAACCTATGATTTAGAATACGAAGATATCCATCATTGTTCATGTCCATGTAATTTTCACCTCCATAACAAAAAGTCCGAAATCAGACTTCATCAAGTATAGTCCGATTTCGGATAAATGTCAAATTATTTTTTTACAAATTTGAAGATTACATTTTTTCTTCTCTTTGGTCAGTTCATCTTGATATGATGAAATATTGTATTTTTCGTCATTTGGTTTACATAAATCTGTTACGGTAACCTTCTCCTCTAATATAATCAGGATTTATCGTGATTTGTATATCTATAGTTTTATAGATACGGTAATTTTTATAAATCTATAAGGCTACAATTTTACTTTTGTATATTGTATTACACTTCTTTTTTTACAACGCGGATATTACTGTAATCGTCCGACACGATATTGAGCTTATCCCCCACTCCCGTGTATCTGTAAGCCCATCTCTCATTAATTCCAAGATATTTTGCCGTCTCGGGTGCAGATGAGCCACACGCGAGCATGTAGGTTATTCCGGCGTTGCGAATGTCATTCATGGTATAGCCAAAGCCGCACTGGGCAGCTTTCTTTTCGTATCTCTTCTGAAATGCCCTTATGCGCATCGGTTCATTTCTTTCATTTATAAACAGTGCCCCCGACTCGGACGCATGTGAGGCTATATATTGGTTTATTATAACCCTCACATCGTCCGGAACAACCAAATGTCTCGTGTACCCTCTCTTGGTGATTTTTAGAAGCATCATGTCGCCGTCCTCAATTATAAAGTCTGACCTTTTTATTCCCATACACTCCCCCGATGTGAGCGAACACCTTAATATCAGTGTAAGCCCCAAAAACAGCTCATCGTCATCTGCCACATTGTCAAGGAGCATATTTATCGTCTCAAGCTTTGGGATTGATGCCATGGTGACAGCTTTTCCGGCAGCAGGGAAAACATACCCGTCAAATGGATTATTGTATGCTATGCCGTAGATTGAAGCATTTTCCTCAATATACGACGCAACCGAGCGCACGCGGGCAAACTCAGCGGAAGTATAGTTGGCACTGTACTCGCCTGATACAGCCTTCTTCATCAAATAATCTGCATAGCTTCTTATATCATCATTGTTGAGACTTAAAAATTCTTTTGAACAGTACTCTCTTATGTAACCACAGCTGCGCTTGTATGCGCGCACCGAATCATAGGATTTTAATTTTGACAAAAAATCCGGTAGAATTTTTTCATTGAATATATCTGCCATTGATACAACCAAGCCGACAATATGTGGCTCTACCCTTTCATAAATTTAGCGGAAACAAGGAAAAATGTTTACTTCTCCACTGAATACGCTTATGTAGTTAATTATAACATTTAAAGAGATTTTATGCAATTTATATGGCGATATTGGAAGGGTTTTATAATTTGAAAAATAATTTGAAAATCAGAATACTCTTGAAAAATTTTGGCGTAACTGCTCTGCTGACTGGTGTAGAAAATTTCATGATTTTCCATTTATAGTGACCTATAATTATATGATGGTTAGGAATATTGGATAAATGGTATAAACTTGTAGTATCACACATTGAAAATATCATATATGATACCTCAAAGAGTGGTGTTTTGTGTTTTATTTTTGTTGATGTTTTTATTTGTTTGTGGAATGATGAATTGAGGGGAAGAATTTTTTGTTTGGGTATTTTTAATTGTCTTGTTTGGTTTGTTTAATGTGAATTGTTCGTGGATTTTATGACATACCCCGTATTATTAGTGTCCTGACAAAATTAATAAACAAAAATACAAACCGTAATATTGCACTGCGAATAACAAAAAAGATAAGTAATTTTTAATCTCAATTTGATTTTCACAGCTATAAAAGTAAAATACCAGACCATGAAAAAACATATGGACATCAATATCAAAGTCATTCCATTTCTAATATACTTCTCAATGTGTACAGCTCTGTTGGAAACTGATGGCGGCTACTTTCCTGAATATTAAACTTAACATTTATACTCTTTCTGTCAGCCACATCATATAATTGTTTTGCCATTGAAAGACACTCCTCGTCCTCTGAGCCACAGAAAATTCTGATCTCAATATTCTTTTGCTGTATTGCCTGAACCAAATCTTTTGCATGCTCCTCTAGAATAGGAGTCCACGGACTTTGCAAAACCAACATATCACAACGTGCTGGTGTAAATGTTATCGCTCGCAGTAGCATATCACAGCCGGCTGAAAATCCACCACACACAATTTTATGATATCCTTCTTTTTGCACATTTTCGATTGCTTTTGCTACCGGCAAATATGAAACCATATCATAGCTCCATCTATATGTTCCATATCCGTCCGGCTCGGCACTTTGTATCGTTTCTACCTGCCACTGACTATTTCCGGCAAACATCTGCTGCCAGTCATCTCTTGCCATCTGTCCATTCTGAGTATTTCCATGGACAGCCAGAAACAGATTATCAGCAGTCCTACTTTTCCATGAAAACTGTGCTTTCGACTTGGAAAAAGCATCTGCATAACGAGTATCAGATATAGATTTCAGTGAAATAAACTCCGAATTGTCCTTTAAATTCTCTAAATCTTCATCTTCAAGCACTTCCGGGCGATACCACCATCCATTATTTATGACAGCTTTTTTCATCCATTCTAATGCCTTTTCCGGCATATTTGCTCCGCCTGCTAAACACGCCAGAAAATATAATGTCTGTGGCCCATATTTTTCAGTATTTTTTTCATATTCACCCAGCAAAAACTGATATGCTTTTAAATACCCGTCGTCGGCAATGGATAATGTTTTCTCCAATATATTATTTTCATTTATTTCAATTTGTATGTTGCTGTTATCATTCATATTTTTCTTTCACCCCTCTTATATTTTTTCTTTATATTTTCTGCAATCCTTGGATTTAATCTTATCCGCCATTTAACCAAACAACATTTTAGCCGCTTTCTCCAATGCCATTCTCTCCTTTGCATTGTCATATCCTGATTCTTTATCGTCAATTCCTTTCATCAAATTAACTGAAAATAATCCACTTCTATTGCAATAAAAATAAACCTTTTTCACTCCGTTAAGCTTGAAACGTGCCTGTGCCTCTCCCTCCGGATACAGTTTTACCATCTGCACTCTGTCAGACGAAACTGCCGCAATAAACGAGATATAGTGATTTTTTGTCATTTCATGCTCAATCTGTACATAATACTCATCCTCAACCCGTTCCACAAATATCTTGTGATTTTCATCTGTTTCTTCCGCTTCTTCTGGTTTTAGTTGTATTCCATGGCATTGGATAACGGCTTCGCCCACGCTGTGAATAATGTTCCCACACACAGGACATACATAAAAATGTGAACGTAACATATTTGCACTTACATTTACATTCATCACCGCATTTCCGGAAATCAGTTCTGTTACGGATATAGAAAACACTCTGGCAATCGGCTCTAGCAGCGTGATATCTGGGTATCCCTTTCCGGTCTCCCATTTTGAAACCGTCTTAGCACTCACACCAAGCTTCTCTGCCAGTTCCATCTGCGTCATATCATTCCTGTTTCTAAATTCTTTAATTACAGTTCCTGTTATATATTGGTTCATTCTTTTGCACCTCCCTGCCTATATTCTATAGCTGAGTAAGCATTTCAACAACCTACGCAAAGTAGACATTCAATATATTATAAATGAAATACCGCCATCTCCAATGAGCCTTACCATACCTACTGTTTTTTCTCCTTCATATGACACAAATAAAGCTGTTGTATTTTGCAAGGCACTCCACCTGCGCGCTGCAAGGCGGCTCCCAACCAACTGATGTATATAATTCAAGAAATAAATTGATTTTCAGTGTACTTACCTGTATTTAATTGAAAATACAAAAGCCACCCTACCGAGTATTTTTCCTATCTTTGCAATCGTCTGTAATATTTTATATTTCTACCGTTTGCTATCATTGGTTGTAGCTCGTTTTTAGTCATTTTAGTCTTAGTGCGTAGGATTTTATGATATACCCCGTATTTATGCATTTAACACTATAAATTAAACAAATAAGAACCAAAATCAGATTGTATATTATAGCCTAATCTTGGTTCTTACTAACTAAAAAATTAATAAATTTATATCTGCAACGTCTTAGCATACTTAAATGAAATTATATCTCTTGATGCAGTTTCTTTATATGCCTGTTCTTGATGCATAAAAGAAACAATCTCATATTTTGTCATTCCACCCAGTTTTTCAATGACAATATCAAGAATTTTTTTATCTTCATCACTTAAAGCATGAAAGGCATCTGCCCCAGAAATGGAGAAATGATAAGCGATAGTCTCGCCTAAATCCACTTCCTCACATGGAACGTTCTTTAAATCAATGATTGAATTGTGTCCTATAGGCACTGCTCCCATAGGTAAAGCCTGATATATCAATCCAGTTATTGCATGCCCTCTCTCTTTACTAGGAAAGAGAATCAGCATACCACATCATTTTCATTAATTTTACCTTGTATAGGTTAGTTATGTGTGCTAAAGCTGCAAAATATCTTATAACATCAACAACCTTATCAAGAGAAAGTTCTGTGTTACCGCTATACTCCTTATTGTCATGAAACTTAGCATAACATGCTTCGATAGCCTTACGCAGATATATGTCCTGCTCTTTCTCATAAAGGCGCGTAGCGGTATCCACATATTTATGATATGACTCATCCGACAGATTATCCTTTGCATCATTCAACAACGATAAAAACCACTCAGGGTCATTATCAAGCTTTTTTAATATAGTATCATGTGCTCTATCCTGAACCTGATGACTTTCGTACCTTGTAATCGTTTTCCCGCCCCATCCAAGAAGAAGACAAAGGTCACTTTGGCTTATTCCGTATTTAGCTCTAATCGCAATAATCTCAGCGGATGTCAATAATCCTTCTGCTTGTCTATAAGCATCTTTGAGACAAATATCATTTTTTTGTAACTGCTGTTCATCCATGTATAACTCTTCAGCAACATCACAATATAAATATTCGGCTTCATAAGTAACCTTTGCGTTCTTGAAAGTTGATGTATCTTTTATAAGTACTGTTTTCACTTCATGTTCTTCCATGCAACAAGTGCATAATCTTTTTTCTCTTTTAATAATCTTCATATCCATGAAAACATCTACTATTTTTTATACGGAAACATATTTGCTGTAAAAGCTTTTTCAGCAAAATGAAAAGACATCACAAAAGTTGTTGTATTGCCATACATGCTAATAAGTTCAACTCTTATCTTTATGTATACATCTTGAAAAGTAATATGGTACCAAAAGAAGATAAGAATTACAGCTATCATTACATAGTATAATCATTCATATGTATATTCGTATTCAGTCCAGTCGCAGATGGTATTATCTCTATAATACCAAGTTTCTTTTTTTAGATTTCCTTTCAAATCATATTCATATTCAGCACTTCTTGAATGGTCGTCATATTTATCTAATTCAGTACTATTATAATAACTTATATATTTAATTTCTTTACCGTTCTCATCATATTCATGACGATATTCTTGATTCAGATACGTTCCATCACCAGTATCACTATACTCCTGCATACTGATTATATTGCCATCATTATCATATTCATAAGACCATGAATTTTCAATATAGGAACTAGGAGATTGACGTACATAATATACAATATTTTCATGTTCATCATATTTACATTCATAACTATCAGATAATTCACCATCCATGTAATTCTCATACTTAATTTCTTTGTCATTTTTATCATATACATGTATGCTTGATAGAATATTGTTAAAATATTGACTTTCCGTTTTGTTGCCAAGTTCGTCGTACGAATACAAAGTCATACTGTCTTGAATGAATGGCTCACCATCGTAAGATGAATAGTGAATTATAGATTTTAAAGTTCCATCTTCATAATATTCATATTCGCTTTTATATACATCGGAATATTGTGTAGAGATTTCTGTTATTAACTTTTCTCCAGCATATAAATATTCAGTTTGATTATATATTTCTCCAGACTCATCATAATCAAATGTTTTTAAGACATTCCAATTAGAATCATAAAAATATTCATATGCAACATAAAGAGAATTAGTTTCATAATCTTTTGTCAATTCTGATACATGGATACTTCCATCGTTTTCATATTCACATGTTCTTTGTGAAGCTACGCTTCCATCGTCATTATAAGATATACTTTCAATGCTGATACCATCTGTATTATATTCATCTTGCCATTCAATACTTCCATTGCTAAAGTATGAAATAGACTTTATTTTATTGCCATTTTCATCATAAGTATTTTCTATATGTCGGTCTATATCACCATTTTCATCGTAACTAATATTTATTAGTTCATTGCCATTGGAATCATATTCTGTTTTTGAGGTTAATTTCTTGTTTTCATCGTAGTTCGCAGACATAATAAGATTGTCATTTTCATCATACTGATATTCATCAGAACTATATGTCGTTCCATCTGCATCGTAAAATGTTGTATTGATGACATTCCCGTCTGCATCATATTCCTCTTTTTTTATTGAGGTTACATTCCCTTCCGAATCATAGCTTGTTGCCTGCATATACCTTAAATAAGGTTCTGATTTTGTAGTTTCTTCGATAGTGTTTTCATGCTCTTCCTTACTTGTATTTTTATTACTATCTGCATCTGCGTCAGCCGATGCTAATAGTGTATTGGTCTTTTCTCTCATCGCCAGTACAATTTCATTATCAAGATTGTTTTCAGCCTGTGTAATAAGTTCTTCCGCCTCATCATAAGCCTGCATGACAATGTACAAATCAAGCAATTCTATATAGGCATCTTCACACTTAGGGTCAATCCCTATCGCTGCCTTGTATGCAAGTATTGCCGCCTCGTAGTTCAGCTCGGACATATACTTCTCGGCAAGAGCAAGTTGGCGGTCACGGCGATTGGCAGGTAGATTATATATAATCGCGATTATAATGGTAGCAGTTATGACTATAATAGCAATAATTGCAAATAACAACCCTTTCTTCTTTTTCTTCTCAATAAAATTCTGTTCTTCCATATAAGTAATGCCTCCTTTGAATTATTAAAATACGTCATAATATGCGTTACAATATATTTGTTTTCAGCAGGTTTTAGTAAATATCAGCGAATCCTACTATACCGAATGTCATACCATAAGGTAAATAAAAATATACCCAACGCATACCTCCATTATAGAAAATATGACTATCAAAAGCAAAAATATATCTGTTTATATCTATATCTACACCAGCCACAGCATCATATACCCATACACCCCCAAATGAGTACTGTCCGCCGTATTCTAAATCATTGAGCCATTCAATATTATCGGAATGAGATGCTGAAAGCATATACTTGTTAATAAAAAAAGTATATTCTGTGTCATCGTGGGATACCTTATAATAGCCTTCTTTGTCGGATACTTCATCAGGAATACCATTGACTGCATTGAATGAAAGGTCATATTCATTCGAACTAAGGTAATCATCATATGTGCAATTTATATGACCATTCCATAACCCGTCTACAAGTTCTCCGTTATGATTTTCTATAGAGTTTTCCTTCTCTAAATAAAGATTTCCATAACCATTAGGAGCATCATTTTCCCATTCTCCAGTAAATATATATTTGTATTCTTCGTCTTCGTTTGGCTTCATAAATATGGAACCATTACCTTCTCTTGAGCCGTCTACAAAATCACCATAGTAAAAATAATATCCGCCATTTCCGAACAGGTATATACCTGCACCTGTTCCCGTATGTGTTCCGTCGTCATCCGGTATATAGATATAACTTGTCTTTTCCTGCTCTGTAAGAATGTCTCTTACTGCATCTGCTTCATCTGAGCCATCCACGTCAAGCATTGAGTCATAATCCTCAACACTCATGTAGTCAAATACGGTGGCAAGAAGAGCCTGCTTTTGAGCTGCTTGCTGCTCTAAAGCTTCAATATTTGATAGCATGTCGTCAAGGTCCATGTCAGGAAAAGTTTCTTTGAGTTCATCGGCAAGCTTCTTTATTGTCTCATAATCCTCGTTGTCAAATAGGTCATTGATACAGCTCTCAACTACATCCTCATAATCAACATCAGGAACAAGTTCCCTGTACTTCTCAATAAGTTTCTTTGCTGTATCGGAGTTACCGTTCTTCAAAGCTGTTTTGAGATACTCTTCAAGGACATTTCTTCGAGTGTCGGTAATTTTAGTGTTGTTTTTGTCAAGCTCAAGAATTCTGTCACAGACATCAAGCATTTTTTCTGAATCAGAATTATCTGCATTCTGGCAGTCCTCAATAATATCTTCATATGTACCCACAAGACTGTTCTTCACGTCATCGTCGTTGTTCGTGATTTCATAACCGTTTTCAAGAACTTCCGCTATCTTTTCATTGTCGTCATAGACATTTGGAGCAGTCAAATAGATGTCCTTTACAAGCTCAATTGTTGCGTCAAGCTCCTCATCGCTTAACTCTGAAACTACATTAAGTGCGTCAGTGTATAAGCTCTCAAAACCATCCTTGTTGTCCGCGAGACTATAAGCCTCAACCGCGCCATGATATGCTTCAACATTCTTAGGGTCAATCTCTATCGCTGCCTTGTATGCAAGTATCGCCGCCTCATAGTTGAGCTCTGACATATATTTTTCGGCGAGGGCAAGCTGGCGGTCACAGCGATTGGCAGGTAGATTGTATATTACAGCACCTGCAAGTATAGCTATCACAACAACACCCGCAATAATTGTCGGTAAGAGCCATTTTTTCTTTTTTGTTGTAGTTAAATTTTGTTCTTCCATTGTGTCTTCCTCCTTAGATTAGATTAATTGTTTATACATTTATAATGTATTCATAATTTTATCTATAAGCTTCTTTCTGCTTACATTAAAGCTGATACGCAGAACAATGAAAATCAGGATAAATAATACTGCACCGCCTGCCCCGAAATACATCATCTGCTGCCCTGTTGATAATCCCATGCTCTCACACTCCTTTCTGAAATTCCTTTCTGAAATAAGATTTTTTTAATCAAGCCATCCTAAATCCTTGAGCGATACATATACCTGCTCTAACCGCTGCATATCCATATCCATGTCGCCCGCCACGCCTGATGATGCAAACAGTTCCTTTGCCTTTGTGTAATATTCGTCAAATACACCATAATCTCTTTTTTCGTTCTCAATGCCGGATTGGCGCTGTGCTTCAAGCAGTGCCATGTTTTTATACGGCTGGTAGTTCTCGCCATATTGTCTTATGGCTTCATTGTATGTGGCAAAGCTTTCTTCATAATGTTCATTTGCACCGTACATGAGGGCAAGGTTCATATATACATTGTAAGTCGCCCATCCTAAGTCGATGATTTTGTTAAGGTATATTGCAGCATCGTCATAATATGCGCCGTTTAAGGTCAGAGAAGCAAGAAGGCTGTCTGCCTCCGCTATCCGCTGGTATATTATTACAAGATATTTTTCTGACACATTGCCGTCCGCCTGCCTTAAAATGGCAATATTATCTTTTATAAGCTCCTCATCTTGGGTGTAAGTTTCCTGATTTATATAACATTCGCTGTATTTTATATATGCTCTTGATAGGCAGTACGAATCAGTTGACAATTTAATAACCTGTCTGAAATAATTCTCCGCATCCGAATACTCACCTTCCGCTAGGGCAAGCTCGCCTGACACAAGATAAATATATTCGTCACCTGCCCCCGTATCGACAGCCTTTTGCAACACATTCTCTGCTTCGTCACTGTTTCCGCTGTATGCAAGTGCTATGGCATAGTTACAGTAAATTTTGCTGTTTCCATCCTCAATGGCAAGCGATGAAGCATAAAGCCTGGCAGCAGTGCCGTACTGTTCAAGTTCAAAACAACATTCGGCAGCCATGTAATACAGATTGGCAAGTTCTGATGTATTGTATTGTTCCTCATCGTCAAGAGCTGTATTTACTATGTACTCGTATCCATTTTCATAATCGCCGCTTTCGTAGTAAGTCATGGCAGTATTGTACAGATTGTCCGTTCTCTCAGTCAGTGTAAGCCTGTAACCCACAACCGCGACAAGTACACATGTTGCAGCGGCAATGATACACAGAATACTCATGAAATCCTGAACAAACAGAAGATGCTTATATCGCTTATCCTTTTTAGCCACAGCCCCGAGTGCTTTTCGCATTTCGGCAGCAGTCTGAAATCTCTTCTCAGGAAGCGGTCTCATTGCCTTGTCAATCACATAGGCAAGCCCCTCGGATACCTGTATATTTGTCTGTGAAACGGGAATTGTCTTTGAACAGTCAGCATCCGGCTTTTTTCCTACCAACAGGTGATACAGTGTTGCTCCTATGGCAAATATATCTGCCCTGGCATCAACTACAACCGGAACACTGTCCGGCTGGTCATTTACCGTTGAAGCTGCATGAACCGGCTCTTTTTTATTGCTATTTTCTGACGCTGCTGCTGCATCTAAGATGGTATTTATCTGTGTGCTATCATCTACCTCAGTTGCATCGTCTATCTGCGTACTATCATCTATTTGCGTGCCATCATCTGCAACTGCTGCCTGTAGTATTGCGTTATCTGTCTGTTGTGCCTTACGCCGCTTTCGTGCTTCCTCTATTGCTATGCACTGTTCTGGTGCAGCATATCCCCTTGTGAAGCCTGCAAGGTTAAGATTATCACTGAAACCTGATATATTAAAATCAATAAGGCATATATTGTCATCGGGTGTGAGCATTATATTGTCAGGCTTAATGTCACCATGTATAACCGGAATTTTCTGTGTATGCAGGTAATCAACGGCATCACATAACTGACAGGCATATTTATATACCTGATTTGGTGTGAATGTCTTGCCATCCTTGATTAAATCGCCGAGTGATTTGCCCGGAATAAAATCCATAACCGTATATATACCTGTTTCGTTTTGAATAAAGTCAAATACCTGTGGAAGATATTCATGATGAAGATTTTTTAGAATATCTGTCTCCATACGATAATCAAGCTTAACTCCATCACGCACTTTCTTGATTACAACATTTTTTTGAAGACGGTTGTGATATGCAAGATAGACTGTTCCCCCACCGCCTGACCCGATTTCCCTTATTATTTCATACGCATCTCCAAGGTTAATATTATTTTCGTTCTCCATGCTGATTTACCGCCTCCGTATTTAAATTACTTCTTGACTATACATAAATGTCGTTTAATAATATTTATATTAATAAATCTGTTTTGAAAGGAGTTTGTAATGCCGATATACCCTTTTTGTGTTTTGCTCATAGGCAGTTTTCTTATTGGCTCAGTGATAGGTGCATACTTTTGTACGGCAGACTACAGAATTAACACAGATAAGGCGCTCATAACTGCAACGTGCATCTGCCCTGAATGTGGGCATACCCTGCTGCTATCCGATCAGATACCTGTTATCAGCTGGATTATGCTAAAGGGAAAATGCCGTTACTGTAATCAACCAATACCCACACGCTACCCACTCACGGAAGGAAGCTTTATGCTGTTTTATCCTATGTGCTTTGCAATATTCCACAATACGCCATGGCTGTACCTTGCATTGTGGTATATATTTGTGACTGCCGGTTTGATTTTAAAGTGTCACGGACATGTTAAAAGTCTCATAAAGGGAGTTTACATTATGACAATATTCCATCTGATTATCTCAGGTGTGTATCTTGTTCTTGATACAGCCATAAGATATTCGTCAGTTTTATAAACGCCACAGTAATTTCTTCTTTGGAACTGCGTATACAAGAGCACATGATACATTGTCCGTCTCTCCTCTGTCCCTGACTGTACTTATAAGGTCAACACACATTTTACTTATATTTTTTAAGGATAAACCTGTCAATGAGGATGTGATATCCTCCGGGTTAAGTTTTTTAAACAAACCGTCTGAACCGATGACATACATATTTCCGGGTTTAATCTTTCCACTGGTTCTGACCATCCATATATCTTTCTGTTTTGCCACATAGTTGGCAAGAAATTCTCTAATAGTGCCATTCTTTTCCTTTACAACAACTTCATCCCTCGTAAGCTGCTTTATAGTATTTGCTACAAGATATATGCGGCTGTCCCCCACATGAAAAATATAGTAGTCATCCCCTGCCGTGAACAGTACTGACATAGTACAACCTATATTATTTTCGCGGCAAACTCGATATTCATATATGTTTTGATTAAGTTTTTTTATCTCTTCCTCTAAGCTGTCAGCCATATCTGAATGGTTCATAATTTCAGGATAATAATCCTTCACTCTATAAAACCATTCTGCAAGCCCGGATACCATCATCTCTGATGCGATTTCGCTCATATTCAAACTTCCAATTCCATCACATATACATGATAAGGTGATGACGTTTTTACCACTGCCGCTTGTCAAAGAGATTACTCTATCCTGATTTTTTTCTCTGAACTTGCCCTTGTCAGTGGCACAGCCGGCTATAACATTCAAAAACTCCATAACTATATTACCCTGTAACTTATTGGCATCTTATCAGTAAAGCGAATGGTGTCACCTCTGCTTATCGGATAACGGTTGTTTGGTATAAGCTGATTTTGATTAAGATAAGTGTGGTTGGTCGAGTCAAGGTCTATAAGATACAAATTGTTTCCGTCTGTCTCTATGCAGCAGTGTCGTCTGCTTATTGATGAAAATGAGCGCTCGAAACAAAAATCAGCATTTCTATTTCCTGCCGAATCTATTCTTCCGATAACAAATTTATTGTTGTTGAAGTTGACTGTAATTCGCCTTGGACAATTCATCCCGTTTGAATCTACAAGCTCAAGATAAAGTTCCCCATCATTTTCAATGTCCGTACCATCTATTACGGTAACATCTCTTTCTGGAACGTCAGGAGTGGTATAACTTTGAACTGACGGAATTACAGGTGTATCCGCCAAGGCTTTGGAACTCTTCGTTTCAGCGGTGTCATCTGCATGTTTTTTGCCTGTAAATAAATTGAAAAATCCGCCTTTCTTCTTTGACTTTTTCTGATTATCATCACCGAACAAAACATTGACTAAGTTGTCATCCTTTGCTGCTTCCGGAGTTTTAGTCTTATCAGTTATCATAGACTGTATAGTGCTGTTATTTTTTTGCTGTTTTACTTGCTGTGTCGGCTGAATATTATTTTCAACAGACTTATCTTCTGCGGCAGGAAAAGCCTTTTTTTCATATAAACTTTCTGTTGAATCGTTCCTGAGCTTTTCATAGAGAGCATGAATATTTGACTCCATCACAAGAATACGGATTAACTCAAGCTGATAGTTCCTATCATCTGTAATCTGTAATTGCGCAATTAACCTGTTAAAGAAACCTACCATTGTGCTGTCATCATTGTTGTATGTACTCGCAGGAATATACACATATTTAACTTTTTTACAATCCTTGCTCAAGTATATATGTGTTTCGTCCAAATACATCTTATGTATATCAAGAAAATAGTCAGGACATTTTTCAAATGCTTCTAACATATTCAAAAGAAGCTCTATAATTTCTTTTTTGCTCATTGAATGACTTTGAAGATTGAGTGCCACTCCTCCTGCCACTTCGTACCGAAGCTCCGTGTCACCGTCTATTTCCATCATTCTCATTGGCAGCAAAAACTCAGGACAGTCATTTCGTATCACCTTCACTGCTATTTCATCCAATGCAGTATTCTCGGTAATCCTAACTTTTTCGTACAATTTATTGGCAATTAACACCGTCTCAACCATTTTCTTTTCCTCCATAAAATAATTTCATTTATTGAAAACATTTATAGTACCTGAAACTTATTATCTTCTCTTCATCCCCAACCGCCACAAATGTATAGCCATTTACAAAAGGCTTTGCCTCTGCAAAATTCCCTTCAACAACAAGCTTCCCTTTTGTATTTATGTAATTCCACACACCATCTTTTTTGACTGCTGCCACATTATCAGAAAATGAAAATGCATCATCATATTGACAAGCTATAGTAATTTCACCTGACGGATTGGCATATCCCCATTTGCCTGACGCATCCGCAACAGCATAGTATGTCCCCTCAAAGCCCTTTGCATCTGCATAGCGCACGCCATTAAGCTCTTTCCCAGTCTCATCAATGACAAAATATCCTTCTTTGTCTTTTACTACCGCATATTTCCCGGCAAAAACTTCATTGTGACTGTTGAACACAACTTCATCATACAGATAGTCTGTGATAACTCTTCCGTCTGAAGAATTGGCAAGAGCCCATTTTCCATTATTCTTTACAGCCACAATTCCATTATTGCTTATATATGCATCGTCAAATTTTTCACTTATAATATTAAAGTCGTAACTGCACACAGCATATTCACCATTTTTGACAGCAATTATTCTGTTGCCGCATATTCCTGTCACCTTATCAAGTCCTGATTTGTCCACAGCATACCAGTCGCCCTGTTTGTCAATAAGCGTGTATGTTCCTTCTAGCTTGACTACGGCATAATTGCCTGAAAAAGCTGTTGCTTCCTCGTATATTGGTGATAACACCATATCCCCATCAGAATTTACATATCCCCATGCCAAACCATTGTAATAAGGTATCACGTCCCCGGTGGATGGCAGCAAAAATTCATCAAAGCCGACTGTCACGGTATCATACTCATAAAGAAGAGAATTATAAATACTTTCAAGCTGTTCACTGTCATATGCCAAAAGCCCCCGGCGTGCAATATCAATGGCTTCCTCTTTGCGTCTGCTGTTGGCATATCTGTTGGCGAGTTCAATATATTCATTTTCCTCTGCCCTTGCAGCATTTACACGTTTTTCCATAAGTGAATAATATGCCTTGGAATTATCCTCTTCCCTATATAACTCCAACAGTTCACGTTCAATATCCCCATTGTAAACAGTGTCATAGTCTGTCAACGCCTGTTTATAAACAAGTTCAGCTCGTTTATATAGCTTGTCCTGTAAAAGCTGCCGCGCCTGCATGACAAGTCCGTTTTGTATGCTGACAACATCTTCACCTTTATTTGACACATTAATAAATGCAGCTGTCCAACCTATTACAAGCAGTAATATGCTGACCATAAGTAAAAGCCTTTTCTTTCTCTTAACCATCACTTCACCCTATCCCATCAGATACCTGATTATCAGTCCCGCATACAAAAATGGCACAAATGGAATGAAATCCTTTCTCGTTATTTTTTTAGCGATTAACAATGCTACCGACACAACTGCTGCCGCAATACATCCGTATAAAATTGCAGAAGTGACATATCCAACCGGAATACATATTCCCATGAGAAGAGCCAGCTTTACGTCCCCTGCGCCCAGCTTTCCATGCGATATTATATAGCAAAGCCCAAAGCTTATTGCACAGAACAGAAAACCTATCACATATTCAAACAAAAGACCAGCCATGTAATGCATATTAAATATAATCCCGGCTCCGACTATAATCGCCCATAGCATCAGCGTAGCTAAAATAATTTTGTTAGGAACCCTATGCTCCCAAAAATCCGTAAAAAACAGAATGGTCATTGCTGCCAGAATAATATACATTAAGTCAAACTGTATATTGTCAAATGATGGTTTGCCAAGTGAAAACCATAATCTTATAAGACAAGCTTCACTTAATATCATTACAACAATCTCAGGCAGCGATGTCATTGGTCTTCGCTTTTGGTTGGTTTCCCTTGAAAAATCTGACCGACAGTATAAAATAGCTCCGATATACAAAAAAGGAAGAATTAGAGCCATTACCGCTATACATATATAGGACACAAACTCACCTCACTTTGTTTTGTAGTATTTTCCATCTCCATCAAGCCATGCCGGTATATCTGCCCGCTGAACCACATGAAGTGAATTGTCTTTCAAGAATAATCCCCAGAAATACAGCTTGATATCATATTCGACAATAATCTTTATAGAATTTCCCGCATCTTTGAAAAACTCGCTTTTGCCAAAATCCAAGCCTTCCATACCATCTTTTACATCATATCCAAGCAAATATTGATTTGCTGTCTTACCTCCTGCTGTCTCTCCGAGATATTTATCGACAAGACCACTGACCATAATCTGAAGCAATAGATTTTTCCCTGCCTGTTCAACATTCTCAATTCCAAGGTATACAATACCGCGCAGAAGACTCTTAGGGTCCTTTGCAAAGCTTTTTCCCGTTGTCAAAATTTCCTTGGAAGTGTTATAGGTTTTGCTCCCATCGTTACAAATATTCTCTATCGTATCAAATATATCAGAATCATCATCGCCAAGCTTTTCCACGTCGCCTTCAAGCTTGGATATTTCACCCATGAAATCGGTAATTTGTGAGATTGCTTTATCGACAGGCTCCGTATTTTTATCAATGTCCTCATCGAGTTTTTTATCAGCGTCATGTATACTCAGCGCTTCATAAATATATGTATAAGAGCCAAGCTCATTCCCAGCGCCGTAAAGTGCATACTGTATACGGTTGTGTACAATAAATACATTTATCAGTGATATTATTCCGAGAATAAGCAGCATAAACGGAATAAGACACGCAACTGCCTCTACCGTAATCATTCCTGACTGTGCAGACATACCACTTTTTTTACTTCTGCTTTTCATACTTAATCCTCATTTCAACAGATTAGTAGCCTCGTATTACCGAGTAACTGTATGTTTCATCTTCGATGGAACTCAATTCGGAACGGGTTTTATTATCCTCCAAAAACATTTGTATAAATCCATTTGGTACTATGATAAATTTGTCCTTAATGCTGCATGTTGCTTTTACAGCAGTCACAGTGTCAGACAATTTGAAGTCCAACTCCTTTAATTCTTCCTGTGCCTGAGCTTGGTTCACATTGAGTGTTATAAGGTTTCCAGTGCGCTTGACAAGATTATCTGAGTCAACCATCATCAAAAGCATTACCCACATATATTCCTCATAATTAAGACTTAGTACATTATTATCATCACTATTCTTATCCTCCGCTATGTCTCCTAATAACCCTGAAAGCTCGCCAATGCAGCTAAGTTGTGAGAGTTTATTTTTCTGCAGAACAACTCTTTTTCTTTCTTTTAACATTTCCCAGTCAAATGCGCTCTCACACGCCGCAGCAGCACCTCTCAAAGCCCCGCTTAGCGCAATCTTAACAACCGGAGCAAACGGTGCTCCGACACCGGTTGCCGCAACCGCCTCTGCCGCAGCATTTGATACGTTAATTATTGCATTGTTGAGTTCTTTTATTGTATAAGTCGAGATGTAATTAAGAGCCATTCTCACGGCACATATCATATTGCGGACTGATTTAAGATTATCCGCTGAGATTGTTTTTCCCGAATAAAGATATTCAAGCTCTGCACCATAGAGATAACTGTAATCGGAAGTTAATGGTACGCCAGTCAGACTTATCTCACATTCATTGGTATCGGTTGAACCTTCTCCATTGTCCCCATCAATTTTTATATTGGTAACGCGGCTTGAAAACATCCCAAAATCGTATGCTATAAGCAACATCTTATCAAGTGTCTGCCTGCCTATACTGCCCAGAGCTTCAAAGCCGGTTCCGTTCTCAAAATAATCCATAATTCCCGGAACCAAATATTTTGAGCTGTCAATTCCGAGCTGCCCTGCGATATCATCAGCGATATTCCTGCTTTCCTTTTCGTCTGAGTCATTTTCCATCTTAGCAACTGCCTCTGTCTTCTTGCTTGAAGCCTCTTTTTTCTTAGTATCTGCCGCATTTTTATCTCCTGTTATACTTGTTGTGGCTTCACATACATCTTTGAGACAATCATAAAGGTCACGGGCTTTCGTATCTTCATTGTAAAAGTCCCACCACGAAAAATCAGTTTTGACATCACTCCATGCCATGTCGGGATTAAGCTTTGCATCGTATAATTGTACATATAATCCATTATCTCCATCATCAAGCCTGCGTTCACATTCATCCATGCTGCTGCTGTTATTTTTATTGAGTTCGACAATGTTATGCGCTTCTAACTGCCCTGCGGTGTAGATGAACTGACCTTTATAATCAAGAATTTTCTCCACATCATTAATTTCACTCTTTATAGACTGTTTTAATCCATCACTGCACTCGTCAAGCTCCGCATCAAGTTTATCCACATTTGATTTAAGTTCATCAAGCTGTGCCTCCACTTTTTCAGCATCTTCAAAAAGCTTACTATACAAGCCTTCTATTGATGCGAAGTTCACATCAATGCCTTCAAGCTCTCTCTCCCGCACAGGATAAGAATATTGATTTGCAATTTCTCCTAAAATATCTCTTCTGTATGCATTCTCATCAAAGTCATCATTGCACAGATTTTTTTCCTCATCGGTAAGCTCTTCCTCACTCTGGTTTTTCTTTGCAACAGCGGCATCTATGGCATCCTTGTTACTAATGTAATTATAAAATTTCTTGTAATTGTCACTTTCAAACTCATTCTTTAACGCACTATTATAGGCATCTATGCGGTTAGACAAAATCGAAATATATACCGGATAATCATTCAGCTTTCTTAATGTTCTATAATAATCTGATATATAATCTAATGATTCAGAAATCTCTTGAGCGAGCTTATTATATTGACTTACAGCACTCATATCCTTTGCAGAACCTGAAATCTGTTCAACTGCTTCAAAAATCGGATTATTATCCGATAAAAATTCCTCCACCGCACGAAATTTCATAAATGCACTTATCTGTGACAATAACACATTGGGATTGTTGAGTGTCGCACCTTCAACAGATGAATAGTTTATTTTGACCGTGGCATTTTTATATGGCATAAAACCTGATAAATCACCATCATCCCCATTTGGATTAAACGAGTATGCAGCCTGTTTTGAATATTCTTCAATTGTTTTTTTGCCCTCCTCGGTCTGAGTAATTGAGAACAATCCATACATTTCCTTTAATACATTGTCATACTCACTCAACACTGCCTCTCCATAACTGTCAGCAGCCACCACTGCCAGAGAACTGTATAACTTTACCCTTGCCAAGTCGACCATGGTTCCGGTAAATACAACAACCGGCACCATAATCAACGTGACAAACACGGTTATCACACCTGTGTTTTTATAAAAAAAGCTCATGTTAACTACGCCTCCTCATTTGCTTGCCAGAAGCTTGGTGAATTTTTCATACAGTTCCTTAACCCTGCCAACAATATTAGAAGCAGCATCACCAAGCTTGGTTTTTCCCAAAAGGATAACTGCGTAATCTGTATTTCTAATCATATCATCATGGTCGCTCACAGCAATTTTGGCATCTGCCGTGATGGTATATTTATTGTCCAGACCAATAAACGAAAAATCTATCGGAAGCTTGATTGTCTGTATTGCACTTGCTTTCAATTCCTTATAAACTATATAATTTTTGTAACTGAATTTAATTTCAACGTCACCTGAAAATGGCATATTTCCGATAACACTGTTAAAAAAACTAGTGAAATCTGTCTCATTTAATTCATGTACATTGCCAAATAATTCCCCATACGGATTAATCGGAGAAAATGCACTGTATAAATTTCCCTCAGCGGATGTTGTTCCATCTACAACTTCATAGCCAGCGCCTTTTTTGACACTTACATACATGTCAGTCACAGAGGACTTATAGTATGTAAGTGCCGTTTCGAGACCTGCCTGAAGATTCGCTTTCCAGAAAAGAATAATTGACAGATACAGCAATATTATTACTATCAATATAGCGGCTGGGAATATAACTGCTGCCTCAACCACTACATCGCCTTCTTGATTTTTTAATGCTTTCATCATCATTCTTCCCTCAAGTTTCTTTTGATTAAATCAACCCCAGCTCGCAGTTGTCTCAACTTCATTTCCGCCATTCTTAATCTTATTGATTAAATCGCCGAGCCAACCCTGCAGGAAGCCCCACAAAAGACCAATAAGCAACACAACAACGAGTATCAGAATGATTGTTGCGACAATGTTTGAAACTCCATCATCGTTATCAAAGAAAGCAACTGCTTTTTCTTTGAACTTAGTTAATCTTGTTGTTACACCAATGTACATATTGTCCACGAACGACATATTTGCGCCCTCCTTTTATCTCAGCAAGTATGCTGATTGTAGTTTATTATTAAATCCTGAACTTTAGAAATTGAAACTTGAAAGCACAGGAATAATAATTATGACCAGTATTCCCACGAACATAATCATTGTAGGAACAAACAATTTGTTAGCAACATTTTCACCTTTTCTTCTCGCTATATGTTTTTTCTCAAGCCAGCAGTCGCCATTGATTGTTTTTAAATCTGAAGCCAAATTCATATTTCCGGACATATAGCTCTTTGTCACAATACTTATAAGCCTATCCAAATACCTGTTATTGCAGCGCGACTGCATATGCGTAAATGCCATTTCAAACGATACACCTTGTCCGGTCTCAGATATAACCTGTCTTAATTCATTATAAATAATGCCATCTCCACCCTCCGCAACCTGTATAATTGCTTTATTTATATTCATTCCGGCTATGACAAGAAGTGTAAGCTTAGATATCAAATCGGCTATCTCTTTGTCGATAGTTTCTTTTCTCATGGCTGCCTTATTTATAACTGTGTCAAGTGGAATATATGCAAACACGAGCATTATCGCAAAACAAACCAGAGGCACAATCAGACAAATCATCCCTGTTAACCCCATTCCTATTACAATGCTTAAAACAAGCAATGCCAAAATTAATCCGAATAGTCCATAGGCTATCAGCGACGCATACATATATGTTGCATATATCATGGCATTCCTTTTCTCGCCTGTCTTTTGCTCCCTATCAAGAAGTCTGAAGCCTGAATGTTCGCATTCTGTTATAATTTTCTTAAAAAATCCACTTCCCATCTGAAGCTTAAACATGCTGATGCAGCTATAACCTGCGAGTGTCATCAAATCGGCAATAGACAGTTTTTTCCCATTTGAATATCCTGTTGACATTTTTTCATATTCTGCTTCCTGTTTTTCCCATAACTTGATTTTTGATTGTACTTTCTTTCCCGACACCTTGTGATATTTTTTGTATTTCAATATATAATCATCTTTTTTCTCTGTTATATCCTGTTTCAAAAACTCGTAATACCATGATTTGGAAGTAATTATTTCAATCACATCTTCCTGTGGCGCTGTGAAAATCAAATATAACAAAAAAATAACGAGCAATGTAGCTACAAGCATCAACAGTAATGAAATCATATACGCCTCCTATACTTCTATATTCGTAGCTTTCATCGCAAGAATATAAGAAATAATCATTGAAATAACACCTATTGTGGCTACAATTCTTCCATTTATTGTCGTAAACAGTGTATCCATAAAGCCGCTTCCCATAGCTGACATGGCTATGACAATGACAAGAGGCATTATCAACATCATATATGCTTCAGATTTTGAGGATGTGATACTGGTCTGAATTTCCATTAAGATTGCAGTCTTATCGCAGATAATGTCGTGCGTCTGCTTTACTATATATCCGAAATCACTTGTCTTTCCTTCAATGGTAGACAGTACAGTTGCAAAGCTTTTTATATCCTCAACATCACTTCGCTCGCCAAGTTCCATAAAACTGTCAGACATTTTGCGACCCATCTGGTAATCTCCAATTATAAGATTTATTTCCCTGACTATATCGGAGTTCTCACCATGCAGCATTTTCAATTCCTTCTCTGAATCCTTTATGGCATTCTCAAGATTTCTTCCACCGCCGCCGCTTATTGAAATATTGATAATTTCCAAAAAATCCTTAAATTGATTTCTCAGTTTAGTTTGTCTTTTCTTTATGGATTGATTAGCATACATTCGTTCCTGAAATATAGCGATAAAAACAGCTCCTATAACCGAGACAAATAAACTGTGATAATATATGAAAAGTATAATGGAAATAATCAACACAAACACAAAATATGCAGCAAGGTGCTGTCCCTTCGTGAGGTTACATTCATAATATTTTATTCTTATCTTTTCTTTAGTCATTCTATGTCCTCCTCATAATCGTATATACCTGCCGACAGCAGCTTGTCATGATTTACAATTTTATTTTTGGTTCTCACAAGGGAGCCTGTCACTTTTCTTATGTTTTTGTTTTTTTCTTCCTTAAATTTGTATATTGGATTAAGAATAATTCTTCCATTCTCATATCCTGTAACTTCCGTTATTGACATAACCTTTCTTGAAAAATCTCTAAGACGCGACAAATGTACAATATAGTCAACAGCAGAACTTATCTGCATTCTTATAGCGTCAAGCGGTAAATCCGCACTTCCTGTGAGAACCATTGTCTCAAGACGGCTTAACATACCCTCGGGAGAGTTGGCATGTCCTGTTGAAAGAGAACCATCATGCCCTGTATTCATAGCCTGTAACATGTCAAGAGCTTCCTCACCTCTTACCTCTCCGACAATAATTCTGTCAGGACGCATTCTAAGACTTGCCTTAATAAGGTCACGAATAGTTATCTCATTAGCTTCTTTTGAATTGGCTTTTCTAGCTTCAAGGCTTACAAGATTGGGAACATTTCTTATCTGAAGCTCCGCTGAATCTTCTATTGTTACCACTCTCTCCCATTGTGGAATAAAATTTGACAGTGCATTTAGGAAAGTGGTTTTCCCACTTCCGGTTCCCCCTGCAATAAAAATGTTATGGCGTGATATAACCAGATTTTTCAAAAAATCCACGGCATCAGAGGTAATTGCTTCATATTCCAATAATTTATCCATGGTCATCGGATTTTTTGGAAATCTTCTTATTGTGACAGTTGGTCCACTAAGCGCAACCGGTGGGAAAACAACATGCACTCTTGAACCGTCCTCAAGTCGGGCATCTACAATAGGATTACCTGCATCAATTGTTCTGTCCATCTCACTTACAAACTTCTGTACAATTCTTACAAGGTCTTCGTTACTCTCGAAATGCTCATCAAGCTGCATAAGTTTTCCTGATTTCTCAACAAAAATCTTGTTATATCCGTTAATCATTACCTCCGTTATATCAGAGTCGGTAATAATTTTTCCTAAAATTCCCAAGCCGCCAACACTCTCTGTGACCGTGTATCGCAGTACACCTTTATCCTTAAATGACATATTCTGATAAAATCTATATATTTCAGAGTCATTGAAACGTGCCCATTCTATCCCTTTTTCTACAAGCTCATTTATTAATACCTCAAGCTCATCCGAATTGTAATCTCTAAGTCTTGCAGCTTCCTGTACCTCTTTCTTTAGCTGTATAACCTCATCCATGAAAAATTCTTTTGCCATAGTGTTGACCTCATTAACCAACTATTTTATCGATGGAAATATTACTGTTTCTGACAGACTCCCGAATAAGGTCTTCCATTGCTATACTGCCATAATCGGAGATATATCCAATATTATCCGCATTTACATTGTTTTTGTTCAAATATGAACCATGAGCAAAATTATCAACTGTCACAACTTTATTCCATACATCCTGAATTGGCGGATATGAACTAATAATGTCAAACTTGTGTTTAAATGATTCATTGTCCCGCTCAACAATCACAATTTTGTCCGATAGCTCAAATACTTTATTTGCAAGTGCATCAATATTGCTGTTCATATCGACTATCACATAATCGGAATTACTTACTTTTCTTATTTTTTCAAAGAGCCTTTCTATATCTTCATCTGAAACATCCATATAGTCGACAATACGGCTAAAGCCTTCTACATATCTTGTATTTCCTGCACCCTCCTTTACAATACTTCTAAGTTTTATATCAAATGAGCCCTCGTCATCGGCTTCACTTCCCGATGCGGCAGCAATAAGCTCCGTTATTCCTTCCTTTTCGTGTGGATATATAATAGATGAACTGTCCGTCTGCTCAAGACTTATAAACAGACTGTTATATCCTGCTGCCTGCAGCTTTTGTGTAAGTACCAGTGCCGTTGTAGTCTTTCCTATGCCACCCATTGGAGAATACACTGCCACAATTTTGGTACTGATACCATTTGAAAAATCAGGCGAATACCCTGCTTCACATGAATAACTGTCAATGAGTTCCTTATAGATATTGCTAATTCGCTGATACTTTCTGATAAATTTCAGTTCTTTATATAGCCGACTGTTTTCCTGTTCCTCATCATACAAACATATAGCAAGCTTTACTGAATTAAAGCTAATCTTTGAGTCACTTAAATCTGAATTGAACAGAACAATATCATATCTGTTGTTATTCATGGTCTTAATGAGCTTGTCATAGCTTGTAGCAATGGAAATATCAAGCTCACTATACTCTTGAAGCTTGTCAATAAGTCGGTCAAGATACTCTTTGGATTGGTCGGCAATTAAAATTTTAATGTTCATTAGCTTATTCCCCATATCATGTATTTATAAATAAAAAATATATTACACTTATTCTGTTATTGCATATAATGATATCGCTTTAAATCCGTTATGTCAACAAGAATATCGTTTTCATTCCGTTATACCTTATCTCAGTATTGGATATAATATATCGGCGAGGTGGTATAATGCGTGAAGAAACTCTGTACGATGAAAGGTTTATAAAAAGACTTACTCAACTGCGTATGGAAAAAGGCGTGTCGGCAAGGGACATGAGTTTGTCCATTGGACAGAACCCGGGATATATTAACAATATTGAATCCGGAAAAGCTCTTCCATCCATGGCTAACTTTTTCTATATATGTGAATATCTGGATATTTCCCCAATGAATTTTTTTGATTTTGATTCAGTTATAGGTTATCAGGATGTTGACAAGCTATATGTCTCTATGAAAAAGCTGACACCCTCACAATTCAAGAATATACAAGAGATAATATATGATTTGACGTGTTCCAAATAATAGGAATGGCTCTGTAAATCAAAAAAATGCGGATAAGCCATCCAAACTTATCCGCATCAATTAGAATTTATAAATTTATTCTGTTATTGTACACAGTTCACAATTCATCCCACCGTCTGCTGCCACTGCTCCTCATGAGTGATTGTCGCTTTTTTATCCCCCGCCTGTGCGCCGTAAGAACCAAAGCCTGCATGATTTCCACCCTCAATCACAAGCTCACTAAAATCCGATGGCATGTATTTAAGACTGTCCTTGTACTTATCCTGATTTAGCACACCATCCTCACTGCCATATATAGATATAACTTTAAAGCCATCAACGTCAAGCGATGCTGTAGGATATGCCGCGAAAAGCATAAGCCCGTCAAGCTTGTCGGTATGCTTTGCAGCGTAGGAAGAAGCCATCGCTCCGCCGAGTGAGTGACCGCCTATGTACCAGTGAGTGTATGGCGTTCCGTTATTTATTTTGATATTGCCTGCTCCATCACTAACGCTTTTAACATTAGCATCATTTACCAAAGCCGCATCGGAATATTTCTCAATAAGCTTATCTGCACTGTTAAGCCCGAATATCGCCATGTTGTAAGGCATTTCCACGATAAAACAGTCAATTCCATTCTCTGCAAGTTCAAACATAAGCGGCGCATACGCCGTGTACTCGACCTTGGCACCCGGATAGAATACGAGTGCCGTGTCCGTTCCCTCACCGTCAAAAAGTATTATGTTGCCGTTTGTCCCCTCATTTACATAGACGACATTAACCTTGTCACTTCCGTCAAGTGCCGTCGCCGCCGTTGCATCTGCGCGGTAAAAGTCGCTGGCATACCATATAAGCATCACTCCGAGGAAAAAGCTAAGCTGTGCGACAAGATTTACACTCTGCTCGATATAGTTGGCGCGCTTGCTAGATGCATCCATGAATTTTGCGAAAAAAATCATCGCAATCATACACAAAATTCCGATTATAAAAAGGATATTGCCCGGAAAAGCAGACACATTTTTCCATACCAGCGGCATGTCTATATACTTATGCCCTGCTATAAGAGACACGATTATTATCAAAAAGCCGCCACTCATCACATAGCGAAACTGCTTGTTAAGTATTAGGATATTTTTGTGTGCGGTTGCGAGTATCAGTTTCCATAGTACTTTTCCCAAGCCTGCCGCTATGCACAGCGCTGCACCTATCATAAATAATACCGAATGAAATATTGAAGCTATAAAAAATATGCTTCCGCAAAATAAGAGCACCGGAACCGCGTCCATAAGAGCCATGCCCAAGGAGGCGGATTTAAGATATTTTTGTTCTTTTGCCATTTATTCTTCTCCTCAAATTTAATTTGTAATTTATCAGCCAAATTATAAACATTGATTTTTCTTTTACTGTTTATCCATAACCCCATTTACATTTCAATGCAAATGTAGTTTTTTCAAGCCCTACACCTATAAATTCCTTTCATTTTCATGGCAGAAACCCACTGCCTTTAGGTTATGGGCAGTTGACTTTGTGATTAACTTTATATGCATTACTATGAAATCCATATAGATAAATCCCCGTTACATTGTTCTCACAATATAAGCGGGGATTTACTTCGTTAATCACTGGATTCTATATAATATCAGTTCAAAAATGTTACACATTTTCACCCGGATATCATTCTTATAAAATTATCTAGGAAGCTCAATCTTGCGGTTCTTCTTGTCAGGTGCCTGCTTGTAGAGTACAATCTTCTTGCCGATAACCTGTACAACCTCTGAGTGGGTGCGCTCGGATATAATCTGCGCAATCTCGTTAGGGTCGTCAATGCAGTTTTTGAGTACACTCACCTTGATTAGCTCTCTCTTGTTGAGTGCCTCGTTCAAAGCCTCAGTAAGTTCAGGAGTGAGAGACGACTTTCCAATCTGGAAAATAGGCTCGGTGTTCATCGCTATACCCTTTAAAAAAGCGCGCTGCTTTGTTGTCATCATATCTGATATGTCCTTTCTATATATTAATCTAATATTTTCAAATCACTCATTGTCTATATTAATCTAATTCATATATGAATATAATTCATATGTGAATATAATTCATATGTGATAATCTACTTATTATCCATAATAAATTAATATTTGCCACATATTTATATTTTGATAAACCAAACAACCTCTAAATCAATCTTTAGAAGTAGAAATCAAACTCCATATACTCTCCAAGTCGAACCGTGTCGCCCTCCTCGATGCCCATAGCCGTGAGCTGGTCGATAATGCCGTTCTCCTTCAAGAAGCGCTGGAAAAATGCAAAGCCCTTCTCATCGTCAAGGTTCGTGTAGCCAAGCATACGGTCAATCTTTTCGCCCTCGACAACAAATACATGGTTGGTCTCCTTGTATACATTGAGGGTTGCTTCCTTGTCGTACATCTCCTCAGGGAAGTACTCTCTCTCAAACACTACAGGCTCCTTGTCAAGGCTGTCAAGCATCTTCTTAACCTTGTATAAAAGCTCCTTAACGCCCTTTCCTGTTACCGCTGATATTGGGTACACCTCTATGCCCTGCGGCTCAAATTCGTCCTTTAAACGCTGTACAGGGTCTTCCGAGCCGTCACCTGTGTATATCGCGTCAATCTTGTTGGCTGCTATAATCTGTGGACGTTTAAGAAGCTCCGGGTTGTATGCCTCAAGCTCTGCATTTATCGTCTTAATGTCCTCAACAGGGTCACGTCCCTCCGTTCCCGCCGCGTCAACGATGTGGATAATCACCTTAGTTCTCTCGATATGGCGCAAAAACTCATGTCCTAAGCCTATGCCCTCGGATGCACCCTCGATAAGTCCCGGAATATCCGCGATTACAAAGCCGTCCGTCCCCTCAAGGTCAACAACGCCAAGATTAGGGTTGAGCGTTGTGAAATGATAGTTTGCAATCTTAGGCTTGGCATTTGAAACGCGGGAAAGAAATGTCGACTTTCCTACATTTGGGAAGCCCACAAGACCTACATCCGCGATTACCTTTAACTCAAGGCGCACTGTAAGCTCCTTTGCCTCCTGCCCCGGCTGTGCGTACTTTGGAACCTGCATGGTAGGTGTCGCGTACCACTTGTTTCCCCTGCCGCCTCTGCCGCCCTTTAAAATGACCTCGCGGTCATTGCCGTTGCTCATGTCGGCTATTACCTTGCCCGACACGTCATCGTATATCACGGTGCCTTCCGGAACCTTTATAATAAGGTCTGCACCGTCCTTGCCATGGCACAATGCCTTGCCGCCCTCGGCTCCGCTCTCTGCCACATACTTTCTTATATGTCTAAACTCATTCAGAGTATTAAGTCCTCTGTCAACCTCGAATATTATGTCGCCGCCTCTGCCGCCGTCTCCGCCGTCAGGACCGCCCGCCGCAACGAAAAGCTCACGTCTGAAGCTTACATGACCGTCGCCGCCCTTACCTGATTTAATAAAAATAGTCGCTCTGTCTGCGAACATAATTACACCTCTTTCCTCTGGTATCTGTCCTGCAAAAAATTTCCACCAGGCTCTGTCCTGCCCAAACTTGTCATTCATCAAATCTATTACATGTCCAAAATATCAAACTATAAATTATATCTGTTTATACATTGCCACGCCCGATGTATTTTATGCAAAATAAAACATCTGTCTTTGAAGAAAAAAGGCTTCAAACCACAATGATTTGAAGCCTAAAGTTACTAGTTGTTTGACTCAACCGGGTATACAGAAACCTGCTTTTTGTCTCTGCCCTTTCTCTCGAACTTAACAACGCCATCAACAAGAGCGAATAATGTGTCATCACCGCCGATGCCTACGTTGTTGCCTGGATGAATCTTGGTACCACGCTGTCTGTAGAGAATGTTACCAGCTAAAACGAACTGTCCGTCAGCTCTCTTAGCACCTAATCTCTTAGACTCGGAATCTCTTCCGTTCTTTGTAGAACCAACACCCTTTTTATGAGCGAAAAACTGAAGGTTCATTCTTAACATGCTTACACCTCCTCGAATGTAATGGATATATACTTCTTATTGTCATTTCTAATGTTGGTTATGCCTAACACGAAGGAATTTAACAAAAGCTGCGAATCCCTGCCGTAGCCCGGCTCCAACGAAAACGTAATCACGGCGTTCTTCTCATCCTGCGTCCCCGAAAAATCGTCCTCGGTTAACTGCTCGATGGAATTGATGGTGTTAAACACCAATACCGAAATTGCTGCACAGACTATATCTTTTCCGGCTCTCGCAAATCCCGCATGGTCTTCACATCTAAAGCCTGTTATATCGCCTGTCTTATTCTTATAGACTGTTATCTTAGTCATCGGATATTCCTACTAATTAAGCGTTGATCTTCTCAATCTTAACCTTAGTGAATAACTGTCTGTGACCGTTCTTCTTGTGATATCCGGTCTTTCTCTTATACTTGTAAACGATAACCTTTCTGTCCTTGCCCTCAGCAACAACGCTTGCTGTAACTGTAGCACCGGCAACTGTTGGATTACCAACCTTAACATCAGCATCGTTTACTAAGAGTACCTGATCAAATGTAACTGTCTCGCCAACTGCGTTTCCGAGCTTCTCAACCTTGATTACATCGCCTTCAGATACCTTGTACTGCTTTCCACCTGTTGCAATAATTGCGTACATTAGTGTTCCTCCTATATCATTACTCGCCAGTTGTGGTGTGTCCTCTCGGACAAGCTTATAACCTCACTGTGCGGCACACTTGATTATAATAATATCTAACCCACATTTTGTCAATACTTATTTTGAAATTTTTTCAAATTATCCTTTTATTCTCCCATCCACAATACTCACAATCCTGTCCGCATAGTCCGCCATCTGCATATCATGTGTCACCATAACCACGCATGTCCCACGAAGCTTAGATGCAGTCCTAAGCATTTTTGCGACCTCATTTGCACTAGCCGCGTCCAGATTTCCAGTCGGCTCATCCGCAAATATTATTTTGGGCTTGGCGACAAAAGCTCTTGCGATTGCAACTTTCTGCTGCTGCCCTCCCGACAGCTCATCGGGAAATTTTTTCTTATAATCTGCTATCTCAAGCTGCTCCATAAGTGCAGTTATCTCCTTCTCGTCGGGAACTGCACTGTCAAGAATTAATGGCATAATTATATTCTCGTATGCCGTGTACTCCTCGAACAGATTGTAGTCCTGATATATGAAGCCTATCTTGCGGCGGCGCAGTATTGCCGTGTCATTGCGGCTTAACTTGTGGACATTCAGCCCATCAAGCAGCACCTCCCCGGTGTCGGGACGCTCCATCCCCGACAGGCATTTTAAAAGTGTCGATTTGCCCGAACCGCTTCTTCCGATTACCGCCGCGAACTCGCCCTCAAACGCCTTAAATGACACGTCGGTCAGTGCAGGTGTTTTGACTATACTGCCGTATGACTTTGATAAATTATTCGCGCTTATTATTTCATTCATAAATATATCCTTTCATTTTTCATTGGTGGAAACCCACTTCTTTTAGGCTGTGAGTAACCGCCTCATGTATATACCCTCTTTTCCGAAACAATTATATATACAACCATAATTGCCGCCGTTATTGAGAGAATAAAAATTATTTCCGGCAGATTTAACCAACATGCCCCAACTACGCGGTCAATACCTGTGCGATTATTTTTGGACGAAATGATATAGGAAATATAAAGCGTCGAAATAATCATTCCGGGCAGGACAAACACGGCATTTTTAAGAGCTTCAACAAAATATTTTTTTCTGAAAAAGCTTTTGTCCGCTCCTAGTAGAGTATACCTCACAATATTTTTGTGCTCGGTATTTTTTAATAGTGTAACCATATTTTCTCTTATCAAAATAAACGCCAAGCTCATTATAATAAGGAAAACAACATATAAAAACATACCCTGACCGTATTTGCTATAGTTTTCTTCCACACTGGCGCTGTTATCCAATATATCGCTGTTGCTGTAATAAAACTGCCCATCATACGGAACAAAATTATTGTTTTTTATGTATTGATTGAACTCTTTGACTATTTCATCCCGCTGTTTCTCATAATTTTTTAAATGGTCGTATTCAATACATACCACATTGTATTTTTGAACATAATCTGAATGACCCTCGGCATCGGCTAATTTTTGGGCAAAGGCAGGTGAGCAGATGACATGGCACGATATATTGTCCTCACCCATATATCCACCGGAACTTCTTATATTGTCAATAATGTCATACATCTTTGTCGGTTTTGAGAAGCTGACCGGAAGCTGCAACACATCCTTGTATGTCAATTTTGCTCCAACCTCTGTTTCGACTGTGCCATATTCACAGTCAAAATATAGCGTATCGCCCTTGTGAAGCGTCTCCTCAGCCGGAAACTCATCCAAAACCAGACCATCTATTGTCATATTGTCCTCAAGCAGACTATAATTTGCCCCCGTCAACCCATCACAGAAAACAACACAGTCCCCTTTCTCAAACGCCGTTTTGTCAATTTTAACTCCGACTGAGTTTAGCACTGAGAAAAATTCTTTGCAGTCATAAACCACAATCAAATTCTGTAGTTCTTCATAATTATCTGCAATTTCTTTCGGAATTTCCATATCAAGGCTGTATGTGACATTTGATATCCTATTTCTTATATTGTACATAGCGTAATCATATACCATTGAAAGCTTTTTGAGAGCCGAATTTTCCTTGCCTTTCCAATAATAATTGTGCATTTGGTCAGTAGAAAAGGCAGTAACCTTCTTTATCGCTGACTGGTCATCTGTCATTTCCTTCAGCTCTTCATCCGTAATCCCCCAATAGAGAGACTTTGTATATCTTCCGGTGTAGGTTCCAGATTCACTCATTTTTTCATTCAATATTTTATGCAAATAAACCTGAATATCATCTCGCAGACCGTTGCGATATTCAATGCTTATATGGTATATATTCATTGTACACAGCATAATAAGCGTCGACATGATAAGTGTAAATATACCGTTCACAAATGTCTGCTGCCTTACAAAATGTCTGTTATGAGACTTTGCTACATTTTTAGCCATGGAAAATGTGACAGGCAGTATCGCCATGATTGATGAAAAAATACACGCCGCCGCTATTTTTATCAGAGTTAAAAACTTGAATATATAGAAAAAATTCATACCCATAATCAACGATACGGCGTAGATAAGCGCACCCGATGCCGCCACAGCTACCACTATTCCCGCAATCTGCCCCAAAGTGCATATAAGAACATTTTCAATAAAAATACATGTCCTCACCTGAAACAGCGAAGCTCCTAAGCTGTAGAGCCGCAAATACGCCGGCTTTCTTTTGGTGCTGTATGTATATGTGACCTGCAATATTGCGATTATCCCCGCAGCCAGAACTGCCGCCTCAACGCCAAAAGAAATACCATTTGTATGCCAAATGCTGTAATCGTAGGCGTTTGCATTGTATACAAAAAGACTTTCGATGTACTTGCTGTCCACGCCCGTTTTTGACAGCCTGCCAATCAGTCCATCATACAATTTTTTCGTGTCAATTCCGTAAAAGCTCTTTCTAATCTGATAAAAGGCTGTCTCCTTAAAATCACTGCCCTCAAAAGGATTTTCGCTAAATATTATCTGCGGATATGTGACGGTCTCACTCCAATTTGAGTAATCGTCAATGATACCTGTTATCCGCACATTTATGGTCTGGTCTGCCCTAGTTCCCCAGTATTCAAACTCAAGCTCCAAGCCGGGTGAAAAAACACCGCCCAGCTTCTTGAACGCACTTTTCGTGATGACAGCCTCACCCTTTTTTGACGGGAGCCGTCCCTCAAGCACATTAAATCTCGCCATATCCATCGCGCGCTCATCAAACATACCGCTCAGTATCTGATTTTCATCTCTCTCAAGAGTATACATGCTTGTGATATGCCCCGCTTTCTCGAGGTATGGATGCCCGTCAAGTATTGCTATCGCATCCGAAAAATCAGGATTTTTTGAGTTTACCACAGCCATGAACCACTCACCGTAATTATTGAATTTATTCTCAAGAATGTATTTTTCAACATTGTCCGAGTACAAAAGAATAGCCGTGATGAAAAATGCCGAGAATGCTGCTGCCAAAAAGACATTCACAGCTTTTTTGCGCCGCAATAATCCCCTTATAATCATTTTAATGTGCATTATTATTCCTCATTTCCGAATAAATTTTCTCAAAAATTTAAAGTAATTTATCTTTGCCCAAACTAATTTGTTTATCATTTCGTTTTAGAATATTGTATTTTGGCATCGTGACAACAAAAAACTGTCTCCCGTCAATCTGTTTTATGCGTATATCGCCTCCTAACTGGTCGATTATCAGCTTGGAAAGGTTAAGCCCTATCCCGGTGCTCTCATAGCTTGCCTCGCCCCCGGTAAAAAATCTGTCAAAAATATGGTCAATATACTCTTTTGGTATGCCCTCGCCCGAATCAGATATCGAAATCATCACGTCCCCGCCATTGTCCGACAGCGCTATATTTATATCCTTTGTTAAATTATTATCAGAATGTTTAAAGCTGTTCTCTATCACATTTAACAACGCCTCAAACATCCAGTCATAATCGCACCATACACGGTATTTGTCAGAAAAGACCTCAATATTATCCGGTGTCACATAAGCGTTATTTTTTCTGTCATGCCACTTACCATTTTCAAGTTTATACTGAAATAACACGCCATCCAGATTGTCACTTCCCTCAATAAAAATATTGTAATTATTGTCCGGCGCTGCATTGCGGTAATGCTCGTAAAGGCGCAGCGATATATTACATAAAAGGTTCAGCATATCTTCATCGTTTCTCTCAAAATTTACCTTGCCCGCCTCAAGCCTCGCAATTTTCAGGAGCATATCGAGAAGTTTTCGTATCTTTTCAGTCTGAACAAGCTGCCTTTTCTTCCCCGAACATACTTCAATATCGGTTATAAGAACGGCAAGCGGAGTTTTTATCTGGTGCGCTATATTTTCGATGAACTGTCTTAACTGTGCCTCCCTCATCTCATGGTTATATGCACTCGTCTCGGCTTCCAGCTCCAATGCCTCGTAATCTCTCTGAATTTTGCTGTATTTTTGCTCAATAGCTCTCTTTGAAAACAAAAAATAGTGCATAAACATACTCACCAGCCACAACATCACGACTATATACGCGATTATAAACGGCAGCAGTCTGTACACATATTTCTGCCTGATATATGTAAATACTCCCGTGGTGTAACCGGAATACTGTGCTGCCTCCATTGCACCGTCAATATTTTCTTTGGAGTAGCTATTGTCCAACATTGCATTTATCAAAACGGCAGACACCTCAGGCGCAGCCTCGTATACGCTCCCAATCAAATGTTTGCAATAATTTTGATTGGAATTAACCATAAAAACAACCATAAACAATGTCATGGCAGGCATTAAAAACAGACACAGCAACAGTATATGGAATGTCGCGTTCTGATTTTGCTTTATCTTATCCCTCATTTTGCAGGTGGCTCCTTAATTTTGATATGTTTAATTGTACTTCAATAGAGACATCATATAATATCATCTTTCACTATAAGTCTGTAACCAATTCCGCGTATTGTCTCAATAGCGGCGTTGGTATTAAAAAAGCGCAATCTCTCACGCAAACGGCTTACCGCAACCGTGAGAGTCTTGTCATCAACATATTCCTCCTTGCTGTCCCACAATGCGTCCAGTATCTGTGTTCTTCTGAGCAGCAAGCCCTGATTTTTGACAAAATAACACAATAATCTGTACTCAGTGCCTCTAAGCTCAAGCTTTGAATTGTTCACCATGACCTCGCAAGAACTTTGGGAAATGGATATATTGCCGCATTTAAGTGTATCATCTTCTGAATTTATATCAGACTGACTTTTTGCACAGCTCTGTGCCAATCTCCTAAGCGCCATATACCTGTTGGCATGTGCCTTGATGCGAGCAAAAAGCTCCGTAAGCATAAACGGCTTTCTGATATAATCATCCGCCCCGGCGTTAAAGCCTTTTAAAAGGCTCTCCTCGTCATCGCACCCCGTTATAAATATGATTATGACATCACTGCCATAAATTTCTCTTATCCTGCGGCACAGCTCATAGCCGGAGCCGTCCGGCAATATCACATCCAAAAGAAAAATATTACAATCCGGATGCTCATTTGTCAGCGCAATATTTGTTGAATTGTATGTAAGATATCCCCTCACATTCCAACCTCTATCGCGAAACAATGTCACAAGATTGCGGTTAAGCTCCCTCTCGTCCTCGACAAGAAAAATATATAATTCCTCATTTTCCTCATTTTGTATATTTAAATTCATAAAATTTCCTCTCTTTTGGACAGTATTTTTCTCAAACATTTTCCCATATTTCATCAAGGTAATTTATTTTTTCCAAAAAACAAATCTGTTTTACATAAAAAACATATATCATTTTAATCCCCCTGTCACTACTTTTTCAGCAACCCAAATAATAATAGTTCATCCAGCGGAACTATTATGAAATCTTAATACACCTTAGGCAGTGTTGTCTTTTACTGACTTAGATGTATTTTTCAAGCTAATTTCGTTTCGTTACTTACATAATGCTTTTTTTACTCTTATTTTATTATAAATTATAAGTATTACATAAACATTACAGAAAATAAATTTATTATCTTTAAACACAAAAAAGTCCACTGTTTCAATCGCAATAAGCAATAAACAGTGGACTTTCCCATCACAGATTAAACTTCAATCACCGGGTTCATTCTAAAGTATTCCATAAGCAGCTCAACCATCTCAATATTGATTTCCTTCGCGATGGTACATTCCTTGTACATCGGATACTCACCCGCTCCGCTCGCACGGTAATTGTTAAGGCACAGTGTAAACATCTGCTCGTCCGTGACCGGAGTTCCCTGATACTCAAGCTTTACTATTCTGCTGCCGAGAGGCTTTGAAGGGTCAATCTTATAGTCAACCCCCGCAAAATAATCATAATTGTAGTGCTCCACTTTTGGGCTCAAAAATTTATCCGATATTGTGAGCTTTCCATCCGCATCGTAGGCAAAGTACTCTGCACTGCGCTCCATGGCAAGACGGAGATTTTTTCCTGATATGTTAAACACAACAAGCGTGTTCGGGAAAGGATAGGTCGCAATAATGTCTCTTGTGCTCACCTTCTCCTTGAAACCTGCGATATCATTTGCAAGACCCACCGCCGAAATCTGAGCTCCCGAGAAATATAGCTGCACTCTGTTGATGAAATCAGCTATCGGAGTTCCATTGTACGCCATGTCAAGCTTGTCTGTCGGGAGAAGCGGACGGCTCAGAGTTCCTATCGGCTCATTTAACCAGTCCTGAACCTTGTTCTCATAGTACATATATTTGTCGTAAAGAAGCTCGCCGTACTGTGAGTTGGTATTATCATTATTATTGTTATCAGTGTTGACTGTCTCGCCTGCTTTGTCCACTTTTTCAGAAACCTTTTTTGAAACATCAGAGTCCACAGTATTCTCAGAAACGGTAACCGTTCTGGCGGTCTTGGCAAGATGGTAATCCGCCTTAACTTTTTTAGAGGTTAACATAATATTGTTATCGTTAACTACTTCTATCTCTATAAAGTGATATTCCTTAGCCGCATCGAGTGGCTGGACAACATAAGTCTTATGTCCTGTAGTCTTAGATGTTATAAATCTTCCGTCAATCGACATGTGCTGATGACCTGTCAATAGCAGGTCAAAGTCCAACTCCTCGCAAATCTTGTAACCGATGTTCTCCGTGGAGTCCGTGAGCCTCTTTCCTGTGTCAAGGTCAGCCTCAAATCCGCCGTGATATATGCAGATATTTATATCCGTTTTCCCCTTTAACTCATCAAGCGCCTTTTTTGCCTCTACAAACGGGTCGACAACCTGTACCCCGACAAGGTTCTCCTTCTTCTCCCACACGTTTACATAATCGGTGACTATTCCAACTATTCCGACGCGAAGTCCGTTAGGCATGACCTTGATTTCATAAGGATAAAGATGATTTCCTGCATCGTCAAGCACATTCTGGCATACACAGTGTCCATTGTGATTGTCGCGGTACTCCTTTTGGTACTCAAGCCCGTAATTGAAATCATGGTTTCCAAGCGTGTAATAGTCATATCCACAGTCATTCATAATCTGTGCAAGTATCTTTGAACTTTTCGGCACATGGTTGGTAAAATACGAAAACGCATTTCCCTGAAGCACGTCACCGCCATCGATGACGAGTGTGTTCTCGTCCTTCTTCCAGTTAGGTATACATGAGAACAGACCTACATTTTTCTCTATCATATCGCCATAGGTTGTCGGATAAAAATATCCATGTGTGTCGGAAGTGAAATAAATCTTGAGTTTCTTATTTTCCATAATCATTCTCCATTCTGTCGTTTGTACACAACATTATTTGATAAATCATTCTGCGCTAAACAGTCGTTATACACGCTATATTTTTGGTATAAAATATAGTGCATAATTATATATGTCTCAAACAAAAATATTTTTGACTGCATCTTATTTATTTTATCTAAAAAATACCTACCCAAATATCAAAATAACCATAATGCCAATTAAAAATATCATTATCTAAATTCATAAAGCAATTGTTTACCTGCTCACATCATTTTATAATATGGCTCTTTATTTTTCCTATAGATATATATCGGTCAAGCACATAGCGGATATCCGTGTTCTCCGGCGCGTCGGTCACAGGCAGTCCGGCAGCAGTAAGTGCAAAAGAACCATCCTCGAAATCTTCTCTTATATAATGGTCTGAGTAATACTCCATCTGCGCCGGCTTGGCATCCCATATAATTCCCTGAATTTCATCCACGGCACATCCCGGGAAATTCACATTCCAAATTTCACTTGTGGCAGGCATGTTGTCTAAAAGCTCCTTTGTAATCGGAAGTATGTACTCATCGACAGCATCATATACATCATTCATCTCCTTTGAAAATGCAATCGCCGGAATACCCGCCGACAAAGCCTCCATGCAAGCCCCCACCGTCCCCGAATAAAGAATATCATAGCCACAGTTATATCCAAAATTAATACCCGAAAATACGATGTCAGGGCGCTCCGGCATAAGATGATAGAGCGCCACCTTGACACAATCCGCCGGTGTTCCGCTCACGCTGTAAGCCTGCACAGCCGGAACAGGAAAATCCACACGCTTAACCCTCATATCCCCTCTCACGGTAATTCTCTGCGACATGGCACTGCACTGGTCATCCGGCGCAACCACCCACACCTCGCCGAACTTTGCCGCAAGCTGCGCAAGCCTCTTTATACCCTCGGATGTAATTCCGTCATCATTTACAACTAATATTCTCATATTTTTTATATTTTACCTTTCATGTTTTATGTTACCCTTTGATGCAAGCATTTCTCTCCTTCATTTGATACTGTGCCTTGCCCTTAAATTTTACCTTATTTTGAGGGAAAGTCAATCACATTAATAATATTTTCCCTTGATTTCCCTCAAAATATCTATTCGTGCATATTACTGACATACCCAGAACCGTCGATGAATTTATCTCTTTTATAGCTTTAAAATTATTACCAGATTTTCAATAATATCTGGCTCTCTTTTAATAGCACCCGGCTCTTTATCGGCACTATCCGGCATTTTTCAATACTATCCAAAACTTTACTGACATTATTTTGAACATTACCGTCAATCTACCCTCAATAAATGTTATTACAATTTATGCCATAATCAAAGCACACATAATAATTTTTACTCACCCTACTTTCACTATCATAGCATAGAACCATAAGCAGTAAATCACACCTTTAAAGTCTAAAAAAGCCGCCGCCCTATCAGGCAGCAGCTTTATATCTTTTTCTTTTATTGATTTTATAATAAAATTACTACTCTAAATCTATGAAAGTTTCGTCACCACTCCGTCTTTAAGCTCGTATGCGTCGCCGTACTCCGGAAGAATACGGGTTCCCGCCTTTGCGGAATTGACCTGCTCCGGGCGGAAGCTGTGAAGAGGTATAAGTGTCTTAGGCTCTATTGTGTCGAGCATTTTTCTGAGATAATATGGCTTTGCGTGACCGCCGAGTCCTCTGTAATCGTATGTTATTCCACACACTTCAAGGAACTCTTTCATCTTTGCAAATGATGGGTCATAAGCACCGAGAGGCGCACCGTCCATATGAACATATCTTGACACGACATCCTTCAAGTCGGTGAGCTCATACATATCGGCATAGTCGAGCTGCAGGGCATACTTTGACGGATTTTTGGCAAGTTCTTCCCTACTAACAAGTTTCCAGTCTGCCGGAACACCTTCACGGCATATCCTAGGCTTATTCTCGGAAGTCTTAGCACTGTCCTCACATGCCTCCATGTAAGTCTGCTCGTAAACCGCAATCTCATCCTCAGGATAAAATGCAGCCACATAGTCAGCCTGAACAGGGTCAAGCACGAGAGTTCTGCCATTTGCCTTGAATGTATTGAGCATGCGATGTACACGCTCCACATTTCTGTTGTATGGGTTTACAACGATAAGTCCCTCATCCTCCGTTGCAAGTGCGGTGAGTTCTTCCTGTAAGCCCTCCTCTGTCCTGTCAGCCTCAACAGGCTTCTCAAGAGCAAGCATATCAATATCATCGAAGCTTGCCGTAACGCCCTCCGTGATTACCACGTCAGCGCCATGACATGTCTTTCCAAAGTCCTCGGAATACTGTGGGTGAAAACCATGAAAACGGTAGTCACCTGTGTAACAGATATTTCCATCAGGTGTCGATATCAAAAATCCACATGCACCCACAACATCATGGTCGACAGGCACACACTTGACCGTTATATCTCCAACAGTAAACTCATCACCGTACTCCACACCGATGCAGTTGGAATGTTCTCTATGCTCAACGTCTCCGTTCTTTGCGAGCTGACGATAGAGTTTTAATGAGTCTGCGCTCATGTATACAGGAACATCAGGGTGAAGGCATCCAAGTCCTCCCATGTGGTCAATGTGCATATGGGAAATCACAAAAAAACACTCTTTTCCGAGTTCGCCATAAGGGACAAGTCCTGTCTTTTCTGCCGTATATTTGTCATAAATTCCATCAGCAGGTGTGAGCATGCCAAGACGTATATAGTCCACGGCAAAATCATTCTTTCTCTTGCGAATTTTCGCATCCATTCTTCCTGCGACAGCAAAACCAAAGTCGAACATGCACTTTGTACTCTCAGTCTCCACGGCAACAAAAGTACCGCCAATCTCTTTCAAACCATTAAAAAATGATATTTTTGTCATCTTCCACCTCCGTAAAAATTAAAAGTAAGGGCTGCCTTAATGCGGGCAGCCCCTTTTATTTCCAGTAAATACCACCGCAGCTTCATTTTCAGTCGCTGCTGACAACATTATTTACTATCATTATTTCTTGAGAACATCGTTGACTGCCTTTACTAAAGCATCAAGTGTTGTCTGAGCATCAGCCTCATTGAGAATCTGCTCCTCTAATGTGTTGCTGATAGCTGTCATTACATCATAGCTGCCATCAAATGCCGGCTGGCTGATGAAGTAAGCTGACTGTGGGTAAGCTGCAACTGATGTAGGGTCAGTCTCCATGAACTTCTGGTAAGTATCTGACTCATAAGCAGATGTTCTGACAGGAAGATAACCTGTTGCCATAGCCCACTCTGTTGTTGCGTCTGCGCTTGTTAAGAACTTGAGGTACTCCCAAGCTGCCTTCTGCTTATTTGTATCCTTTGAGAACATAACAATGTTAGTTCCTGCTGCGTTAGCTGCCTTGTCTGTGTTGCTTACAAGTGGAGCAACACCAAGCTCCCATCCGTCTACTGTGATGTAGGAAGCACCTGTTGATGAACCAACATATGAAGCGATTAACTGGTTGCTGATTACGTTGGAGAAGTACTTGTCCTCACCTACAAGACGTGCATAGCCGTTGTTGTAAAGGTTCATAATGTACTCTACAGTCTCAAGACCCTTCTCATTGTCAAATAATGCACCATTCTCATCGATATAGTCACATCCGTTCTGAACGAGCATGGACTGGAACATTCCAGAAAGGTCATCCCAACCGATTGCCTCGATACCCTTCTCAGTCTTGATTGTCTCAGCTACAGTAAGAAGCTCATCCCATGTTGTAGGAGCTGTCAAACCGAGCTCATCGAACATAGTCTTGTTATAGAAAAGAACATAAGTACTCTTGTTGAATGGAACACCACTGATAAAACCGAACTGGCTGTTCTCTGTTCTGTAGCCCTCAACGATGTCATCCCAGTTATCGAAATCATTAGCTACAAAATCATCAAGATGAACAAGCTTGTCTGAATATCCTGATAACCAGTTGTTGTATGCCTGTGCAAGGTCAGGAAGTGTGTCAGCAGCAGCGTTAGCTGTGAGCTTAGAACTTAAATCCTTGTATGCACCCTGATTTGTAAGGTTAACAGTGATACCATACTCGTTCTCAGCGTTGAACTTGTCAGTGAGGGCTACAAGCTCCTCCTCCTGCTTGTTGCTCATTGCATGCCAGAACTCGATAGTACAAGACTCAATACCTGCGTTGTCACTTGCGGCACCGCTTGTTGCCTCTGCTGATGTAGTCTCTGTTGCGGATGTTGACTCTGCTACAGATGTTGTCTCAGACTGACTTGTACCGTTTGTTGTTGTCTCGTTGTTGCTGCTATTGTTGCTGCATCCTGTAAGTGTACCGAATGCCATTGTCGCTGTAAGTGCTACAGCAAGTCCCTTCTTGAGTTTCATTTCTTTTTTCTCTCCTTTTTTGTGTGCAGACAGAAAACTCTGTCCATTTATTGCTTCACAGGTAGTTATGGTACTACCTTGGGCAATCTTTTGTCAATACATATTTTTTGTCAGCTAAAAATTCGAGTATTATCAGCTCTTGAGTCCGCTCTGGGTTACACCCTCAATAATGTACTTTCTAAGGAAAAGGTATACAATGATGATTGGCATAACCATTATGGTTGATGCTGCCATGATAAGCTCATAGTTAGAACCTGCCTCCGTCTGGAAACGCACAAGTCCGTTGGAGATTACTCTCATGTTCTGGTCGTTTGTTACAAGCAATGGCCAGAGGAATGAGTTCCAGCATCCAATAATATTAAGTATCGCTATTGTAGTTATGGCACTCTTGTTCATAGGAACCATTATCTTCATCATAAACTTAAAGTCACTGCACTTGTCGACCTTTGCCGCAAGATACAATGATTCAGGCACCTGTGAGAAAAACTGTGTCAAAAGGTAAATATAGAACACATTCGACATGTACGGAACAATCATAGCCTGATATGTGTCAACCCACTTTAACTTGGTGATTGTGATGAAGTTGGTGATGATTAACATCTCGCCCGGTATCATAAGTGTCGCAAGAAAAAGTGAAAATATAATCTTCTTTCCCGGAAAATTGAGCCTTGAAAATGCAAACGCGGAAAGAATTGCCGTTGCAAGCACTCCTATTGTCGAGAATATCGTGACAATAATTGTGTTCAGGAAATATCTTGGGAACGGTGCAGCCTTCCATGCCTCGGCATAGTTAGACCACTGTGGTGACGACGGTAAAATCGTAGGCGGAATTGATGTAATCTCAGCCGGTGTCTTTAAGGATGACGAAATCATCCAAAGGAAAGGCATAAGTGTAAATAATGCTCCCAATATAAGAACAGCATACTTTAGCACTGTCGATATGATATTTAATACTTTTCTTTTTTTGTTCATATATGCCTCCTACTTTCTTTTTCCCATCATTCTCTGAACAATGGTGAGCGCGAGAATGATAAGGAACAATATAACAGCCGCTGCGGATGCAAGTCCATAGTTATAGCTGTTATAGAACTTGTCGTAAATATAGTACACAACCGTTATTGCACTGTTGGCAGGGCCTGCCTTGCCTCCCCAGAGAGAGAATACCTCATTGTATACCTTGAATGCACTGATAAAGCCCATGATAAATGCGTATGAAATCATCGGTGCAATTCCCGGAACCGTAATCTTCCAGAATACTCTCCACTTAGGAGTAGAGTCAACTCTCGCCGCATTGTAGAGGTCTTTCGGAATTGTCTGAAGTCCGGCGAGGAATATCAGAATATCAAACGCCATGCTCTTCCACACACTGAATATGATAAGAGAAGGCAGCGCATACTTTGGCTTGTTGAGCCACTGTATCTTGTCAATTCCAAACCAACTGAGCATATAGTTTAACAAACCATAGTTGCTGTTAAAAATCCAACTCCATACAAGACCGATAGCGATAACGCTGGTTACATACGGAAGGAAGAAAATCGTCTGGAATAATCCCTGAAATTTAATGTTGCTGTTTAAAAGTACCGCAATAAGAAGTGACAACGCGATTGAACAAGGCACAACGAACACAACGTATATACTTGTATTTCTAAGCGCCTTTATGAAATCCTTGTCGCCAAAGAGGTCTCTGTAATTGCCAAGACCGATTCTGCTGTACTCACCGCTAATCATACTGTAGTCTTCGTAAAAGCTCATAAGAAAGGCTCTCACAAGAGGATAAGCGGTAAATAAAAGAATAATTATCAATGCGGGCATCAGATAGAGATAGCCCTTCATGCTCTTTTTTTCCATAGTCAGCCTCTCCTCAATTAAAATTTACCTAAGCTCTTCTCGGCAGCGTCAAAAATCATAATCTGGTTCTTGCGCGCGCGGATAGTAAACTCATCACCTTCTTTGATTGAAAGGTCGGAATGAACAAGGATTCTAAATTCAGTGCTGCCAATTTCAAAATGAATGAGAAGGTCACGGCCTGTCATTCTGACATGAGCAGCCTTGACTGTTATGCCATCCTTCGCAACCTCAAAGGACTCAGGACGTATACCGGCGGTATATGTTCCGTCCTTAATCTCACAGCCTGAACGAAGAAGTGTTCCGTTGCAGTAAATATTTCCTCCCTTGACATCAACCGAGAAAGTGTTGACCTGTGGCATTCCGAGGAACTGTGCAACAAACAGGTTGTCCGGGTTAAGGTACATTGTCTGAGGAACCTCGTACTGCTGTACGACACCGCTCTTCATGACAGCGATATGGTCGGAAATGCTCATCGCCTCCTCCTGGTCATGTGTTACGAAGATGGTTGTAATCTTAACCTCCTGCTGAATTCTTCTGATTTCCTCTCTCGTCTCGATACGAAGCTTTGCATCAAGGTTAGAAAGCGGCTCATCAAGAAGCAGAACCCCCGGCTTCTTTACAAGTGCTCTCGCGATGGCAACTCGCTGCTGCTGACCACCTGATAACTCCTTAGGCTTACGCTTTAAAAGACCATCGAGCTGAACAAGCTTTGCCATCTCCGCGGCGCGCTCCCTTGCCTCCGGCTTCTTAACCTTGCGGTTGATGAGCGGGAACATGATGTTCTCCTCAACTGTCATGTGCGGATACAGCGCATAGTTCTGGAACACAAGACCAATCTCTCTGTCCTCCGGAGCGACCTTGGTTACATTCTTATCTCCGAAGTAAATATTTCCGGAAGTAGGGTCTGAAAGACCTGCAAGCATGAAAAGAGTTGTAGATTTTCCACATCCGGAAGGGCCTAAAAGACCAACAAGCTCACCGTCTGCTATATGGAGGTTCATATTGTCAACTGCCTTAAAATCTCCATAAGCCTTTGTCAGATTCTCAATTCTGATATCCATTTTGGGGTACCTCAATTTCCGTGTTTTACACATTATTTGTTTGTATTTTTTTCATGTAATTTTAATTATATATAAAAATCAAGTAAAAAACAATCTGTTATGTGTATTTTTTTTAAAAAATTCTCGAAAAATTTTCGTATAATGGTTTTTTAATCTTTTTTCTGGTTATCTCAACAAGCCCTAACTTGGTCATTTCTATAAAAAAAGAAGGCACACAGTCCTTTGATAATTCCGCCTTTAGGAAATTTATGACAGTCTGGTTGTGCTCAGGATTTTCCATATTTATAAAGTCCACTATCACTATCCCGGATATATTTCTAAGCTTTAGCTGCCTGCATATTTCTGCTGCCGCCTCGAGATTTATCTTGAGAAAAGTCTCCTCCCTGTTCTTTTTGTTCCCGTCAAATTTTCCCGTATTCACGTCGATAACCGTAAGCGCCTCTGTCGGCTCGATTATGAGATAAGCGCCCGATTTAAGCCATACATGCGGATTTAGCGCGTCATTTAAAACTTTTTCAAGACTGTAGCACTTGTATAACGGCAAAAGCTTGTCGTCGTACAATTTAGCGATATTTTTTGCCGCCGGGACACCCGCTGTAATATTTTCAAGTATCTGCGCGTCATCCGTAACTATGCTGTCGCCATCGGTAAACTTGCTCTCGCGAATATCCGACACATACTGTTCTTCCTTCTTATAAAGACATGTAAACGCCGGGCGTGACGTAGATTTGATGTGTATCGACTGCTCAAGCTCTGACATGTACTCGGCTTCCTTTATAATCTCGCTCTCGTCTGCCTCATACGCGGCAGTCCTCACTACAAGGCTCATTCTCTTCTCCGCCTTCTCGATGTACACAAGCAGACGCTCATGGATATCTTTTCTGTAGTGATTGTCCCTTATCTTCGCCGATACGGCGACCTCGCCCTTGCCGTCAAGCGACATCACAAGATAATTTCCCGTTATGCTTATCTGCGATGACACGGAAGGAGCCTTTGTCTTTATCGCCTCCTTTGAGACCTGAACGAGCATCAAATCTCCCTGACAAACCTTGTCAGTATTTTTTCTGTTTAAAAAATGATGCTGTGTGTTATCAGTCAACGAATAATAACATACAACATCCTTCGCTATCTCAATAAATGCCGAATTGATATTTTTGACCACATTCTGTACACGGCCTATATATACGTTTCCGAGGAGGGCAGCCCCACTATCGCTGCCATTTTTATCATAGACATTGATAAGTGAAGGCTTGCCCTCCTCGAATGTGACGGCTGTGATTTTATCATAAAGTGTTGTTATAACATATTTTCTCATAATACTCTCCACGTCACTGCTTTTGCAGTGACTCAAATAGTATTAGTTCAGCGATGCTGAACTATTGTGAAATTGTAATACATCTTAGACAGTGTCTTTTACTGTCTTAGATGTATTTTTCACACTAATCTCCATATAACTAATTTGCATTAGCTCAAACAGCAATAAAATGCTCTTTTGTATATCAGCGTTTCGCTAACTCCGCCGTAATCTCCTCCCAAGTCACGCCCTTTAGCGACATGAGCACCATGACATGGTACAAAAAGTCCGAAATCTCGTAGATTATCTCCTCTGGGTCAGGGTTCTTGGCTGCGATTATAATCTCCGTCGCCTCCTCACCGCACTTTTTCAAAATCTTGTCGATGCCCTTGTCAAAGAGATAGTTGGTGTAAGAGCCCTCCTTTGGATGGAGTTTTCTGTCCTCAATGACCGCCATGACATCCTTAAACACCTTGAGCGGGTTGGTCTCGACATAGTCTTTTGAGACAAGATTTCTGTAAAAACAGCTGTAATTTCCCGTGTGGCACGCCGCGCCAAGCTGCTTCACCTTCGCCAAAAGCGTGTCATTGTCGCAGTCGATGTCAAGAGACTTCACATACTGGTAATGTCCCGATGTCTCGCCCTTCACCCACTGCTGCCGGCGGCTTCTGCTGTAATAAGTCATAAGCCCCGTCTTTAATGTGTTGTCAAATGCCTCCTCATTCATGTAGGCGAGCATAAGAACCTCGTCGGTCTTATAGTCCTGAACGATGACAGGAATGAGACCGTCGCTGTTCAACTTAAAATCCGAAAAAGCTATGGACGATGTGAAGCTTACCACCTCAAAGCCCTGCTTTTTTAACTCTTCCTTATAGGAATTATAATCACAATCTATATCAGCCTTGACCAGATAGAAATCCGAATTTGCATAAAAACCTTCAAAATCCCCGTTAAAAAACGAATTTACCTTGTTCTCCGCGCACAAATCGGCTGTCTCCGTGTCAAATGTTGCATCATTTACAAGAACACCTATCTTCTCACTTCCGAACCTGTTAGACACCTCGGTCATCATTGCAATATCCGCCTCGACAGCCAAATCAAGAACCGCCCTGCGCCCGCCCGCGTACAGATACTTTTTTACATCCTCAACGCGCTTGATGTTTCCGCCGACATTAAGAGGCAGGTCTGTCTGTCTCCCAATCTCCCTGACAACGGATATCGCGGCATCATGCGAGGCATCGTCGTACGACAAATCCATTATGAGGAACTCATCCGCCCCCGCCGCCTCAAGTCTGAGACATATATCCACCGCCGACATATCATCCGCAACAGGCGTAAGACACTCCCTGTCGTTAAATACCTTTTTATCCTTCAAAAAAAGAACAGGAACTATTTTCTTCATAAAATTAACCCTCTCTGTTGTCTTTATAATGCGCCCTTGGTTGACAGCACGTCAGTGATGCGCGGGTCAATGGACACCGCCTCGTCGAGCGCCTTTGCAAATGCCTTGAACATCGCCTCTATGATGTGATGATTATTGTCACCGTCAAGTTGTTTTATGTGAAGGTTCATCCCGGCACTGTAGGACACGGCATAGAAAAACTCCTTCACCATCTCCGTGTCAAAATCCCCAACCCTGTCTGTGGTGAACTCACCATTAAAGTTGAGGTACGGTCTGCCCGACAGGTCTATGGCACACAGAACAAGCGTCTCATCCATCGGCAGCATCATATTCCCATAGCGTCTTATGGATTTCTTGTCGCCGAGCGCCTGCTTTATCGCCTCACCGAGCACAATTCCCGTATCTTCTATCGTGTGGTGGCAGTCAACGTATAAATCGCCTTTAACTTTGACCTCAAGGTCAAAGAAACCGTGCTTTGAAAAGCTCTTTAGCATATGGTCAAAAAAGCCAATTCCCGTATCAATATCCGACTTCCCATTTCCGTCGAGATTGAGCGTGATATTTATATCCGTCTCCGATGTCTTTCTTTCGATTGATGCAACTCTCAAATCAAATCACCGCCTTTATTTGTTTTCAAAACGAACCTTTATGGAATTTGCATGTGCCGTAAGTCTCTCAGCATTTGCAAACTTGATAATGTCCTCATGGATTGGCTCTAACGCCTCTCTTGAGTAGGATATGATGCTTGATTTCTTTATAAAGTCGTCAACGCTCAAAGGCGAGAAAAACTTGGCTGTTCCGTTTGTAGGAAGCACATGGTTAGGGCCTGCAAAATAGTCGCCGAGCGGCTCTGAACTGTACTCGCCGAGGAATATCGCTCCGGCATTGCGGATTTTTGTCATAACCGTGAACGGGTCTTTTGTCACAATCTCAAGGTGCTCGGAAGCAATCTCGTTTGCCGTCTCAACCGCCTCCTCGATATCCTTCGCGATGAGAATATATCCATAATTTTCAAGCGATTTGCTTATAATCTCACTTCTTGAAAGCTCTGCCACAAAACCGTCAATCTCCTTTGAAACCCTGTCTGCAAGCTCCTCGCTCGTCGTTATAAGGATTGCCGATGCCATCTCGTCATGCTCCGCCTGTGACAAAAGGTCTGCTGCCACATAGCGCGGATTTGCCGTCTCGTCCGCAATGACAAGTATCTCGCTAGGGCCGGCTATCGAGTCGATGCTAACATGACCGTATACAGCCTTCTTTGCGAGAGCAACATATATATTTCCGGGGCCGACAATCTTGTCAACCTTCTTGATGCAGTCTGTTCCATAAGCCATAGCCGCTATAGCCTGCGCTCCGCCGACCTTGTAGATTGCATCAACCCCCGCCTCATTTGCCGCCACGAGTGTTCCCGGGTTGACCTTTCCATCCTTTCCCGGAGGTGTTGTCATTATAATCTGGTCTACACCTGCAACTTTTGCCGGAATGATGTTCATAAGAACCGATGAAGGATATGCGGCTTTACCGCCCGGAACGTACACACCCACGCGGTTGAGCGGTGTGACCTTCTGACCGAGAATTGTCCCGTTAGGTGTGGAGTCAAACCAGCTGTACTGCTTCTGCTTTGCGTGGTAATCGCGGATGTTTACAAGTGCCTTTCTTATAACCTCGACAAGCTGCTCATCGACAAGCGAATAAGCCTCATCAATCTCCTCCTTAGTGACAACAATATTGTCGGCATTTATGTCCGCACCGTCGAACTTTTTCGTGTAGTCGAATACAGCCTCGTCGCCCTTTTCTTTCACGTCGGCAAGGATTGCCGCAACGCTCGCCTCAAATTTGCCATAGCTGTTAGGGCTTCTCTTTAAAAGGTTCTCAAGTATATCCTTCTTTGTAGCTTCGTTTAATACAACTTTTCTCATACCTTACTTAGCCTCCACATATTTTCTCAAATCGTTTATTATCTTCAAAATTCGCTCATTCTCCATCTTCATGCTGACCTGATTTACAACCATTCTCGCAGAGAGGTCGCACACCTCGTCGAGCACACAAAGCCCATTCTCGCGCAGTGTCGTTCCCGTCTCAACGATGTCTACAATCACCTCGGAAAGCCCTACAATCGGAGCTAACTCAATAGAACCGTTTAGTTTTATAATCTCAACTGTCTGGTGCTTTCTGTTGTAAAAATAGTCCTTCGCTATGTTTGGGTACTTGGTCGCAACTCGTATAAGCTCATGCCCGTTTAGATACTTTCTCGCGCTCTCAGGCCCGCACACGCACATGCGGCACTTGCCTATGCCGAGGTCGTAGACCTCATAGAGATTTCGCCCCTCCTCAAGTATTGTGTCCTTGCCCACAATTCCGATATCTGCCGCACCGTACTCAACATAGGTCGGCACGTCATTAGCCTTTGCGAGGAAAAATCTAAGCCCAAGCTCCTCGTTTGTAAAAATAAGCTTCCTGGAGCTCTCGTCCTTCATCTCCTCACAGGTTATTCCAATCTGCTCAAACATTTCAAGGGTTTTCTTGGCAAGTCTGCCCTTCGCCAACGCAAACGTAATATATCTCATTTCACACTAATCCTCCTAATGCTCTGTCCGCCACGATAACCGAACCGTAACCTTCCGAGAGTGCAAGCTTTTCGTAGTCCTGCTTTGTTCTTCCCTCGGCAAAAGGAAAAAGTCCTACACTTATCCCGGACTTGCGGTAGTGGTCGGCAAGCCTTATCGCGTCTGCCGCATCGTCAGCTCTATATAATATCATAAGCGGAAGTTTTTCAGCCGGAAGGTCAATCTTCTGCCTGTTAAGAGCCAACAGAACGAAGTCCACATTTATTGAAAAACCGATTGATGCCGCCGGCTTGCCGTACTGACATATAAGCTCGTCATAACGTCCGCCATTTGCCACCGGCTCTCCCACCTCGTAGGTCACTGCCCTGAATATAATGCCCGTATAATATGTAAGCTCGCTCAACATTCCAAGGTCAAATGAGACATATTTTTCATAGCCGTAAACTTTTAAAAGCTCATACACATTCTTTAGATGCTCGATTGCCCCGAGCGACTCCTCATTATGCACATAGTTTTTCGCCTCATCGAGCTTTTCAGGTGAGCCAAAAAGCTGCGGAAGCATAAAGAGTGCCTCCCTCATAGAGTCAGAAAGCCCACAGCCTCTTGCAAGCTCCTCAACCCCGAAAAAGTTCTTCTTCTGTATGAGAAGTCGTAGCTCTTCCTCCGTGTCAACGTCAATCCCGGCTTAATTTACAAGCCCCTTAAAATATGCGACCTGCCCGACCTCAACCTGAAATTCCTTTAACCCGGCTGTGAGAAGCGCCTCAATCATCATGGCAACCATCTCCGCATCCGCCGTCACCGAATTGTCGCCGATGAGCTCGCATCCAAGCTGTGTTGTCTCTTTCAATCGCCCCTGATATGAGCTTTTATTTACAAATGTATTTCCAAGATAGCACAGCTTAATAGGAAGTTCCTCATTTTCAAAGTACTTCGCCGCGCATCTTGCAACCTGCGGTGTCATATCGGGTCTTAACACCAGCGTGTTTCCCTCGCGGTCAAAGAACTTAAACATGTTCTTTGAGGCGACACTTCCGCGCTCCTTGTTGAATATATCAAAAAACTCAAAAGACGGCATCTGTATATCTCGATAGCCGTACAGCTTCAGAACCTGATGCATCCTGTTCTGCAACAGAAGCTTATTCTCACATTCAGTTCCATATAAATCTCTCACACCCTCCGGTGTGTGCAGTAATTTACGTTCCATAGTTCCTCACTTTCACCATCGTTCACTTTATCGTAGTAAATTGGTAATTTGCTACCATGTGATAGTACTATATCAAAATGTCATAGAATTGTCAATCTTTTTCGTCCCTCTCGGACAAATCCTTTTGAAGCTGTTCGAGATAATGAACCATAACGCCCGAGTGCGTCCTTATTTTGTAGGACAAGTCAAGCTCCTCGTAGCGGAAGCTCTTTCTCCCGCCCTCCATCATCCTGTTCCAGAACTTTAAGACATGTCTGTACGGGACATAAAATTTTTCATCTTTCTTGGAATAAAATATGATAAGAAACGAGATACCCCCCTGTTTTTCAAACTGCCCCATAAAATCCATCTGGTGCTCATGGATATTGTGAAGCGGAAAAGTGTCAGAGGTACATTCCTTCGCGTCAAAACACACGGGAATGCCCTGAACCACCCCGATATAATCGACGGTACTCTTCTTGTCAAAATACGCAAGCGTGATATGCTTGTGCTCCTTGTCCATGTTAATCGGGGTAATAGGAGTGGGAATTTTCTGTATGAGAGCGAGATTTTTTTCGCGGTAACGGTCATTGCTCTGATTTATAAGCTCCTCAAGCGTGGAGCCCCTAAGACCTCTTGAGTTCCATGTGGGCATGTGTGGGACACCTCTTCTTTTTTATAATAATTTGAAATAACAGGTTACAAGACTTAGTGCATCTATGCTGTACATTGTAAGATTTTTCTAGTACACTTCTAGTCCGCACATTAGTTCGGCATAATTAAACTATTACATCTCCAAAAAGGGGTGACTTCGTTCTAGAAAACTTCCACAACTGTTCAACACAACAATCACCTGCAATAGTTATAGTTCAAAGCATAGCCTTGTTGGTAAATTCCTGAAGTCTGCGCGGCACATCCGCCTTGTACTCCCTGCCATCGGGGAGAACCACGCGGTAAGCGTGAAGGAGCTGGTCTTTCAGCTTGTACTTCTCATTGATTTTTCTGTCGCCGTATTTGAAGTCGCCGAGCACAGGATGCCCCAGCATTGCAAGATGCGCCCTAATCTGGTGAGGTCGTCCGGTTATGAGATGTACCTCCAGCACCGTGTAATCCTCGCCATAGCCTAGAACATGGTAGTCGGTTCTTATATACCTCTCATCACTCTCGGCAACCGTGTCCGCCTCAAGAGGTCTTATGCTGACCTTATTTGAAGCCTCATCCTTTATCAAAAGTCCACACACACTGCTGTCGCGCGCCACTTTGCCCTTAACCACAGTCAGATAATATTTTTCAAGAGTTCGTTCCTTAATCATAAGCGAAAGCTCGCGGCTTCCTTTCATGGATTTTCCGGCGAGGACAAGCCCGCTGGTATTGCGGTCAAGGCGGTTGCACACGGACGGTTTAAAGGTTCTAAGCTGCGCTTCATCTATCTTTTTCTCGCGCAAAAGATATCCTATAATATACTCATTTAATGAAACATCCGTCGGTGCCGCCTTCTGCGTCAACATTCCCGACGGCTTGTTCACAAATATCACGTCGTCGTCCTCGTACACGATGTCAAGCTTTTTATACGGGTATGCGCGGCTCACATCGGGAACATTTTTAGAACCGCCAAATTTCTCAATAGTCTCGTCGGAGAGAAAAAGCTTCACACTGTCGCCAACCGCAAGCTGCTCTTTCCCGGTGCACTTTGCGCCGTTTAACACGATATTCTTTTTTCTCATCATCTTGTAAAAAAATGACACCGGTGCTTCCTTTAATATCCTTCCGAGATACTTGTCAAGCCTCTGCCCCGCCTCATTTTTGCCTATTGTAAATTCCTGCATCTTTTCCTCGCTTCTAAATTGATAATATTTTAATATTGTAAGTGATATCCTCTATGCGCTGTTTTTCTTCCTGCGTGTACTCTGCCGGAGCCGAGCTGTTCAACGCCGCAAGTCTCTTTTTGAACTTGTTAAGGTCAGTATAAAAACTTACATCCACTGTGATATCCGAGCGCTTTAAAAAGTCCTTTATGTACTTGCCGTGATATGTTGTGTCGAGCTTTTTATCGGCACAGTAGACAAGGACATGCGCCTTGTCTATCGCAACATAAGGAAGCTCAATGCTCTTTTTCTCCGGAGTTATAAAAATATCCGCCAAAATAGTCAGCTTGTCATAGCTTTTGCACATCTCGTCAAATTCAGCGGCATCAGCCTGCCCCTTTCTTGGATACATAAGAAAATTGACCGTCATCTTTCCTGTAGGCAGCATCATAAGAATAGCGGCAACGGTGAGCAGATTTCCGCGGTCTGCAAAAACTATAATTCCGGTAAAAAATAAAAGGAGCACCAAAAGGTAGCCGCTCGCCATAGCCATTCCTGTCTTTATCTTTCGATTTTTAAAATATCCGGGAGTTCCCTTTGGAACATTCTTCATAATATTTCCCATAACACACTCCATTCCATAAATATCCAGCGCACTGCATCTGCAAAATATAATCCTATTTGCCACTATACCTCAGGCAAATCCCTCCCCATCGCTTATTGCTCTGCACAACAAAAGTGAGGGACTTGTACCCCTCCTGTATCCAAGCAAGTCCCCACCCACTGATTATTGCTCCATGCAATAGAAGCTATTGCATGCAATTGAAGCTATTGCATGCAATTGAAGCAGGGGACTTACTTGATTTGGTTAAAAGAATTTCATAAGAAGTCTGTGCGGCAGAAAACGCCCTGCAATATGTGCCATTTTCATCGCTCTTCCGTAGATGCTGAGTTCATTACCAAGCGCCGCGTCATTTATCGCCTGCCCGACCACGTCCTCCGGCTTTGCCATAACCATTTTCTTCAAAGGCTTTACGTTCTTTCCCGATATGTCGAAAAATTGTGTGTCGACAGGCCCCGGGCATACCGCTGTGACTGTAATCTTTCGCGGCTTTAATTCCTTGTTGAGAGCCTTTGAAAAGCTAAGGACATACGCTTTTGTGGCAGCGTACACGGCAAAATCGGGCTGTGGCATGAATGCGGCGGCGGATGCAAGCTCAATTATTCTCGAATTTGGTGAAATATAAGGGAGGCACATTTTTGTCACCGCCGTGAGCGCACGACAATTTACATCAATCATGCCGAGCTGTTCCTCATAACCAAGCTCCTCAAAGCTTCCGCTCTTACCGTATCCTGCACAGTTTACCAAAAGCTTGATATCCGGCTTGTTCTCCTCAAAAAGTCCCTTCAAGGCTTCCAGCTCCTCCATGCTTGACAGGTCGAGCGAGATTATTCTCGATGTCATCTTAATCTCCGCCGCGACCTCCTCAAGAAGCTCCGTCCTTCTCGCTATAAGCCATATCTCGTCAAACTTTGAATACCTTGCCGCAATCTGCCTAGCAAATTCTCTCCCCATCCCCGAAGATGCCCCTGTAACCACTGCTATTTTCATGTCGTCTCCATTCCGTTATGCCAAACTAATCCCAATGCTGCCATCCACAGCTCAAATAGTAATGTGAAACACTCTTTTGCGTATTTTACAATAGTTCATCATATCTCAACTATTGTAAAATAATGATGCATCTTATTTGATATTTTACTACTCTAGACGTATTTTAAAACTATTATCTGCTCTTACCGTGTGATGCACCTTTTTTCACAAAATCGCTCTTTTTGCGTGTATCGGTGGTATATTTGTTGTTTTTATCACCGCCTCCGCTGCTTTTTCCGTTTCTGCCCGAATTGCCATTCGTTTTGCCAGTATTTTTATTATCTATACTGCTATTTACTTTCCTATTGTCAGCATTTCTATTGCCAGCTTTGCCGTTGCTCGATTTTCTGCTGTCATTCTTTCTGCTGTCAGCCTTTTTATTGTCGGCTTTTATACTGCCAGTCCTTGTGTTATCCGCTTTCGCGTTACCATTCTTCCTGTCATCAAAACTGTGTGACATCTTTCTTGGAGGAATGAGACAGTGCTTGTCAAAGCCGATTAAATCCTGCCTGTGAGCCTTTAGGAGAGCCTCTTTTACAAGGTCGTAGTTCTCAGGATTTCTAAACTGTATAAGCGCGCGCTGCATCGCCTTCTCGTGCGGGTTGGTCGTGACGTAGACAGGCTTTAAATCGCGCGGGTCAAGCCCCGTGTAGTACATACATGTCGATATAGTCGAAGGTGTCGGATAAAAATCCTGAACCTGCTCCGGCATATAGCCCAAATCCCTGATATATTCCGCAAGCGCAATCGCGTCCTCAAGCGTCGAGCCCGGATGCGATGACATAAGGTAAGGAATTGCGTACTGCTCCTTGCCGAGCCTGCCATTTATGGTTGTGTATCTTTTAAGAAAAGCTTCATAGACCGAATTTTCAGGTTTGCCCATAAGCCTTAACACATTGTCGGAAATATGCTCCGGTGCGACACGGAGCTGACCGCTTATATGATACTTACATAATTCTTCCATAAAAGTGTCATCCTTGTCAGCCATAACGTAGTCAAAACGTATTCCAGAGCGCACAAAGACTTTCTTCACATTCGGAACTTTGCGAAGCTTTCTCAGCAATTCAACATAGTCGCTGTGGTCAACCTTTAAGTTGCCGCACGGCTTTGGAAAAAGGCACTGCTTGTTGGTGCACACGCCCTTGGTGAGCTGCTTGTCACAGGACGGACGGCGGAAATTTGCCGTAGGACCTCCGACATCGTAGATATACCCCTTAAAATCAGGCTCTTGCGTCATCCTCTTTGCCTCCTCGACAAGGGACTCGTGGCTTCTAGCCTGAACTATTCTGCCCTGATGGAAAGTAAGCGCACAAAAAGAGCAGCCACCAAAACAACCTCTGTTGCTTGTGAGGCTGAACTTAATCTCCGCAAATGCCGGAACACCGCCAAGCGCATCGTAGGATGGGTGCCATGCGTTCATGTAATCCATGGAGTACACATCATCAAACTCCTGCTGTGTGAGCGGATATGACGGCGGATTTTGCACCACATACTCCTTATCCTTGTACTTCTCCACAAGATGCTTTGCCACAAACGGGTCTGTATTGCAGTACTGCTTGTAAAAGCTCTCCGCATAAGTCTTTTTATCAGCGCATATCTCATCAAATGAAGGGAGCATAATGTACTCGTCATATAAATGGTCAAGACTTTTAGCCTTATAGACTGTTCCTCTTATAAAAGTTATGTCCTTCACATCAATCCCGGCGCTTAACGCATCGGCAATCTCCACAATGGAGTGCTCGCCCATTCCGTAGGAAATTATATCCGCGCCGCTGTCTAAGAGTATCGAGCGCTTAACCTTATTTGACCAGTAGTCATAATGTGCAAGTCGTCTAAGGCTCGCCTCAATTCCGCCGATTATTATAGGTGTCTTTTTGTATGTCTGCCTTATCAGGTTGCAGTAAACAATTGTCGCATAATCAGGTCTTTTGCCAATCACCCCGCCCGGAGTGTACGCATCGAAGTTTCTTCTCTTCTTAGAGACCGTGTAGTGGTTGACCATCGAGTCCATGTTTCCTGCTGCCACCAGAAATCCTAGCCTTGGCTCTCCGAGCACAGATATGCTCTCCTTATTTTTCCAGTCAGGCTGTGATATAATTCCGACCTTGTAGCCGTTTAACTCAAGTATTCTGCTTATTATGGCAGGTCCAAATGAAGAATGGTCGACATAGGCATCACCTATGACAAAGACGAAATCGCACTGCGTCCATCCCCTCTTTTCCATATCTTCCCTGCATATCGGTAAAAAATCTTTCATTCAAATCTCCCATGCCGCCATACCGCGGCGCAAATAGAAATGAAAAGTGTGTTTTTTTATGTCTTTTTTAACAATTCGGCATAGCCAAACTATTGTGAAATTGTAATACATCCTTGGCAGTGTTTTTTACTGTCCCAAATGTATTTCCCACACAATCTTCATTATTTTATATCTGTAAAATCGTCAATAAAGTAATTAGCAAGCTTCGTCTTCTCCCCGCGCATACCCTTCGAGTAGTCATCGTCAACGGCAACCGTGGTCATTCCGGCAGCATTGCCTGCCATAATTCCCATAGGGATATCCTCAAAAACAAGGCATTTTTCCGGCTCAACATTGAGCTTCTTTGCCGCCAAAAGATAAATGTCCGGCGCTGGCTTTCCGGCTCCCGCCTCGCAAGCTGTCGTTATCGCATCAAAGTACTCAAGAACTCCCTCAGCCTTGAGTGCACCCTCTATAAGCGTCATCGAATTGCTCGAGGCGATACCCACAAGTATTCCGTCCGCCTTGAGACGTGCCAGAAATTCCTTTGCGCCCTTCTTTAACTTGACCTCGGAGGTGTACTTGTCGTAAGCCATCTTGTTCCATTTTTCTTTTATATCTTCACCATCATCTTTGATATCAAAACGCTTCTTAAAATATTCCGCTGTCTCGGTAAAACTCATCCCCTCGATGCACTTTTGCAAATCTTCGGGAAGTTCCTTTCCCACAGCGCCCAAAAAATCTATATCTATACTTCTCCACACCCACATGGAGTCGACGAGTGTCCCGTCAAGGTCGAACAAAACCGCTTTTTTGTCCTTTACTAAATCATTATAGCTATATTCCATATATGTGAACGGTCTATGCCGTTGCCTCCTTCAAAATCTTAATCTCTTCGTCGGTGAGCCGTCTGTACTCACCCGGCGCAAGGCTCTCATCGAGCAAAAGTGGTCCCATCGAAAGCCTTTTAAGGTAGACGACTTCCGTGCCAACCGCCTCAAACATGCGCTTCACCTGATGAAATTTGCCCTCGTGTATTGTGAGCTGTATTTTTGACGTACCCTCTTCACTGTCAGTGTCAAGAATTACAAGCTCACCCGGCATGACAGGTGTCCCGTCAAGAAGTGTCAGCCCCGCCGCAAACTGCCTGACATGCTCATCCGTGACAACCCCGCGAATATCCGCATAATACACCTTGTCCACATGCTTTTTAGGCGCTAGCAGTCTGTGCGCAAGGTCGCCGTCGTTTGTTATGAGAAGCAGCCCTTCCGTGTCCTTGTCAAGCCTTCCGACAGGAAAAAGGTCATTTCTCGTCCTCTCGTCGATAAGGTCAAGAACCGTCTTTGCCTTCTTGTCAAGTGTGGCTGTGATGACCCCGGCGGGCTTATTCAGCATAAAATATTCCATGCTCGAAAAGGCTATAACCTGACCATCTACAGCGACAACATCGCCAAGCTCGTCAATCTTTGTGTCGGAAGCCTTTACA